>NZ_JBKEVB010000008.1:0-113378 GCF_056356875.1 Bifidobacterium sp. LH_426
CCGCATGAAACCATCGTCATAACGACGCCTGCGATTCCCGGACATGAGAAACCGCACCTCCAATCATCGAATCCGAATTACTTCAGTCCAACAATCAGGGTGCGGTTCAGTCAGAGGGGGCCAAGGATGGACGGACTGCCTACGGCCCCACACCAGAGAGGGCCAAGAGTCCTAAAACAAAGGCCTGCGTGATGGATGTCCATCACGCAGGCCTCCTCGTATGCACGTCGCCCTTTACTTCGGCCAGCCCTTCGGGGTGTGCTCCAAAGACCAGACGCCGAGCTTGTGGGAGAAGCTGTTCTGCCACTTCGCTTCGAGCTGTTCGGCGGTGAGGCGGTTCTCGGCGGACTTGAGGCGGTTCATCGCGTTCGTGTGCGTGTCGTCGAGCAGCCACTTGCGGATGAGGAAGTTCCACACCATCACGACGGCGGTGGCGATCAGCTTGCCGACGTTCGTGCGCAGCAGGTATTCCGCGTGCTGCGTGACGTAGGCGTCGTGGTTCATGCCGTAGGTGGAGATCCAGATGATCGCGTCGTTCATGAACAGGCCGATCACCGCGCCCACGACGAAGATGACGATCTCCATCCAGCGGGCCATGTCGTCACGATGCTTGAACACGAACTTCATGCTCGCCAGATAGTTGAAGATCAGCGAGATGATGAACGAGATGGTGGCAGCGATCACGTTGTGCATGTGGAACACGCCGACCAGGATGTTGAGGATGCCCCAGTCGATGATGAAGGCGATCACGCCGACGATGCCGAATTTCATAAGCTGTGCGATCAGTTTTCTCACAAGGGGCCATTCAACACCATCCATCTGACCGGAAGGCCGCTCCCCCGCCAGTCAGCCAACAATCTCCCCATTCGGGAACCGCCCGCCAACGCGCCTATCATGGCTATGACACCGGCTATGACGCATGGGGTGTCATGCGAAAGCGAACAGCGAAAGGCGGAGGACGGCATGGACCACATCAGGATGTATATCGATGGACGGTGGATCGATTCCCCGTCCGGAAGGACGGCGCAGATCATCAACCCCGCCGACGGCCGCCCGGCGGCGACGATGACGCTCGGTACCGCCGAGGATGCGGACAGGGCCGTCGCCGCCGCCGAACGGGCGTTCAGGCCCGGCTCGTCATGGCGGGAACTCGCCACGGACGAACGCGCGGAACTGATGCTCAAGGCCGCCGACCTGATCGAGGAGCGTGCGGACGAACTGGCCACGGCCGAGACCAACAGCGTGGGACGCGTATACCGGGAGACCAGATACGACGACGTGTATGCGGCCAGCGGCGCGTTCCGCTATTACGCCGGACTCGTCCACGAACTGCAGGGCAGGTCCTCCACCGCGAACGGCGACATGATGACCGTGACCGTCCGCGAGCCGCTGGGCGTGTGCGCAGTGCTGGCGCCATGGAACTATTCGATGGGCACCACGGCCGCCGGGATGGCCCCCGCGCTGGCGGCCGGCAATACGGTGGTGGTCAAACCGTCGTCGCTCTCCCCCGTCGCCACGGCGATGATGGTCCAGGCCATGGCCGATGCCGGATTCCCCGCAGGCAGCGTCAACCTGGTGCTCGGCTCCGGCTCCGAGGTCGGCACCGCCATCGCCCGTAACGAGCACGTGGCCAAGATCACCTTCACCGGCGGCACCGAGACCGGCAGGGACATCATCGCGAAGTCCGCGACCAGCGTCAAACGCTATGCGATGGAGCTGGGAGGCAAATCACCGTTCATCATCTTCGACGACGCGGATCTGGACGTCGCCGTCGACCGGCTCATGTTCGGCGTCTTCCTCAGCCAGGGGCAGGTGTGCGTCGCGGGTTCGAGACTGCTGGTCCAGGACACCGCCTACCGACGGGTGATGGACCTGCTTGAGGAACACGTTCCCGCAATCCGCATCGGCATGCCGATGGATCCGGACACCGAGTTCGGTCCGATGGTCTCCAAGCGGCACATGGAACGGGTGCTGGACTACATCCGCATCGGCCGGGAGGAAGGCGCCAAGGTACTCATCGGCGGCCACCGGATCACCGAGGGCGAGTTCGCGCAGGGATATTTCGTCGAACCGACCGTGTTCGTGGACTGCACTCCGGACATGCGCATCGTGCAGGAGGAGATCTTCGGCCCGGTGCTCACCGTGCAGACCTTCACGGATGAGGCCGAAGCCATCCGACTCGCCAACGACACCCGCTACGGTCTCGCCGGCGGCGTGTTCACCTCGGACATGGGCCGGGCGCTGCGCGTGTGCACCGGCGTGGACACGGGCATCATGTGGGTCAACACGTATATGGACGACACCCAAGGCATGTCGGTCAGCCCCCACGGGCAGAGCGGCACGACCGTGGACGGCGGTCTCGACGGGTTGAAGGAGTACACCGTGCTCAAGCAGATCAATCTGAAGTTCACCCCGTCCAAGGCGGGCTGGTTCAGCGGCGTATCCGGGAACTAGACTGGGGCCGTACATCGTACCATATTCCGTCAAGGAGGAATCATGCCCGTCATCCATACCCATGTGTCCGTGAAGACCACGAAGGAGCAGCGCGAGGCGCTGAAGGCCGCGTACGGCAAGGCGATCACCGCCGTGCCGGGCAAGTCCGAAGGCTGGCTCATGTGCCCGTTCGAGGATGATATGCCGATCTACTTCGGCGGCTCCGACGACCAGCCGGCCGCCTACGTGGAGGTCAACGTGTTCGGCCGCGGCGCCATCCCCGGCTCCGCGTGGGAGAAGCTCACCAAGAGCATCATGGCCGCGCTGAACGGCGAGCTCGGCATCCCCGAGGACCGCACGTACATCCGCTACACCGCCACCTCCGACTGGGGCTGGAACGGCGGCAACTTCTGAGCCGCTAGCGACAGAAGACGGAAAACCCCGCCATTGTGGCGGGGTTTCGTTATTGTCCTGCGACGCTCGCGACGCTATCGCTGCTCGCTGCTACGAACAGTCCACCGGACTGTTCGTCAGACGATCTTCGGCATCGGGGTGGTGAGCGACGTGGTGAGGTTCACGTGGACCAGGCCGGCGCCGGCGTGCACTTCGACCTTCTTCAGGGTCACGGTGCGCTCGTCCTCCGGGGCGCGGTCGTTGTCGGTCATCGTCGCCGGGGACTTGACCGCGACCAGCGCGAGATCGGCGAGGGAGAAGCCGGCGGACTCGCACAGCTTCACGGCCTCGTCGCGGGAGGCGAGGAAGCCGTCCTTGAACTTGACGCGGTCAGCCGGAACGCCGTACGCGTGCTCGGCGACCCACTTCACGTTCTCGATGACGGACATGCCCTTGTGGCTGTGCGGACGGGCCGGCATCGAGCCGTTGGTGAGCACGTCGACGAACGCGTCGAGCTGCGGGGCGAGCGCCTCGCCGCCGTCGCGGTACAGGTTGCCGATGATCGGATCGCGGAACTCGAGCTTGGCGGCGGTCTCCTTGAGGGCCGGGATCTGGTCGTCCTCGCCGTCCCACAGGTTGATGAGCGGGAACGTCGGGATGTCGAGGCCTTCGAGACGGTTCACGTGGAACGGGTAGCGCCAGGAGAGCTCCGGATCGTCGCGCCACGTGGACGCGCGGGTCACGACGATCGCGGCGGACGGCCACTGCGCGTCGAACTCGCGGCAGGCGATGTCGAGCCACTTCTGCGCGCCGGCGTCGGTGCCGTAGCCGGCTTCGACGATGACGACGTCGTGCAGCGCGCACGCCATCTCGACGGAGACGAGCGTCGGGATGCCGATGGACACGTTGGCGAACGGGCCGCCGTGCACGTAGACCGGGGAGCCGTTGACGGTCTCCGTCTTCGCGGGCTTGACCGCGTCGGCGAGGATGCCGGTGATGCGCCACAGGTCGACGAACTCGCCGAACGTGACGGCCTTGCCATCCTTCGTGCCGGCGATCATCTTCGCGACGCGCTGGCCGATCTCGTCCATCGAACGGGACAGCACGACGATCTGCATGAGCTCGCAGGTCGGGGTGAGCACGACCTTCTCCTTGACGTCGCCCTTGCCGTAGTCGACGGCGATGGAACGCAGGGAGCGGGACGGCACTTCGGAGACGCGCGGCACGAGGATCGCGTCGAGCTTGCCCTCGTCGACGGCCTTCTCGGCGAAGGAGACGAGCAGGTTCTGGGCCGCCTCGATGGCGCCCATCTCGCCGCACAGACCCCAGTCGATGAGCTCCGGGTGGGTCAGGGAGGCCTTGCCGCCGCCGGACGCGCCGCCCTTGGAACCGGCGGCGGTGATGCCCATGCTCGGCTGGCGCAGCACGGCGGCCGCGTCGATGCCGCGCTCGTTGAGCGCGTCGATCAGGGCGATGGTCGTCGTGGTCTTGCCTTCGCCGCGCGACGCCTTGAGCGGGGTGTCCGCCGTGACGAGCACGACCTTGCCGTGCTTGCGCGGGGCGTCGGGGTTCTTCTTCAGGTAGTCGAGGTAGCCGAACGCGTCGATCTTCTCGACCAGACCATACTGGCTGGTGAAGTCTTCGATGGTGGTCATTGTTCTCCTATGTCTCCTACTCGCATCCGAAGATGCCGGAATCAACGCGCACAATGATGCCACACCCATTGGCACGTATTGTTTCATAGCCTACAACCCGTGATTCCCGAGACTCGATTCCGCGGGCGAAGCGCCTACCTTACCCGAGACCGTATGTCTCGTGACGCCGCCCACATGGCCAAGCCAGCATCCGAGCGGGATGGTGAGCACGCCGCCGATGATGAAGATGAGCCGCACGTCGATCATGTCGGACAGCGGCCCGAAGACCATCATGCCCAGCGGGGTACCGAAGGTGGAGAACGCGTTCAACAGTCCGAACACGCGGCCCTGCATGTCCTCCGACGATTCCTGTTGGAGCATCGTGAACGCCGGCGATGCGGCCAACGGCGTGGCCAGTCCGGTCAGGAAGTCGATGATCAGGAACACGAGCAGCGTCGGCGCAAGGCCCAATCCGGCCGTGGTGATGCCAATCAGCACGAATCCCACGGCCACCGCGCGCAGGCAGTCATGGATGCGTTTGGCGCCGATGGACGACATCAGCAGCCCGCCGAGAATCATGCCGATGCTCCACGCCAGCTCGTTGGCGGCCAGTTTGTCCGACGTGCTGGAGAGCACGGCGAACCCGAGGTTCAGGTCATCGTGCCGGTATTCGCGGTTGATCAGTAGCAACGTGAGGTTCATCGGCGCCACGTTGATGAAGCAGACCAGCGCGTTGCCGAGGATGACGCTTCTGATGCGCCGGGACCGCCACGCGTACGCGAAGCCCTCCCGCAGGTCTCGGATGACGCGCGCAGTGGTGCCGGGGGTCGCAACGGTTTCTCCAGCCGTCTCGCCGCCGGTCTCCTGCACGTCGGCCGATTCGGGGACGCGTATGCACGCCGTGAATCCGATGCCGATGACAGCCGTGGTCACGTCGACGAACAGGATTGCCCACAACGGCAGGACATTGACCAATACGGCGGCCAGCGCGGGCGCGGCAATCTGATTGGCGGACTGCAGGGTCCCGTTGACGGAGTTGACCCGCATCAGCTTGGATTCCGGTGTGATCTGCGGAATGAACGACTGCACGGCCGGAGTCTGCACGCCACCTCCCGCCGACCGTAGGGCGAGCACCAGCATGATCAGCAGAAGATCCGCCCAGCCGGTCGCGAACGCCGCGGCCAGCAGGACGGTGAGACCCGCGATCACGGCATCGGGCAGGATGATGAGCAGTTTACGGTTCCACCGGTCGGCCCAGACGCCGCCGAACATGGACACCACGGCCTGCGGCAGGCACGTGGCGATCATCGCCGCAGCCATGACCGAACCGGAATCCGACCGCATGACCAGATGCCAGAAGATAGCGTATTGCACGACCGACGACCCCAGCAATGAAAGCGTCTGCCCGGTCAGCAGCAATGTAACCCGCCGTTTCCAGGTCGTGCCGCGCGATGGGGCCGCCGGCTGGCGGTCAGTTGGGCTGAGGGAGCCCGATGATGGCGTATTGGATGACGTATGAAGTGAAGTATTGTCCGAGGTATTGGTTGACATGACGATCCTTGGGTATCCGTCTCCCGCATGCCGATGAACGGGAGGTCCGATGATGACGACGGACGGCGCACGGATACAGCTCGAACATGGTCGCCGAAAACCGCTGAATCGATGGCATGCCGACGGCCACGCGTCGGCGTGGGAAAGGCATACGAAGGGCCATAGGGAAAAGGCCATAGGGCCGCAACAGCGGTGAAACGGGAGACGACGAGCCGCGTTACGCGCGCCCGCCGGTCACGCGCGGGCGGAACTGGATCCTCGCCATCACGCATGACATGATCATCATGCAACATCTCATGCGCGTCACGATACCAATCCGCCGAACCGCTCGCGCACGGCATCCGGAATCCGGACGAACCCCAGGAGTCTCCCCCACCCCCATACACCAGCGGCCGGAAGAGGAGCGTCGCCTCTTCCGGCCGCTGTCCGGCGTATCGGGCATCTCACGCGCAGCACCTGATCACGCAGGCGGCTGCGCCGGGCGTATCCGGACGAACCTAGAAGTCGGACATGTGGAAGCCGTTCTTCATGGCCATGGAGCGCGTGTACAGCACGGAGTCGAGCAGCTTGTCGGTCTCGACGCGCAACTGGTCGGCCATGGTCTGGTTGGCGGCGGCCAGAATCCCGCGCACCTCGCCGTTGCGCACGGCGTCGATGATTGCGTCCGGCTCGAGCGGCTGCACGTCGCCGTCCACGTTGTCCGCCTCGAACTCCTCTTCGGCGGCGGATTCCGCGGCGGCCTCCGCGTCCGTGAGACCCAGCCGCGCGACCTGTTCGTCGGTGGCGGCGACGAGACGATGCCCGGCGGCGAGCGTCTTCTGCTGGTAGCGTTCGACGGCGTTCGCGGTGTCGGCGAACGCGCCGTCGCACAGGGCGGCGATCACGCGGTTCGCCCAGTAGAAGTTCTCGGTGGTGACGCGCGTCGTCGTGTCGGCGAGGTAGGAGGGGGTCGCGTCCACGTTCGGGTAGAACGGGACGAGCGTGTTGAACGGGTTGGAGCCGTACGCCATCCACTGGATCGCGCGGTTCGCCTGCGGACGGTACGGGCGGATCTGCAGCACGGCGAGCTGGCTCTGGCGGTTGATGCCGATCGGACGGTACATGTGGCGCGTGTGCTCGTCGCCGCGCTTGCCGTACGGATCGTACGGGGTGCCCTGGTAGTGACCGGACAGCACGTACTTGACGTCCTCGATCGTGATCTTACGCTCGGGCTGGCGGGCCCACGGGATGTCGTTGTTCTCCGGGCCGTGGTCAGCGTCCGCGCCGTCCCACACCTCGTCGTACGGGTTGAGGAAGCGCTGCATCCACCAGGCGCGCGGCGTGTTGTACACGTGGTCGGAGTCGGAGTGGGAGCCGAACGCGTCGCGCGGGTTGAACGGCGTCGTGTTCTCGACGGCGAGGTCGAGATGGTTCTCCTCGATGAACTCGGCGAGGTCGGCGGAACACATGTGGTCCTCCTGGTCACCGAGAGCGTCGTCGAGGTCGAACTCGTCGATGCCGAGCTGGTTCGGCATCGTCACGTACGCCTCGTCCGGCACGCGCTTGGCGATCCAATGATGGCCGCCGACGGTCTCCATCCACCAGATCTCGTTCGCGTCGGAGAACGCGGTGCCGTTCATCTCGTACGTGCCGTACTCCTCGAGCAGCGCGCCGAGGCGGGCGACGCCCTCGCGCGCGGTCTTCACGTACGGCAGGACGATGGTGAGGAAGTCCTCCTCGCCGATGCCGCCGGGGATCTCCGGCTCGTAGTCGGCGTCGCCGGGCGTGCCGTGCGCCGGGACGCGCTCGACGAACGGGTCGGCGCCGAGCACGCGCTCGTTCGTGGTAAGCGTTTCGGTGGCGCTCATCGCGACGTTCGCCTCGTTGACGCCCGCCTCGCCCCAGATGCCTTCCTTGCGGTCCGCGTTCGGCACGGACGTGTACTGCAGCGGATCGTCCGGCAGGTCGATCTCGACGTGCGAGATGACGGACTTGTAGCGGCGCGGCTGGTCCTCGGGCTTGATGACGAGGAACTGCTTCGGATTGAACTCGCCGTTCGCGGAATCCTCGTTGCGGGCGATGATGGTCGAGCCATCGTAGCTCGCGTCCTTGCCGACCAGAATCGTGGTGCAGGCCATAGGTATGTGTTGTCCTTTCTGTAGTGCGTTTTTCCGTAGACGTTCCGTAGGTGCGGTGTCGCCTCCCTCTGACGAGGGAGGTGTCATGCGAAGCATGACGGAGGGAGAGACGGGAGCGGCCCGCGGGCCGCGGGAAACGGCATCGCGCAACGCGCGATTCATGCCGTTGCGGACCGGCGTCCGTGGTCTCTCCCCCACCCGGCTTCGCCGGGAGCCCCCTCGTCAGAGGGGGCCGAGGAAAGCGCCATGCGCCGTGGGGCGCGTGTCCGAGGCGGCCCGGGCGCGCGATCAGGCCTTGCCGGTGAGGAAGATGCCGGCCTGGTCGGGGGTCTCGCCGGCCTCGCGCAGCTTGTGGAGCAGCTCGTTCATCCAGAAGCCCTGATTAAGTCCGGGCAGCGGGTTTTTGGTGGCGTAGACGTGCAGGTAGTAGTCGTGGTTCTTGTCCGGCGGCTGCGGGCCGTTGTACCGCATGGTGACGGCCGGGTCGTTCTCGCGGCCCACAAACTTGGAGGCGGACGAGTTGCGGCCCTGCACGGCCTCGGGGATCATCGAGGCCATCTGGCGGGAGAAGTCCGGCGGGATGGCGAGCGCGTGCGCATCGTTGAAATCGAACATCAGCGCGTCGATGGGCAGGTTCGCGACGGTCCAGTGGATCCATTCGAATCCGCACACGGGAATCGAGTCGGGGTCGGTGAACGTCCAGTGCAGGTACTGGGCGTCCGGCGAGACCTCGTCGATGTAGAAGGGGAAGGAGATGACGGGCACGCCGCCCGTGCGGTATTCGGGCGCCGCCGCCTTGGCGAAATCGTCCGGAACCACGGTGAAATCAGCTGAGATCTTCATGTCTCCCAGTGTATCGCGCGGGAACGCGGCGAACGCGACGGGAGACGCGCGCGGTCGGCGGGATGACGGAACGACGGAACGACGACGCGCCCGTCCGCTGCGAACGTGCGGACGGGCGGGAACGCCGGATACGGTGGGGAGGACCGCCGTCGGACGGTCCTCCCCACCATGACGTGATATCACAAACAATGTCACGTGATGTCGGTCACGTCACGTCGGTCACGTCACGTCACGTCGCGCGTGACGGTGACGACGTGACGCGCCGCCGTTCACCGCCTCGCGCGATCGACCATGAAGGCGGCGCCGCCGGCGATCAGGCACAGCAGCATGAGCGCGATCGGCACGACGATCGAGGTGCCGGTGTTCGCCGTCGTCCCGGCGGACTTTGCCGCGCCGTCGGCCTTGGCGGCCGGCTTCTTCGCGGAGCCGTCGGACGGCTTCTCCGACGGTCCCGCCGGCTGGTCCGGTTCGGACGGGTTGCCCGGTTCGGACGGTTCCGTCGTCGCCTTCTTCAGCGTGCCGGAGAGCGCCGTGATGGCGTTCTCGATGGACTGGGCGTCGGAGGTCCTGGCGTCGTACTTGAGGTAGGCGGCGTCCGCGAGGTTCGCGGCGAGCGTCTTGGCGTCCGCGATGGCCTTCTCGAACGCCTTGCGGCTGGCTTCGGTGTAGGTCGTCTCGTAGCTGTCGGCCTTGGTCGTCGCCTCGGCGTCAGCAATCTTCCCGTTGAGGTCCGGCAGCTTCGACAGGTCGACGTCGTCGCCCAGCTGACGCACCTTCTCATCGGTGGTGACGCCGATGAACTTGCCGAACTTGGCGGTGTTGTCGTTGCCGTCCGCGTCGGTGTTCGTCAGGCCGGGATCGTTGCCGTAGACGGCGGTGCCGTAGGTGGCACCGGTCGTGCTGTCGGGATCCGGGGTGCCGTTGCCCTGGTAACGCAGGAGGAACTTGCGCGACCAGCTCGTGATGTTCGGACCGCTGCCCACCGGCGCGCCCACACCGTTGATGATGGTGTTGAACGTGCGGACGGCCTTGGCGTTGTCGTCCGCGTTCTTCAGATCGGCGAACGACTGGGTGGCGACGTTCTCGATGATCACGCCCTTGGAGTTCGGCACTTCGACGGCGTTGTCCATCTCCATGGCCGTGGTGCCGGCGCCGGTGTGCTGGTCGGGATCGGTGGGATCGCCGTCATCCTGGGTGCCGGCGTCCTTCGCCTTCTCGGGACCGGTGTAGATGAACACGTTGTAGATGCCGAGGCCCACGGCGTAGTGCTTCTTCACGGTGTTGGCGACCTTGTAGGCGGCGTAGCCCTTCACGGTGCCGTTGTGGCTCATCCAGCCGGCCTGATCGACCGGGTCGTAGCACTTCTCGTTCTGGTAGAAGAACGTCTTGCCGTTCTCGCCGTTCCAGAGCGTATCGTACTCCTCGTGGTGCTCGTTGAACAGGGCGTACGCCGTCACGTCGTCGCCGTTCACGACGAGGCCGTTCTTGGAGTAGTTCCACTGCTTGCCCCAGCCGACGCCGGCGCCGTGGTCGGCGCGCCAGATCCAGAAGTGGTCGGCGATCGTGTTGCCGGTGTTGATCTCGATGCCGGTGTCGGCCGAGGTCGTGCCGTCGGTGGTGCCGCCGATGCGGAAGAAGATGTCCTGCAACTCGATCGGGTTCTTGGCGTCGCCGGCGGTCTTCGTGGTGCCCACCTGCAGCAGGTACTTGGAGTGCTTGCCGGCGTCGAGGATGAGCCCGGCGAGGCGGACGCCCTTCTGGGCCTTGTCGGAGACGCGGATGGCCGTATCCTCGTTGTCCGAGATGATGGTCGCCATGCCGGTGCCGAGGACGACGACGCCGCTGCGGTCGATGTCGATCGGGGTCTCGGCATGGTAGATGCCGGGCGTGAGGTAGATGTTCTTGCCGACAGCGATCTGCTTGTTGATCTCGGCGGCGGTGTCGGTCGGCTTGGCGATGTAGAACTCGGAGAGCGGGATGCTCGTGCCCTTGCCCATGCCGTCGTTCGCCTTGCCCTTGCCCCAGCTGACGCCCTTGGCGTTCTCGCGGTAGCCGGGCACGAACACCTGGTATTCGCCGTTGTCGTCAAGGTAGAGGAACGGCTTCTCGGCGATTTTCTCGGTGGAGTCGATGGCGGTCGTGACCTGCTGGTTGTTCCCGTCGCCGGCGATGCCCCAGTTGCTGGTGCCCTTGGTGCCGACGAGTTCGGTGCCGGTCTTGCCGTCGGAGCCGGGCACATTGCTCGCGGTCACGCCCTGCAGGAAGTTGTTGAGCGTGGTGCCGTACGCCGCGCCCTTGAGCTCGGAGTTGCGGGTGTAGAACTGCTGGCCGGATGCGGTGCCGGCGGTGTTGCCGCCGTCATCGCCCTCGAGCTTGGAGTCGGCGGTGTAGCCGCCGGACGCCCAGCCGTAGTTCCAGTCGTAGGCGACGGCGCGGTCGGTCCACACGCGGCGCATCGGCGCGGCCTGGGCGACGCCCCAGTTCATGTAGTCGGGGCGCCAGGACTGGTTCAGCTCGGCGGGTCGCGAATCGCCCGGCGCGAACGTGGCGTTGCCGGACTTGCCGTTCTCGGTGTGGGTGTTCTTCACGCCGAGGTTCTCGATGGAACGCCAGAAGTTGCAGGTGGCGTTGCCCTGCTGGGCCGAGGCGCCGGCGTTCGCGGCGAGGTAGGAGGACGTGGAGATGTTGTTGAGCATCGTGTCGGTCGGAATCTTGCCGAGGCCATTCAACGAGGTGTAGAAGCCCACGTTGATGTTGGAGATCACGTTGCCGTCCTTGACGTAGCTGCCGGGCTTGAAGTAGACCTGCCAGTGGTCGCTCCTGAACTGGGCGTCGGCGGCGATGTCGTTCTGCTTGGTGAACAGGTCGGCGAGGACCTTGTCGACCTTGACCATGTCATCGGTGGGGGCGAACACGAGCGTGTGGTCGCCGAAGAGCTCACGGTCGAGGGAGGCGGCGGTCTCGGGCAGGTCGGAGGCGTCGCCGTCCTCGTTCACGGTGACGACCTTGTAGTAGTTGGCGTATTTGCCGCCCTCGTTGAGCTTCTCGTCGGTGTAGGTGGTGCCGGTCACGGGCTTGTCGCCGGTGACGCTCACGAAGTCCTCGTCCGCGGCGTAGGCGGACTTGGCGCGCAGCACCTTGTAGCCCTTGGCGCCCTCGACCTTGTCCCAGGTGAGCGTGATGGCCTTGCCGTTCTTGGCTTCCGCGGCCTTCACGTTCGTCGGCGCGGCCAGACGCACGCCCTTGGCGGTCGTCAGCGCGACGGCGTCGGTCGCGGCGGAGGCCGCGGCCGTGCCGTTGAGGCTCTTGACGGTGACGTCGTACGAGGTGCCGGCGGCGAGGTCGCCGAGCGTCGCCTGGGTGGCGGTCGTCTTGAGCGTGACGGCCTGCTTGCCGGCGTCGGTCGGCGTGGCGTCGATCTCGTAGTCCGTGACGAAGGAGTCCCTGGCAGCGGTGAAGCTCACGTCGGCCGTGGCGTTGGTGACGTTGGACACGGTCACGCCGGTCGGCGCGGCGGGCGTCTTGTCCGTGTGGACGATGAAGTGCCCCGCGGCGGCGTCCACGGTGTCGGTGGAGTCGGTCACGACCAGATTCGTGCCGTCGGACTTGAAGAGCTCGTTGGTGTCGGTGTCCTGGAAGGCGACGGTGCCGTCGCCGGCGGGCACGAGTTTGATGGATTCCCAGCCGCCGTAGCCGCCGTCATCCTTCACGCAGACCTTGCCGTTGTTCTCCGCGGCGATGCTGGTCCAATCGGTGTTGTTGCGGACGTGGCCGCCCTTGAGGCGGGCGTTGCTCTTCTTGCCTTTGACCGTGACCGTGCGGGCGCCGTTCTGGTCGCCCCAGCCGACGATGCTCCACAGCGTGGAGTCGTCGGACGCGGCGGTGAACGTGACGGGCGAGTTCACCGTTCCGGGATCGGTGACGTACTCGCCTGAACCGACGTAGGCGTCGCCGTCCTTCTTCGCGAGCTCGATCCTGATGTCGTTGCCGAGACCGGCATCGGCGGTGGCATCGGCGGCCTGGGCCGTGGAGGCGGCCGTCAGACCGCACAGCAGCGTGGCGCACGCGACGAGCGCGCCGACCGCGGCGCGCCATCGGGTCGAAGCCCCTCCTTCATTGGAGTTCCCCATGAGATTCCTTTCTTCCATCCTCACCCGTCCTCCGTGGCCGGGTGCATGAGTACATGAATGCATGCAGTGCATAAGGCGCATAACGCGCATAAGCGCGTGAACGACATCGCGCGTGAACGACATGAAGAAGGCCCGCCGCATGACTCGGCGGGCCTTCAGGAGCCTTCCCGCGGATGTTGCGACCGCGAGAACGCGCGGCGATCGGACTACAGCTTCTCGCCGTTGCTGGCGATCACGTCGCGGTACCAGTAGAACGACTTCTTGCGGCTGCGCTGGTAGCTGCCGTTGCCGTTGTCGTCCGCGTCGACGTAGATCATGCCGTAGCGCTTCTTCATCTCGCCGGTACCGAAGGAGATGACGTCGATGCATCCCCACACGGTGTAGCCGATAACGGGAACGCCGTCGTAGTCGATGGCCTTCCTCACCTGCTCGATGTGCGAGCGCAGGTAGTCGATGCGCGCGTCGTCGGCGATGTAGCCGTCCGAATCGGGCGTCTCGTACATGCCGATGCCGTTCTCCACGATGAAGATCGGCTTGCCGTAGCGTTCGAACAGCGAGCACAGCACGTAGCGCAGGCCCACCGGGTCGATCTGCCAGCCCCAATCGGTGGCCTTGATGTACGGGTTCTTCACCTGGCCGGGCAGGCCATGGCCGTCGAACTCGGGCACCTTCTCGGCGGAGACGGCCGCGCTCATGTAGTAGCTGATCGAGATGAAGTCCACGGTGCCGGCCGCGATGATGTCGGTGTCGCCCGGCTCCATCTCGATGTCGAAGCCCTCGCGGTCCCAGCGGTTGAGCAGGTAGCACGGGTATTCGCCGTTCACGTACACGTCGCCGAACAGGTAGCGGTCGCGCATGAGCACTTCCGCGAGCATGACGTCCTCGGGCTTGCAGGTGGCCGGGTAGATCGGCACCATGGCGAGCATGCAGCCGATCTGGAAGTCCGGGTTGATCTGGTGGCCGCGCTGCACGACGAGCGCCGAGGCGACGAACTCGTTGTGGATGGCCTGCCAGATCTTCTGCTCCACCTCATGCGGGGTGTCGTTCGGATCCGGAATGATGCCCGAATTCGTGTACGGGAAGATCTCGGTGTGCATCTCCATCTGGTTGTTGACCTCGTTGAAGGTCAGCCAGTACTTGACCAGATCCTTGTAGCGCTCCATCACTGTGGAGGCGAACTTGAAGTAGTAGTCGACGACCTCGCGGTTGGCGAAGCCGCCCATCTTCGCCAGATGCAGCGGCATCTCGAAGTGCGAGAGCGTGACGACCGGCTCCATGCCCTTGGCGCGATAGTCCTCGAAGAGCCTCTCGTAGAACTTCAGGCCCTCCTCGTTCGGCTCCTCCTCGTCGCCGTTGGGGAAGATGCGCGACCAGGAGATCGAGGTGCGGAAGCACTTGAAGCCCATCTCCTGGAAGAGCGCGTCGTCCTCGCGGAACGTGTGGTAGTAATCGATGCCGCGCTGGTTCGGATAGTTCTCGCCCGGGACCACGCCGTCGGTGATCCTGCGCGCCACGCCGTGGGCACCGCCGGTGAGCACGTCGCAGATGCTCGGTCCGCGGCCGTCCTCGTTCCAGGCGCCTTCGAGCTGGTGCGCGGCGACCGCGCCGCCCCAGAGGAAGTTGTCGGGGAATCCCATCTTCGGTCCTTCGCTCACTCGGCGGTCTTGCCGTCGAGGCGCTTGTACAGGTCGATAATCTCGACGACCATCGCGCGGAACACCTCGGCGGCCATCATCTGGTCCTCGACGTGGGTGAGCAGCAGGCCCATCTTCACCGGGTTGCCGGCGGCCTCGCGCTGCACGAGGCCCGCATGCACGGCGTGGCCCTCGCGGTAGCTTGCGTCGCCTTCGTCGATGGACGCCTTGGCGCCTTCGAAGTCGCCTTCCTTGGCCTTGCTGAGGGCCTCCATGTAGTCGGACTTGGCGGTGCCGGCCGCGGTGATCAGCTGGAAGCAGGTGGTCTCCAGATCGAATTCTTCGTCTGCCATGTTGGTACGCTTTCTCGTTTTGTCGCTGTTTTGTCGCTGTATGTGTGTGGTTCGGATGGGCGGCGATCACTTGCCGGCGAGCTTGAAGGCGAAGTCGAGGACCTTGTCGCCACGGGCCATGCCGTAGTCCTGCGGGGCGATGACCTCGACCGGCTTGGTCTCGAACTCCTTCTTGACGTCCTTGAGCATGTAGCGCACCTGCGGGCCGAGCAGGATCACGTCGGCGTCCTGCGCGTTGGTTTCGAGGGTGGAGACCGGCATGGCGGAGACGTCGACGTCCTCGAGGCCACGCTTGGCGGCCGCGGCCTGCATCTTCTTGACCAGGATGCTGGTGGACATGCCATCGCTGCAGCACAGTACGATCTTCATGATGTTTCTCCTTTGAATGGTGAATGGTTGAAGTTGGATGTGAAGTTGGATGTGAAGAGAGTGAGGCCGGCCTCACCGCGGGATGTGAGGAGGTTCGCGCGGGCCGGCCTGGATTGAGAGGTTGTTGTTCGTGGTAAGTGTCGGTGTCAGGCCGTCCGGCCGGTCTCACGGCCGGACGGCCTGCGGTCCGCCGATCACTCGGCTTCGGCCGCGCCCTGCTCTTCCTTGAGGAAGACCTTGTCCTGCATCTTCACGAACGGGGTGTAGATGAGAACGGAGATCACGCCGATGATGACCTGCAGCAGCGCGCACTTCCAGCCGCCGAGGATGAAGCCGGAGATGATCGGCGGGGTGGTCCACGGCACCTGGACGGCGCCGAACGGGGCGATGAGGCCGAGCGAGACCGAGCCGTACATGATGATCATGGCGACCATAGGCGTCAGGATGAACGGGATCAGCATGATCGGGTTGAACACGATCGGCAGGCCGAAGATGACCGGCTCGTTGATGCCGAAGACGCCCGGGACGATGGAGAGCTTGGCGACGGTGCGCATCTGCTCGGACTTGGCGAAGATCAGGGCCGCGATCAGCAGGCCGACGGTCAGGCCGACGCCGGAGTACTTGCAGAAGCAGTCGATCATCTGCGGGGTCAGGTAGTGGAAGCCGTTGGCCTTGGTGTACGGCGCGGTGCCGGCATCGAAGAGCTTCTGGTTGCTCAGCGTGTTGGCGAGCAGCAGCGGGGTGACGACGCCGGAGACGACGTTGGCGCCGTGGATGCCGCACCAGAACAGCAGCGACATGAGGACGATGATGATGATGGCGCCGGCCCAGGTATCGGTCAGGGACTGCAGCGGGATCTGGAGGATCTTGAAGATGAGCTCGGTCAGGGACAGGCCGCCGAAGACCTTGCACAGGTGGTACAGGATGGCGGAGCCGGTGACGACGAACAGGCCCGGGATGAGGGCGGAGAAGGCGTTGGTCACGCCGGCCGGAACCGCGTCGGGCATCTTGATCTTCAGGTCGTGCTTGATGCACAGGGTGTAGACCCAGCCGACGAGCAGGCCCATGATGATGGCGGAGATGATGCCGTTGGAGCCGGTCCAGGTCTGGTTGAAGATGCCGGAGAGCTCCGCGGTCTTCTTGCCCAGCTCGGGAACGTTGTCCTTGGTCAGGCTCATCGAGGACGGGGAGACGATGAAGAACGCGACCAGCGACAGCAGGCCGGAGGAGATGCCGTCGCACTTCTCGTTGCGGGCGTAGGCGTAGCCGATGCCGACGGCCACGATGATGGCCAGGATGTTGAACGTCGCGGCGTTCACCTGGTTGATGCCGGCGTTCCACTCATCGCCGAAGATGCCGGCCATGAAATCGCTGTAGCCGTCGAACGGCAGGTTGCCGATCAGCAGGAACAGGGAGCCGATCAGCGTGGCCGGCATGGTCAGGACGAAGCCGTCCTTCAGGGCCACCAGCGCCTTGAGGCTGGCGAACTTCATGAAGCCATTGAGCATAGCGTCGCCTATGGCTTGCATTTTCTCCTTCATCGTTTTTCCTTTCCTTGGATGGACTACGGCATCCATCCCATGTCCCTTATCCCGTCATTCAATGCCGAAAGACATCCACAACTTGCATTGTTGTCTATATCTTTTTGGGTTGTTTAAATAACGATGACTTAAGTATATACCCAGCGCACACGGTGTCAAATCAGGGCGAATGCCGCACCCGAAGCCGAAAAACGCCGTCGTTCCGCCATTGTTAGCGCATACAAAAAGGCCCGGCGACACGCCGGGCCTTAACTTACGTAAATCGCTTTTAAAAAGCGTACCAGAATTTCTCCGGGCACGCGCCTCGCGTCATTTCATCGAGGCCATCGCGTAGAACTTCGCGTTCCTGTAGTGGTAGAGGTTCTTCGAGGCGTTGAACAGCTTGCCGTTCGTCAGGAACGCGTCGTCCTCGATGCAGATGGCGGGATCGCCCTCGTTGAGCTCGAGCAGGTGGGCCGCCTCGCCGCCCAGCCAGTCCATATGGATCACCTTGTCGACGAAGCCGAAGTTCAGGCCGAGATCGTCATGCACGTAGGAGTACAGGGACCCCTTCGCGATGTCCTCGTTGAGGAAGGGCACGTATTCCTTGAGATACCAAGCGGTCTCATAGCACAGCGGCTTGTCTTCCACGCGGCGCAGACGCACGACGCGCCACACCGGCGAGCCGACGGCGCAGCGCATGCGCTTCGACAGCGCCTCGTCGGTCTTCTCCAGCGCCACCTCGCACACCACCGATGTGACGCGGTTGCCGCCGAAATCGGCCGAGATGCCGTACGAGGTGCCGATCGGCATGTAGCCGCTGTCGCGCCCCTCACGCACGAACACGCCGTTGCCGCGCACGGGAAACACCTCCCCCGCCTCGGCGAGCACCGCGATGGCGCCGCGCACGAAATACCGGGAGAGCCCGTACTCCGCCATCAGCTGGTCCTCCGTGGGCAGTTTGCCCGTCTGCGAAAACTCCCCATCCGCGATGCGCTTCTGGATCTTCAACGCCAGTTCCCGCTGCTTGGAAGCCATAACCACCCTTTCCGTCCGGACGCGCGCGGCCGCCCATCGGCCGCCCGGGCAAGCGGATGCGCCGAGGACCGGCATACGGTGCCGATCGCCGACTATTACACATCACCGACTTGTCCACATAACCCGAGCACTATAGTACGCCCACGCCGCCGACGGGCCGAACGAGAAAAAGGCCCGGCCGGTCCCGCGGGGAGTGCTCATCCCACGGGACCGGCCGGGCCGGAAGGAGGTGACCCGGGTGAAGGGGAAGACCGGGTCACGGATGAATGGCGCGGCGGGCGATCCGGACGAAGGGGAATCCGGACGTTCCCGCCGCGCCAAGTGTGGTGGTGTATCGGCCACCCGTAGGCGATTGGATCAGTCGCCCCAAGCGGGCTTGTAGAAGTCGCCGTTGAGGGCGGCCTCGGCCTTGGCCTTGGCCTCCTCGAAGGTGACCTCGGCCAGCTGGGCGCGCACGTCGTCGAGGGCGACCGGCGTCATCGACAGGGAGTTGACGCCGATGCCGGTGAGGATCACCGCCAGATCCGGATCGGCCGCGGCCTCGCCGCACACGCCGACCGGCATGCCGTACTTGTTGCCGGCGTCCGCGATGAGCTTGATCATGCGCAGCACCGCCGGGTGCCATGCGGTCTGGTAGTTGGAGACGGAGCCGAGCGTACGGTCGGCGGCCATCGTGTACTGGGTCAGGTCGTTGGTGCCGATGGAGACGAAGTCCGCCACCTGGGCGACCTTGTCGGCCATCACGGCGATGGACGGCACCTCGGCCATCACGCCGACCTTCTTCAGGCCGAAGCTCTTGCCGAGCTTGACGAAGTAGGCGGCCTCATGCTCGTCGGCGACCATCGGGGCCATGACCCACAGGTCGGCGTCGGTCTGGGCGTCGGCGGCGGCGAGGGCCTTGAGCTGGCCTTCCAGGACCTCCTTGTGCACGCGCAGCGTACGCAGGCCACGCAGGCCGAGGGCCGGGTTCGGCTCGTCCTCCGGGGTGAGGAACGGCAGCGGCTTGTCGGCGCCCGCGTCGAGCATGCGGATGACGACCTTCTTGCCCGGGAACTGGGCGAGCAGCTCGGCGTACGCCTTGGTCTGCTCCTCGACGCTCGGCGGCTCGGAGTTGCCAATGAACAGGAACTCGGAGCGGAACAGGCCCACGCCCTCCGCGCCGTACTCCAGGGCAGTCTTGCCGTCGGCCGGCTTGCCGAGGTTGGCGAGCAGCGGCACGTGGTGGCCGTCCTTGGTGCCGCCGGCCTGGCCGCGCAGCTCCTTGGCGCGGGCGGCCTTCGCCTTGGCGTGCTCGGCCTCCTGGATCTCGGCCTCGGTCGGCTCGGTGACGACCTCGCCCTTGGCGGCGTTCACGATGATGGTCTCGCCGGTCTTGAGGTCCTCGGCGCCGGCCGCGGAGACGACCGCGACGATGCCGCGGGCGCGGGCCAGAATCGCGGTGTGCGAGGTCGGGCCGCCCTGCGAGGTGACGATGGCGAGGGTCTTGGTGAGGTCCAGGCTGGAGGTGTCGGCGGGGGAGAGATCCTCGGCGACGAGCACGAACGGCTCATCGGACTCCGGCACGCCGGGGGCGGGCACGCCACGCAGCTCGGCGATGACGCGCTGGCCGACGTCGTGCAGGTCGGCCGCGCGCTCGGCCTGGTAGCCGCCGATCATCCTGAACATCTCCTCGACCTGGGCGAAGCCTTCGAGCACGGCGCGCTCGCCGGTCTTGCCGCCGTTGACGAGGTTCTGGATGGAGGTGGCGAGGGCCGGGTCGGAGGCGAACATGGCGATGGCCTCGAGAATCGGGGCGGCCTTCTTGGCGCCCTCATCACCGTTCTTGGCCTCTTCGGCGCGGTGGTTCAGCTCGGCGTTGACGGTGGCCAGGGCCTTGGTGACGCGCTCGTTCTCGACGACGGCGCTGATCGACGCGTCACGACGCACGTCGGCCGGCTCCTCCAGCGGCGGGGCCATGCGGATGACCTTGCCCACAGCGACGCCACGTCCGATTCCACTTCCGGTGATAACCATGTTGAGCACTCCTTTATGACTTTCGTTTCACCGCCGGCATGCCTGCGGCTCATCCCGCAGCAACCACCCTCTTGCTTCGCAAGCGGGTAATCCATTTACCGACATGTGTCAGTATACACAGAAAAACCATTGTGGCAACGCCGGTAATCGTTTTCTGCGTGTCGCGGAAAAACGTGCTATAGTGCTTACCAGCGCACATCAGTGACTGACGCGCGTGAAGGAATCCAGTAAGACCAAAGGAGTGCTCCATGGCAACCGCCACCCGTTCCACCGTCATCAACGACCCCGTCGGCATCCACGCCCGTCCGGCCGCCGAATTCGCTCAGGCCGCCACCGCCTCCGGCTGCACGGTCACCATCGCCAAGGGCGACGGCGCCGCCGTCCCGGCCGGCTCCATCCTGTCCGTCATGGGTCTGGGCGTCAAGCAGGGCGACACCGTCACCCTGACCGTCGAAGGCGACAACGCCGAAGCCGTGGTCGACTCCCTGGTCGAGACCCTGACCAAGGCCTGATTCGATGCTTCCGCCCGGCCGCAAGGCCGGGCCACGGGAACCCGCATCCGACGCGATTGCGCATACGCGTCGGGCCGATTCCTCTCCTATTGCAAGGCGAATTCGCCGTCCGCGCGGTATCATGCTGTGGCGGGCGGCGATTTTGTTTTTCCGCACATATGCGCACATAACAGGAAAGGGCACAGCACCATGGCCAACCGGGCGGCGAAATCCCCCAGTTCCATCCTCGAGGTCGCCACGCTGGCGCAGGTCTCGACGGCGACGGTGTCACGCGTGCTCTCCGGCCGCCGCGCCAAGGACGACGACATCGCGCACCGCGTGCGCAAGGCGGCCGCCGAACTCAACTACTCCGTCAACTACGCGGCCAGCGCGCTGCGCAGCGACGTGACGAACACGATCGGCCTGGTCATCCCCTCCGCGACCGACAGCTTCAGCGCCGGTCTGCTCGACGCGCTCGAACCGGTCGTCGACTCGGACAGCCGCCAGCTGCTGCTCGGCATCGGCGCGAGCGAGGCCATGCAGGCGGACCGCATTGAGGCGCTCTGCTCGCGCAAGGTGGACGGTCTGATCGCCGTCACCTCCGCCGGCAACGACCTGTCCCGCGTGTTCGACCGCTATGCGGACACGATTCCGATCGTCCAGGTGGGCGGCGACCAGCGCTCGTTCCGCACGAACATGGTCTCCATCGACGAGAACACGGCGATGGAGTCGATCATCCGCCATCTCGCCGAGCAAGGCGTGAGATACGTGGCCTACCTCGCCGGCAAGGAGGTCTCGTTCGAGTCGGCGGAACTGTTCGCCATGTTCCACACGCAGCTGCGCGCCGCCGGCCTCGACACCGTCAGCGCGTGGAACCGTTTCGGCGATTCGACGGTGCAGCGCGGCTTCGACTGCACGATCCGCCTGTTCGGCGAACACGGCCACCCGGATGCGATCGTCTGCGCGGACGACACGATCGCGTTCGGCGTGATGATGGCCCTGCACGCACTCGGCATGAGCGTTCCGGAGGACATCAAGGTGGTCGGCTACAACGACTCCCCCATCGCCTCCGCCACCCTGCCGACGATGACCTCGGTACGCCCGCCCTACGACCGCATCGTCGCCGAGTCGCTGCGCCTCATCGAGGCAGGCCCCGGGCACCCGAGCCACGTCGCCCTGCCGCCGCAGCTCATCGTCCGCGTCTCCAGCACGAAGCGCTGACGCGTCGCCTCGCGACGACGCGTCCCGCGCCCGCGGGCACCGGATGGAGTCACGGGATCAGCGCGCAGAACAACGCTTCGAAGACGAGCGTCGGATTGCCGTTGCCCATGAGCCGTTTGCGGGCGCGCGCCACCTCGTCGAGCCGTTCCAGCGTCGCCTCGCGCGACAGTCGCGCCGCCAGCTCGGTGATCGCCGCACGGTTCTCCAGATTAATGATCCCAACCGCGTCCTCCGCATCGTTCTGCAGGACGGCGATGTCGCGGTAGACGGACGCGATCGAGTTCAGCGCGCGGTCGAGCACGTCGCGGCTGCGACGCGTCGCCCGCCGCTTCATCTCGTCCTTCTTCGCGATCGCGTTGTACGCGCCGCGCAGTTTCGGCGGGATGCGGTCGTCCGGCCCCAGTCCGTTGACGCGGCGAAAATCCGCCTCGGCCTTCGCCGCCTGTCCGGCCACGTCCACTTCGGCCTGCGCCTTCGCGTTGTCGATGAGACGGCCGGCGAGCAGCACCGCGTCGGACGCCTTCGCGAGTTCCAGCACGCCGACGACGAGTTCGTCACGATCGGTCATGACGCGTTCGTCGGTCGCGTACAGTTTCGCGATGCCGATATGCCCTTCCGCGAGCCGCGCCGCGCGTTTCGCCACATGCGGGTCCGCGCCGGCGTTCGATTCCAGGTAGGCGGCGACCGCGTCGGCGGGCGGCACGGCGAGGTTCACGATGCGCGTGCGCGAACGAATCGTCGGCAGCACGTCCTGCGCGCTCGGCGCGCACAACAGCCAGATGCAATGCTCGGCCGGCTCCTCGATCTCCTTGAGCAGCACGTTCGTCGTGCGTTCGAGCATGCGGTCGACGTCCTCGATGATGATGATGCGCCACGGCGCGGTGCTCGGCATCTGCTCGGACACGCCGATCAGCTCGCGTACCTCGTCGATGCCGATCGTCACCTTGTCGGTGGCGAGCACGCTCACGTCCGGATGCGTGCCGGCGAGCACCTGCTTCGTGACCTTCGTCGGCTCGTCGTCCATGCCATGATCGGGGCTTTCAAGCGCGGCGGCGAACGCGCGCGCGAGGTTCGAGCGGCCCGATCCGGGAGGTCCGCAGATCAGCCACGACTGCGCGATCTGCTTCGGATCGCCGGCGGCGATCGCCTTCAGCCGTTCGACGACCGGCTGCTGCCCGATGATCGCCTCCCATACGCTCATCGCGTCTCACCGCCCGCCGTCAGCGCCGCGAGATCGCGTTCGATGCACGCCCACACCGCGTCGATCGGCTGCGACGCGTCGACGACGCGGAACCGGTCGGGCTCGGCGGCGGCGAGCGTGAGAAACGCCTCGCGCGTGCGGCGCTGGAAGTCGTCGCCCGCGGATTCCATGCGGTCCTCGTCGTGGGTGAGACGGGAGTGGGACAGCGACGGATCCATGTCGAGCAGGTAGGTGCGGTCCGGCAGGAGGCCGTTCGTCGCCCACATGCTCAATTCGCGGATTTCCGCGGCGGTGAGTTCGCGGCCGCCCGCCTGATAGGCGAGGGAGGAGTCGAGATACCGGTCGGTGATGACCACCGCGCCGCGTTCCAACGCCGGACGGATGACCTCGGCGACGTGCTGGGCGCGGTCGGCGGCGAAGAGCAGCGCCTCGGCGCGCGGGGCGATGTCGGCAGCCTCCGCGACGGGGACGCCGTGGAGGAGAAGGCTGCGGATGGCCTGTCCCAGCGGGGTGCCGCCGGGTTCCCGGGTGACGACGACCTCGCGGCCCGCGGCCTCCAATGCCGCGCGCAGCCGCTCGACCTGCGTGGTCTTGCCGACGCCGTCGACGCCTTCGAACGAGATGAACAGTCCGGTAGTCATGGTGATGATCCGCCGCTATTTCTTCTTCGCGGTTCTGGAGGTCTTGGGCTTGGCGGCGACGACCGGCGGGCGTTCGAAGCCTTCGTTCGCGGTGAGCCAGTCGATGTCGCCCTTCACGGTGGAGGCGGTGGAGCCGATCTTCTCCGCGATGCGCGTGTTGGCCCAGCCCTTCGCGGCGAGCTTCCTCACCTCGGCGCGGCGTTCGGCGCGCTTCGCCTCGACGGCGCTCACCTTCGGCGCGGCCTTGGAGCCCTTCGCCGCGGAGCCCTTGGCCCCGGAACGCCCGCGCGAGCCACCGCGCTTGGTGGCCGGTCCCATCGCGCGCTTCTCCGCGAGAATCCGGTACGCGTCCGCCGGCTCGATGGTCGCCGGATCGTACTGGCGCGGCAGCGTGCGGTTGGTCTCGCCGTCGGTCAGGTACAGGCCGAAACGGCCCTCCTTGATGACGACGGGCTTGCCGCTCTCCGGGTCGTTGCCGAGCGCGCGAATCGGCGGCTTGGCGGCGCCGCGCCCACGCCCGCGGTACTTGGGCTGCGCGAACAGGTCCTTCGCCTGGTCGATGGTGACGGTGAAGATCTCGTCCTCCGACCCCAGCGACCGGGTCTCGCTCGTCCCGTCCGCCTTCGTCTTGGTCAGGTACGGGCCGTAGCGGCCGTTGTTCGCGGCCACGGTCACGACGGCCGTCTCGCCGGTCTCCGCGTTCGTCTCCTCGTAGGAGCCGACCTCGCGCGGCAGACCGAGCAGCTTCAGCGCGTCCTCGAGCGTCACCGATTCGGGGCTCATCGTCTTGAACAGGCTCGCCATCTTCGGGCGCGGCGCATCCGACTTGCGCGAACGGCGCGGGGCCGGCTTGCCGGCCGCCTCCGCTTCCTTCGCGGCCTTGCGCGCCGCGGCCTCGGCCTCGGCCGCCTCGGGCGTGATCAGCGCGACGTACGGCCCGAACCGGCCGTTGCGCACCTCGACGGTGCCGCCGGTTGCCGGATCGGTGCCGAGCACGCGCGGACCGCCGGAATGGTTCTCGATCAGGTCGTGCGCGACCTCGACGGTCAGCTCGTCGGGTGCGAGCGTGTCGGGCAGGGAGGCGCGCTTCGGGTTGCCGTCGTCGTCGAGATGCTCCATGTCCTCGAGATACGGGCCGTAGCGGCCGACGCGCACGTGCAGGCCGTCGCCGATCTCGATGGTGTTGATGGCGCGCGCGTCGATCTCGCCGAGCTGCGCGACCTGCTGCTGCAGACCCTCATGCGCCTCGTCGGCGCTCTGCGCGGCGCCCTCGCCGGAGCCGAAGTAGAAGCGGGTGAGCCAGTCGCGGCCGGTCTCGCGCCCGTGCGCGATCTGGTCGAGGCCGTTCTCCATCTCCGCGGTGAACTGGTAGTCGACGAGCTTGGGGAACTTCGTCTCCAGCAGCTTGGTCACGGCGAACGCCAACCAAGAGGGGATGAGCGCGCGGCCGCGCTCGTACACGTAGCCGCGGTCGATGATCGTGGAGATGATCGACGCGTAGGTGGACGGGCGGCCGATCTCCTTGGCCTCCAGCGTCTTGACGAGCGAGGCTTCGGTATAGCGTGCCGGCGGCTGGGTCTCGTGGCCGTCCGCGTGCACGTCGGAGGCGGCGAGCGTCTGCCCTTCGCGCATCGGCGGCAGGGACGCGTTCTCGTCCTTACCCTTGCCGTCCTTGCCGTCTGCGGAGGCCTTGCCGTCGGCACCGGCCTTCGCGCCCGAGGCACCCGTACCGGAGGTCGCGTGACGCCCCTCCCCCGTCGCCTTCATGAAGCCGGGGAATTCGATCACGGTGCCGGACGCCTGGAACAGCGCGTCCTCGGCCACGCCGGCATCGTCGACGCCGGCGGGCGCGGAGAGCTTCACCGTGGCGGTGGAACCGGTCGCGTCGGCCATCTGCGAGGCGAGCGTGCGCTGCCAGATGAGCCGGTACAGCTTCAGCTGGTCGCCGGGCACCTTGCCCACGAGCTCGTCCGGATCGCGGAACCTCGCGCCGGCCGGGCGGATGCATTCATGCGCCTCCTGCGCGCCGGCGGTCTTCGTCGCGTACTGCTTCGGCGCGTCGGAGAGGAACTTCGAACCGAAATGGTATTCGACCGCGTCGCGCGCGGCGGCGATCGCCTCCTGCGAGAGCGTCACCGAATCGGTTCGCATATACGTGATGTAGCCGTTCTCGTACAGGCCCTGCGCGGCGCGCATCGTGGCGCGCGAGCTCATGCCGAGACGGTTGCCGGCGGTCTGCTGCAGCGTGGACGTGGTGAACGGCGGCAACGGGCGGCGGCGGTACGGCTTCGTCTCCATCGAGACGACGGTGAACGGCGCGTCCTGCAGGCGTTCGGCGAGCGCGCGCGCCGCCGTCTCGTCGAGCTGGCGCACGTTGCCGGCGAAGCCTTCCGGCGTGAGCTTGCCGTCCGCGCCGAAGTCCTTCGACGTGGCGAGACGTTTGCCGCCGAGCGCGACCATGCGCGCGTCGAACGCCGCCGTCTCGCCGGACGCGTCCGGCGCGGCGAGCGTCGCCGTCAGATCCCAGTAGGGCGCGCGGACGAACGCCATGCGCTCGCGCTCTCGCTCGACGATGAGGCGCGTCGCGACGGACTGCACGCGGCCGGCGGACAGTCCCGGCCCGACCTTGCGCCACAGCACGGGCGACAGTTCGTAGCCGTAGAGGCGATCGAGGATGCGTCGCGTCTCCTGCGCGTCGACCATGTCGGCGTCGACGTCGCGGGTCTGGTCGAGCGACTTCTTGATCGCGTTCTTGGTGATCTCGTGGAACACCATGCGCTTGACCGGCACCTTGGGCTTCAACGTCTCGACCAGATGCCACGCGATGGCCTCGCCTTCGCGGTCCTCATCGGTGGCGAGGTAGAGTTCGCTCGCGTTCTTCAACGCGGATTTCAGTTCGGAGACGGTGCGCTTCTTGTCGCCGTCGACGATGTAGTAGGGCTTGAACCCGTCGTTCACGTCGACGCCGAACTTGCCGTATTTCGCCTTGTCGGCGGCGGGCACCTGGCTGGGCTGGGCGAGGTCGCGGATGTGTCCCACCGACGCCATCACCGTGTAGCCGTCACCCAGGTATCCGCCGATCTTGCGGGCCTTGGTGGGAGACTCCACGATCACCAGCTTGGTGCCGTTCGCGGTGCGTGCTGCCATGACCTCTCCTTCACCTCTCCGTTATCATTCGTCACTGCTTGTTCGTCACTGCCGTCGCGGCGTCCGTGCGCGATGCCGACGCCGTACGGTGCCGTCGTGCTGTCATCATACTCACCAACGGTGGCCATCCGTGTGTCCGACGCCGACCGGACTGGCCGGGCGGCGCGCGGCGGCCGGCTCAGCGCCGTTTCGGCGGGGCCGGCGGCGCGCCGACGAGGCCGAGTCGCGTCAACGGCGCGGCGGTGAGCTGGCGCATCGCGAGCAGGAGGCCGGAGACGAGCGCCGTCGCGCCGCAGATCAGGATGATCGCGGCGGCGACCGCGCTGGAACGCGCCCATTCGGCGCTCATCAGCAGGCCGGGCACGACCTGCCAGACCACGTACGCGCCGTACAGGCAGGCGAACGCGCCGCCGGTGATCGCAATCGAGCCGACGATCTGCACGCCGGCGGAGGAACGGCGTTTGCCGGTCGCGTCCATGCCGGACGCGCGCGTGAACGCGAGCACGATCAGTGCGATGCCGGCGACCAGCAGCACGGACATGAGCGCGTCGGACGGGCGGTGCCATTGGCCGTTCACGACGGACAACGCGACGAACACGGTCCACAGCGCGCCGACGATCGCGGCGAGGAAACGCCATCCGCGGGAGACGGCGAACAGCAGGGCGACCGCGGCGGCGGCACCGAGGATCGTGTGGCCGCTGGGCGCGGAGTTGGCGGCGGCGATCTGCGTGTGGATGATGAACGGGCGCGGCAGCACGTCCTTGAGGAACGACGCGCCGAAGCACAGCAGGCCGAACGCGACGAGCTGGCCGAGCAGCCACCAGCGTTTGCGCACGATCGTGACGACGGCGGCGACGGCGGCGAGCAGGATGGAGCCGACGAGCACGGCCACGTGCGAGCCGGCGGCGAGGAGTCCCGCGAACCAGCCGGGCACGCTGTCGGCGAAGTAGACCTCGACCATGTCGTCGAACGACTGGCCGGTCTCCGTATGCACGCCGAGCCAGTAGACGCCCATCGCGGCGGCGACGAGCAGCAGGCCAAACACGACGCACAGCACGCGGCTCGACGTGCGCGGGCGGCGGGCGAGCACATCGTCGTCGGCGCGGCGACGGTCCGCGGCGAAGGCCGCGTCGTCGCCGACGGCGCGCAGGTCGACGCGCGCCGCGCCGGGCGCGACGGTCGGACCGTGGTCGACGGCGGTGCCGGAGATGTCGAGACCGTCCTGCGTGTCGGACACGGAGACATCGGCGACGTCGGACAGGGTACTAAACGCGGATGCCCGGTCGTCGGGGGACGCGGCGGAGGGGACGCCGGTCGCCAGCGCGGACAACGTAGGCGACGGGGACGGGACGCCGGACACGAACGGGGCGGACGGGCCGGCCGGACCAATCGGGCCGCCGGACGGGGATTGTGCGCCGACCGCGGGCCGCGCGCCGGTCGGGTCCGGCGGGGCGGGCAAATCGTCCAACGGTTCGAAATCGCGCAACAGGTTCACGGGCGCATGCGGATCACGGATCCGCGGGCTCTCGGGGGTCGTGGGTCGCTGTTCGTCACTCATGCCACCCACACTAGCCCACACACAGAGAAAACGGACCTCCGCGCCCCACATCTCATGCGCCCCGCTCCATCCCGCGCCCACCACCCATGCGCCCCCTTCAGGGGGAGCTGGCGCGCGAAGCGCGACTGAGGGGGCATCCAACGAACTATCCAACGAGCCCCCTCAGTCCGCCTATGGCGGACAGCTCCCCCACTTCCGTGGGGGCGCAAAGAAGAGAGCGGAGCGGGACGACTGCGACGGCGTCATCGCCGGCGGATGGGAACAAGTATGGAAAAACCTCCACACACCCGTCAGAGGCCGCTTACCCTTGCTGCATTCCTGCCCTGGGGGGTTTGGGCGACATAACGCCGTGCGGAGGCTCAGACCACTATACACCATCCCCGGACGAACGCACGGACGCGCGAGCGGACCGACCGGCGAACCAAGCCGAAACCACCCCAACGAACCACCCCGGCGACTTGTGAGGATTCCAAGGATAAACCCGCGTGGAGAACGGTCACACCGGGACTTCCGTCCCGCTTGTTCAGGGCGTGTGGCTACGGTGGTGCTCATGGTCTCACATTCTCGTAACGGCAAAGGACGTGTGCGCGGGCACGTCAGGAGCACGGCGGAACGCAAGCCCGCCGCCCGCCATTACCGGGGCGGCAATCATCGCGTCAAGGGCGGCAAAGGCCCGAAACTCAAGGGACGCAGCAGGCATCTCGTATTGAAATGGATCCTCGGGCTCATCGCGCTGGGACTCGCGGCGGGCATCGGCCTGTTCACCTACCTGTACGTCTCCACGCCGATCCCCTCGCCGGAGAAGATCGCGTTGGCGGAGAACACGACCGTCTACTTCAACGACGGCACCACGGAGATGGGCACGTTCTCCGAGCAGAACCGCGACATCATCGACTGCGCCGTGCTGCCCGACTACGTGGGCAACGCGGTCGTCGCATCGGAGAACCGCACGTTCTACACGGACAAAGGCATCGATCTGCGCGGCATCGGACGCGCGCTCGTCAACAACGTGACCAAGGGGACGCGCCAGGGCGGCTCGACCATCACCCAGCAGTACGCGGAACGCTACTATCTGGGCGAAACCACGTCGTACACCGGCAAGGTGCGCGAGGCGATCCTCGCGCTGAAGATCGCGCAGACGCAGGACAAAAGCAAGGTCCTGTGCAACTATCTGAACACCATCTACCTGGGCCGCGGCGCATACGGCATCCAAGCGGCGGCGAAGGCCTACTACAACAAGGACGCGAAGGACCTGACGCTCTCCGAGGCGGCCACGCTGGCCGGCATCATCCCCGCCCCCTCCACATGGGATCCGGTCGACAACCCGAAGATGGCGAAGCAGCGGTTCAACCGCGTCATCTCGATCATGCGCGAGGACGGCTACATCACCGCGAAGCAGGCGAAGGACGCGGCCATGCCGCAGACCGTGCAGACCAGCACCGACGACGTATATAAAGGTCCGAACGGCTACCTGCTGCAGATGGTGAGGGACGAGCTGGAAAGCCGCAAGGCGTTCACCAAGGACGAGCTCGACACGGGCGGCTACAAGATCGTCACCACGATCGACAAATCCAAGCAGGACCTCATGCAGCAGGTCGTCAGCCCCTCAAAGAACGGCATGCAGGGCACCGTGCCCGACGGCATGCAGTTCGGCGCGATGAGCGCGAACCCGAAGGACGGTTCGATCATCGCCCTGTACGCGGGCGACGACTATCTCGCCAAACAGCTCAACAACGCCACCCAGGCCCAATACGAGGTCGGCTCCACGATGAAGCCGTTCGCGCTGCTCGCCACCGTGCAGGCGGGCGTCAGCCTCGACACCACGTTCAACGGCAACTCGTACCGCACGTTCCCGGGCATCAGCAACACGGTGAGCAACTTCGCCAACGAGAACTACGGCTACATCAACCTGTACAAGGCGACCGCCTACTCGTCGAACACCGTCTACATGGATCTGCAGACCAAGCTCGGCGCGAAGAAGATCGCGCAGACCGCGCGCACGGCAGGAGTCTCGAACACGTCGCTCGACGGCTCCGAACCGTTCACCGTGCTCGGCAACAACGCGCTGAGCGTCGAGGACATGACCAACGCCTACGCGACCCTCGCCAACGAGGGCAAGAAGGCGACCCTGCACATCGTCGCCAGCGTGCAGAACAGCAAGGGCAAGGACCTCTACCAGGCGCCCACCGGCACCGAACAGGTGTTCACCGCGAACGACACGGACCTCGTCACCAAGGCGCTCACCGGCGTCGTCCAGTACGGCACCGCCACCGAGGCACGGCAGACCGGACACACCATCGCCGGCAAGTCCGGCACGTCGAACAACTCGTACGCGGCGAGCTTCATCGGCTACACGCCGTCCGTCGTCTCCACGTTCGCCATGTGGTACCCGGACGCGAACGGCAACCCGCAGGAGATCCCTTCGTTCGGCCAGTGGACCGGCGGCTCCGACTACCCGGTGCACCTGTTCACCGAATACATGACGCAGGCGCTCGCCGGCACCACGAACGAGACGTTCCCCACCGCGAAGGACGGGGGCAAGATCGGCGGCTCCGACGGCACGTGGGGCACCGGCTCCCGGTCCACGTCGAAGCGCTACTCGTACGGGTACTCCTACGGTTCCGGCGAATCCGGTTCGACCGGCACCGGCGAATCCGGTTCCAGCGGTTCCGCGGGCACCGGCACGGGCGGCGGCACCGGCACCGGCTCGGGTTCGGGTTCCGGCGAGAGTTCCGGTGATTCCGGTTCCAGCGGGTCCGGCTCCGGCACGAGCTCCGGTGATTCCGGCAACAGCGGCGGAAGCACGTCCGGCGGCGAATCCGGCGGTTCCGATACCGGTGGCGGCGAATCCGGCGGCGGCTCGGACAACGGCGGCACCGGCGGCACCTCCGGCGAGTGACGCCCCGCGCCCTCCCCTGAAGAGGACGCCACCCCTCCTGCTCCCCCTTTCAGGGGGAGCTGTCGGCCAAAGGCCGACTGAGGGGGTACATAATGGCCCCCTCTGACGAGGGGGCTGTCCGCGTGAGCGGACTGGGGGAGAGATACCGGGAACCGTCACGTTCCAGCTATCTCTCCCCCAGTCTCACTGCGTTCGACAGCCCCCTCGTCAGAGGGGGCCATTTCATGCGTCTCAGCGACGGCCGGCGTTGGCGCGGTTGATCGCGGAGATGATCGCCTTGAGCGAGCTGGTGATGATCGAGGAGTCGATGCCGACGCCCCAGATGATCTGCGCGTCCGCATCTTCGCCCACCTGGCATTCGACGTAGGAGGCGGCCATCGCGTCCGTACCGACGGACATGGTGTGCTCCACGTAGTCCATCACGGAGGCTTCGATGCCGAAGTTGGCGAGCGCGTTGAGGAACGCGGCGATCGGGCCGTTGCCGATGCCGGAGACCTCGCGCACCTGCTCCTCGTCCTTGCCGACGTTGATGCCGCGGTCGAGGACCTTCGCCTTGAGCACGGTGTCGGAGCCGTCCTCGCCGGAGGAGACGGACACCTTGAGCAGCTTGAGGCGGCCCCACGGGGCGAGCGTCTCGTCGTGCGTGTCGCCGACGACCACGCCGGCGGCGGTCATGCCCGACTGCTCGACCGGCAGGTACTCGTCCTTGAAGAGGCGCCAGATGTCCTCGTCCTTGACTTCCTTCTTCGTGTCGTCCGCGTACTTCTGCACGATCTTGTCGAACTCCACCTGCAGGCGCTTCGGCAGGTCGAGGTTGTGGTTCGTCTTGAGCAGGTACGCCATGCCGCCCTTGCCGGACTGCGAGTTGACGCGGATGATCGCCTCGTACGTGCGGCCGATGTCCTTCGGGTCGATCGGCAGGTACGGCACGAGCCAGACGAAGTCGTCGAGGTTCGCGCCGGCGCGGTCGGCGGCCACCTGACGGGCTTCGAGGCCCTTCTTGATGGCGTCCTGGTGCGAGCCGGAGAACGCGGTGAACACGAAGTTGCCTGCGTACGGGTGGCGCTCGGAGATCTTGATCTGGTTGCAGTATTCGACGGTCTTGCGGATCTCCGGCACGTTCGAGTAGTCGATCTGCGGGTCGACGCCCTGCGTGAGCAGGTTGAGGCCCAGCGTGACGAGGTCGACGTTGCCGGTGCGCTCGCCGTTGCCGAGCAGGCAGCCTTCGACGCGGTCGGCGCCGGCGAGCACGGCCAGCTCGGTGGCGGCCACGCCCATGCCCTCGTCGTTGTGCGGGTGGAGGGACAGCACGATGGAGTCGCGATCCTGCAGGTGGGTGGAGACGTACTCGACCTCGTCGGCGAACACGTTCGGCGTGGTCATCTCGACGGTGGCCGGCAGGTTGATGATCATCGGGTGCTCGGGCGTCGGCTTGATGACGTCGATGACCGCGTTGCACACCTCGACGGCGTACTCCGGCTCGGTGCCGGTGAACGATTCCGGCGAGTACTCGTAGTAGAGGTCGATGCCCTTGGCCTCGCCCTCAAGGCTCTTGCACAGCTCGGCCGCGTCGGTGGCGAGCTTCTTGATCTCCGCCTTGTTCTTGCGGAACACGACCTCGCGCTGCAGCACGGAGACGGAGTTGTAGAAGTGGACGACCGCGCGCTTGGCACCCTTGAGCGCCTCGTAGGTGCGGCGGATCAGGTGCTCGCGGCACTGGGTGAGCACGACGATGGTGACGTCGTCCGGGATCAGCTCACGCTCGATGAGCATGCGGATGAAGTCGAAGTCGGTTTCGGAGGCGGACGGGAAGCCCACCTCGATCTCCTTGAAGCCCATGGAGACGAGCAGGTTCCAGAAGCGCAGCTTGCGCTCGGAGTCCATCGGGTTGACGAGCGCCTGGTTGCCGTCGCGCAGGTCGACGGAGCACCAGCGGGGCGCGCGCTGGAGCTTCTTACCCGGCCAGGTGCGCTCCGGGTAGTCGAACGGCACCTGCTTGTCGTAGGCGACGTACTTGTTGTACGGCATCTTGCTCGGCTTCTGCGGGTCGCCGATGAAGCGCGCGGGAGGCAGCAGCGGGTCGTTGTTCCCTCCGTTGGACGCTGCGGCGACCGCCGCGAGATCGAATACCGATGATTGATCCTGACCCATCGTTCCTCCTTTGCTTGGTGCGTGGCCGTCTCCCGGCGGCCATTTCCGCCGGAATTCCCGGCGTATATCCGTTTACGCGCATGTAACATGCGCAATCCCCCATCCTACCTACGCCGCGTCCCAACGCCTCGCCGGTTCCAAAAACGACTAGCATGAGTGCCATGACACTGCGTTTTCGCAAGGATGGCACGTTCCGCGTGCTGCAGATGGCCGACATCCAGGACAAGCCGGAGGTCGACAAGGACACGATCCGTCTCATCGAGGAGGCGATCCACGTCGCCGACCCCGATCTCGTCGTCTTCACCGGCGACCAGATCCGCGGCTACGACCCCGCGTACATCGACACGTTCCTGCGCCGCCGAGGCGAGAACCCGGGCGCGCGCGTCCGCCTCATCACCGAGATCGAGGCGAAACTGCAGGGCGTGCGGCGGCGCATGGCGCAACGCCGCGACCCGAGCGTGCCGCCCGTCGACGACGTCGTCACGCTCGACGAGCTCATGGACGACACGCGACGCAAGGTGCGCGCCACGTTCGCCGCGTTCCTCGGCCCGGTGATGAACGCGGGCGTCCCGTTCGCCGCGACCTACGGCAACCATGACTTCCAATGCGGCGTGCTCACCGACGAGCAGGACGGCATCTACCGCGAATTCCCCGGATGCATGAACCCGGACGCCGCGGCGTCGGACGCTGACGGGCTCGCGTTCGGACCGGGCACGTTCGCGATGCCGATCGAGGCGTCCGACGGATCGGGGCGCATCGCGATGAGCGTCACGATGATCGATTCCGGTGATTACGCGGACCGGAACACGCCCGCCGAACGCGACGCGCAATACCCGCTGTACGCGGCGAACCCGCGCCGCCTCGACCTCGCCGACTCCGACGGCTACGGCACCCCCTCGCCCGAGGCGATCGCGTGGATAAAGTCCTCGCAGGCCGCGATGCGCGATCGCAACGGCGACGGCAGACCGGTGCCGACGATCGCGTTCCAGCACATCCCGCCGCAGGAGTTCTACGACGTGTTGAAGGAGGTGCCCGCCTGGACGCCGAACGCGGTGGAGGGCGCACGCACGCACGCGGGACGCTGCTACGTGCTCGACGAATCCAAGTGTCTACCCGGCTCGCGGCTCGGCGAGGCCATCGGATGCGCCGACGAGAACGTGGGCGAGGTCGACGCGATGCGCGAGGCCGGCGGCTATTTCGCGCTGTTCTGCGGCCATGACCACAAGAACGCGTTCGTCGGGCATGCGGACGGCATCGACCTCGGGTATGCGCCGACCTGCGGATTCGAATGCTACGGGCCGAAGTCACGCCACCGCGGCATCCGTCTGTTCGAATTCCACGAGGAGAATCCGGCCGACTACGTGACGCACATGCTCACGTGGGGCGACCTGGTCGGCCGCTACTCCGGCAACGAGCTGCGCGTGTGGTTCGAGGACCATTGCGTGACCGACAGCGCCACCGTGCGCAACGAGCTGCGTCGCCCCGAAGTATTCGCCACAATCGCCGCGCTCATCGGCGCCGGCGTCTACTGGCTGACGAAAACCGCCTTCCGCAATCGCGGCAGGCGATAAAAAGGGGGCTTGCTCCCCCTTCAGGGGGAGCTGTCAGTCTCCGGCCGACTGAGGGGGTCCTCCCTCAGATGAACAGGCTCACGCCTCGCCGGGCGATGCAGTAGGCGTTGCCGAGCCAGGTGTGGCGGGAGTTCGGCCAGACCGCGCCCAGGCGCGGCGCGTTCTGGCTCATCCAGATGCTCGGCACGCGGCCGTCGGCGGAACGCGATCCGAGCAGGTTGAAGCCGTTCTTCTCGAGCAGCCATTCCGGGTGCTGCGTGGCGATCGCGAGGCCCTCCTCCAACGTGAGCGGCAGACGCTCGTCCGAGTCGATGAGCTTGCGCGCCACGTCCGGCTCGCGGTTCACATAGCAGGTGCCGGTATGCGGGTCGACGACCAGGTAGAACGGGCCTTCCGGCGGCTCGAAGCCGTCCTGCGGCAGGAAGCTGGCGATGTCGCGCGGCGGCATCGTCGTGAAGCCGGCCATGCGGTAGATGGAGGTTCGCGCGATCAGCGACTCCGGCGAGACGAGCTCGCGCGTCGGCACCAGCAGGATGTTCGTACCGAGATCGGAATGTTCCAACGCCTCGATGAGCGGGTTCGCGAGCGCGCGGAACGCCGCGGCGCTCATATCCGCCACATCCGGGTACCCCAACGCCACGATCCGGTCAAGCTGTTTGCGCGCTTCCTGAGATGCAATCGACATGCCTCCTAGCGTACCGCGCGCCACGGCGTACCGCACCACCGTACCGCGCGCAGGCCATCATGCGGAAACGCGTATGCCGCGCCCCGGGCAGTTCCGTAGAATGGAGATTCACGTGTGTAATCGCCCATCCATCTCACCCAAGGGGTTTGCTATGTCCGAAAAACTGAAGGTCGGCGTGCTCGGCGCGACCGGCATGGTCGGCCAGCGTTTCATCACGCTGCTGGAGAACCATCCGTGGTTCGAGGTGACGACGCTCGCCGCGTCCGCGCATTCCGCCGGCAAGACGTATGAGGAGGCGGTCGGCGACCGTTGGAAGATGGAAGCGCCGATGCCGGAATACGTCAAGCACATGACGGTGGTCGACGGCGACGAGGCCGAGAAGGTCGCCGAGGGCGTCGATTTCATGTTCTCCGCGGTGAACATGCCGAAGGACCAGATCCGCGCGATCGAGGAGCGGTACGCGAAGACGGAGACGCCGGTCGTCTCGAACAACAGCGCGCATCGCTGGACTCCGGACGTGCCGATGGTCGTGCCGGAGATCAACCCGGAGCATTTCGCGGTGATCGAGCATCAGCGCAAGCGTCTCGGCACGACGCACGGCTTCATCGCCGTCAAGCCGAACTGCTCGATCCAGGCGTACACGCCGGCACTGGCCGCGTGGAAGGAATTCGAGCCGCGCGAGGTGGTCGTGAGCACCTACCAGGCGATCTCCGGCGCGGGCAAGACGTTCAAGGACTGGCCCGAGATGGTGGGCAACATCATCCCGTTCATCTCCGGCGAGGAGGCGAAGAGCGAGAAGGAGCCGCTCAAGGTGTTCGGCCACGTGGACGACGCGAAGGGCGAGATTGTCCCGTTCGACGGTCCGCTGCGCATCACGTCGCAGTGCATCCGCGTGCCCGTGCTCGACGGCCACACCGCGACCGTGTTCATCAACTTCGGCAAGAAGGCGACGAAGGAGGAGCTCGTCGACCGTCTCGTCAACTACACGTCGGAGGCGGCCCGTCTCGGCCTGCCGCACGCGCCGAAGCACTTCATCCAGTACCTGACCGAGGACGACCGCCCGCAGGTCAAGCTGGACGTGGACTACGAGGGCGGCATGGGCGTCTCGATCGGCCGCCTGCGCGAGGATTCGATCTTCGACTGGAAGTTCGTCGGCCTCGCCCACAACACGCTGCGTGGCGCCGCCGGCGGCGCGCTCGAATGCGCCGAGATGCTCAAGGCCCTCGGCTACATCACGAAGAAGTAGTCACGAAGCAGTAGCGGCGGCAGCGGGAGCAGACGCATTCGTCTCCCCCGCGCCCTCAACCCCGCGAAGACCCGTCAAGGCGCGCGCCATCGGCTCCGTCCGAGGCGCGGGCCTTCGCGTCCGGGTCCAGCGGCAGGCACGACCACGTGTAGGCGATCCGATAATCGTAGTCGGCGGCGTTCCGCTTCTCGCTGAGTTTCTCGTAACGCTCCCACACCGCCCAGATCTCCCGCTGCACCTGCAGCAGTTCGTCCCGGTCGAGAATGAGGTTGCCGGTGCTCAGCGGCGTGTACGGGTAGCGTTCGCGCCGCTCCTCGATCGGCACGGCGGCGCTGGCGTCCATGACCGCGCCGATGCGCATGCGCAACGCACGCAGGATGCCGTCCATCAACCGCATGCGCACCATCGGATCGGGTTGCGCGCTCACAGCGAAACTGAAGCTCTTCGCGGCCGCGCGCCACGGCATCTCGCGCCGGCGCACGCCGTCGTCGTCGGCGCGGCGGATCAGTCCGGCCTTGCCGAGCAGGCGCAGATGGTAGCTCATCGAACTGGGCGAGACGCCGGCCAGCTGCGACAGCTGCGTGGCCGTGCGCGGTTCCTGGCGGTCGTACAGTTCCTCGAGCACGAGCAGTCGTGTGGGGTTCGACAGCATCGAGATGACGTCGGGATCGGTGATCTTCAATTCGGCGGGGAAATCCATGGGAACGCTGGTATCGGTGGGAACGTGGGTATCAGTGGAAACGCTGGTATCGGTGGAATCGCCGGCATCGGATGCGCCGGATCGCGTGGTGTCGGGTGACGTCGCGTCGTCGTGTGCGGCGTCGTGTCGTATCGCTTCCATGAAGAACCGCCTATCTGTCCGCGTCCATTGTAGCGGTGCGCGCGTGATGCGCGACCGGAACGCCGGAACGCGGCGGATAGGCGGTTTTCGGGAATTCCCGGTTCACGCGTGGCGTGCTTCGCACGCGTCACGCGTGAACGCGGGATGGCGGGACGCCGGGAGCGTCACTTGGCACCGTGACGTGCGGTGCCGTTGCCGGAATGCGATTTCGCGACGCTCGCACCGGCGATCGCGAGCATCGTCGCGATGATGATGAGGGCGGCGATGCCGGCGCCCGTGATCGGGAGCCTGCCTGCCGTATCCGCGTCACCGCCGGTGACGATGCCTTCGCCGCCGTGCTGGTCGCCGGGACCGGCCTTGCGCAGACCGTCGATCGCAGCGAGCAGCGCGGCCGTCGCGTCGTCGATCTGGTTCTGCCGGGCGTTCGCGTCGGCGTTCACGCGCTTCGCGGATTCGAGCGCGGCGGTCAGCGCGTTCCACGAGGCGGACTCGTAGTCGGCGGCGTTCAGCTTCTCGGCCTTGGCGATGGCGTCCTCGAGCTTCGACTTGTCGGTCGTGGCGGGCTTCTGGCCGCCATCGTTCACGGCGGGCGTGTCGATGGTCGGGGCGGAGCCGGTGGTGTCCGGGACGGCGCCGCGCAGGTGCAGGACGAGCGCCTTGGCGTCCTTGGCGGTCGCGGATTCGCCACGATGCGCGGCGATCGTGCCGGCCTTGTCCTCCTGCAGGAACGTGCCGTTCGCCTGGCCGTCGGCCTCGCCGAACCACAGGTCCGGGTGGTACACGTCGAACGTGGCCTGGGATGCGGTGTCGGCGACGTAGTCCTTGCGGTAGTTCGCGTCGGCGTCGTCATGCGCGGCGTAGATCGACTGCATCGAGACCTGGTAGCGGATCGTCGTGGCCGTGGTGGTCGCCGTGTAGCCGAGGTTGGCGAGCTTGACGGGCAGCACCAGCGTGTTCGAGTCGGAGATCGACGCGTCGTCGATGGGCTCGATGTCCGCGAGGCTGTTCGACGCCACGTCGGAGGTGACCGCATACACGGTGTCCGCGCTGGAACCGTACGGGCTGGTGCTCACGGTGGTCACGAAGTCGGGGCGGCCGTCGCCGCTCACGTCGAAGTAGACGACCGGGAACACGGTGGTGCCGAGGCGGGACCAGCTCTGCTGGGTCTGGATGCCGAACGCGAGGTATCCCTGCGACGGATCGTCGAGCTGCGGGGCGGTCGTGGCGGCGCCCACCGCGCGGATGTCGGCCGCACTGATGCTGCGCTTGGCGGTGAGGTCCTGCTCGTTGCCGTACACGTCGACCGGGTCGGTCGCGCCCAGCTGGAACGCGCCCAGACGGCCCACGTAGGCTTCGGAGCCGTCGCCTTGGTTCACGCCGTGGCCGGAGACCTTGAGCTCGCCCTGCTTGGCGTCCGCGTCGGCGAAGGCGATCTCGGTGGTCGTCTCGGTGACGGGCTTCGGCGCGGCCACGACGGACACGCGCAGCGGGAACGCGCCGTTCTGTTCGGCGGTGCCGTCGCTCTGGTCGCCGTCGCTCACCGGGGTGAACGTCACGACGCCGGTCACGTCGGTCACGTAGGAGCGGTCGAGGCCGCCGACCTTCGCGTCCATCGTCTTGTCGAGCGTATGGCGCAGCTTCGCGGCGTCCGGGATGTTCAGCGTCACGATGACGTCGGCCGTACCGTGGGCGGCCACGGTGACCTCCGACTTGTCGAGCGTGTAGGTCACGCCCGGCGTCTCGGTGCGGGCCGCGTAGGCGACCTTGTAGGTGCGCGCGACGTCGGAATCGTTGGTGACGGTCAGCTTCTTCGACTGCGTGACGCCGGCCTTGCCGACTTGGACGATGCCGAAGGACGCGGTCACGCCTTCGATGTCGTCGGCGGCGGCGACGCGCACGTCGTTGTTCACGGCGGCGTAGGCGTCGATGCGGCCGGAGCCGACGCGCAGCGGTCCGTAGGCGGTCTTGCCCTTGCCGGTGGCGTCGCCGGCGGTGGTCACGTCGTGCGCGGCGGTGTTGATCAGCTGCGCCTTGAGGTTCGTGGCCTTGGACGGGCCGGACCAATCGGAGTGCGCCTCGAGGACGAGCGCCGCGACGCCGGAGGTGAGCGGCGTGGCCATCGACGTGCCGGACATGATCGCCAGTTCGGTGCCGGTGCCGTTGCCCGCGGAGACGACGCCCACGCCGGGCGCGGCCACGTCGGGCTTGGCGGTGCCGTCATACGAGCCGTGCACGCCGCGCGACGTGAACGAGGCGATGGTATCCGCGGAGGACGGGTAGTTGGCCTTGACCGTGTGCGCGTAGTCGGAGGAGAGGGTGATCTCCAGCGTGCCCGCGTCGAGCGCCGGCTTGAGCTTGTCGGCCGTGGTCTTGGTCATCTGGAAGCCGGGGATGGAGTAGTTGCCGGCGATGCCGCTTTCCAGCACGTCGCCCTGCGAGGCGAAGACGATGCCGGCCGCGCCTGCGTTGTACGCGTTGTCGAAACGCGTGCCGGAACCGCACAGCACGTTGCTGTCGTCCCATTCGACGTAGGCGATGTTGCCCTTGACGCGGGCGGCGTCCTCATCGGAGTAGGGCGAGCAGCCGGTCAGGTTGTCCGGATCGGCGACCTTGACGACCTTGCCGGTGACGGAGTAGATCGGCGTGACCTGCGGGAAGTACTGCGAGTACTGGCCCGCGTACTGGCCGGCGAGGTCGTTCGGGGCGTCCACCTTGATGGCGTCCTGGCGGGAGCCGCCGGACTGGCTGGCGGCCACGGCGAGCGCGCTCGGCGTGGAGGCCGGGCTGCCGCCGATGTCGGTGATGTCGCCGTCGTTGCCGGCGGCCGCGATGGACAGGGTGCCGTAGGAGGCGATCTTCTCGATTTTGGCGCTGTCTGGGTCGTCGATCGCGCCGTACGCGGTGCCGAGCGACATGGACACGACGTCGATGTCGACGTTGTTGGCCAGCTTCTCGGCCACCCAGTCGAGGGCGGCGCCGGTCACGTCGGTCGCGCCGCCGTTGTCGCCGAAGACCTTGAGCATGTAGATGCCGGCTTCGGGGGCCGCGCCCGGTCCGATCTCCATCTTCTGCAGATCGTCGTCGGTGAGCTTCGTGTAGTCGCCCTTGAACGTGGTCTTGTCGGCGTTCTCGCCGTAGCCCGCGGCCGTGCCGGCCACGTGGGTGCCGTGGCCGCCGCCGGGGCCGTCGATCGGGTTGGCGTCCGGGGTCGGGAACGGGTTGTAGACGGTGTCGGCGGCCGACGAGTTGGCGTTGTACGTGGCACCGGCGAAGTCGTAGCCGCCCTTGTACTTGGCCGGGTCGATCAGCGTCTTCAGGTACGGGTCGGTGAGCGGGTCGGTGGTGTACGACTGCGCCGTGCGGTAGGCGATCGGATTGCCGGTGCCGCCGAAGTCCACGTGCGTGTAGTCGATGCCGGTGTCGATGATCGCGATGTTCACGTTCTTGCCGGTCTTGCCGGTCTTCACCCACGTCTTGCGCGCGTTGACGATCGTGTCGTTGTTCGCGTTGGCGGGTTCGGCGGCGGAGGCGGTGGTGGACTGGGTGGTCGTGGTCGTCTGGGTATCGGCGGTGGTCGCGAAACGCTGGACGATCGGCGACACCTTGACGATGTCGTTCGACTGGCCGGCCAGCGTGTTCAGCGCGGCGGCGTCGGCGCGGACGGCGACGCCGGGAACGCTGTAGGAGGCCGTGTACAGCCTGCTCGCGTTCGGGTCGAGCGCCTTGAGCTGGTCGAAGACGGCGTCGGAGGTCTTCTCGGCCTTGTCGGCCTGGCCGTTGGCGATGCCGGTGGATCGCTTCTCCTTGGCCTTGTCGGAGACGCGGGCGCGGCCGAGCTCGGATTCGGCGGCGAGCTTCTGGTCGAGCGCGCTGGCGCCCTTGATCTGGATGAACGCGGACATGGTGCCGGAGACCTTCACCATATCCTCGGAGACCTGGCCGCCCTGCTCGGGCTGGCCGGCGGTGTCGTCGTTGTTCGCGTCGGCGCCGTCGCCGGTGCCGTCAGTCTTCGGGTCGCCGACGGTGATGTCGCGCTCGTAATGGCCGCCGCCCGTGATGGTAATCTGGATGTTGTACACATCGTCGACCGGTTCGGCGGCGAGCTTCGCGGCATACGTGATGGTGCCGTCGTCCTTGCGGTTGACGAAGACCATGAAGTTGCCGGAACCGTCCTCGACGCTCGGATCGGCCAGACGCTGCAGGTTCATCTTCGAGTTGAGCACGGTGATGGTGCCGTTGTAGTTCTCCGGCACGTTCTTCATCGAGACGGTCACGCCCTTGCCTTCGGGGCCGAAGTCCTCCTTGGAGACCTTGTCGGGGGTGATGCTCGCCTCGATGGGCTGCGGGTAATTGCCGGAATCATCGGTCACGATGAAGGTCTTCTGTGCATAGTCGCCGGTGGTGCGGGAGCGCGCGGTGACCGTGTACTCGCCCAGAATGGCGGAATTGACGGTCAGGACGTTCGTATATTCGCCGTTGCCGTTCGCGCGGGCGGTGCCGACGAGACCTTCCTGGAGGTTCGGCAGCTTCATGTAGACGTCGAACGCGTCGAAGGCGCCGAAGTCCTTCATGGTCATCGTCATGCCGTTCTTGGTGAGGTCGTCGGCCGTGAGCTTCGTGGAGCGCAGTTCGACCGTCTTGCTCTGGTGGCGTTCCTTACCGGGCTTGATGGTGAACGAGGTCATCGCGTAGATGCCGGTGCCGGACAGGTCCTGGATGGACAGGTACCAGGTGCCGGCCGGATAGTTCACGCTGTTGGACTGCAGGGCGTCGGTGTACACGCCATCCGCATCGGTGCGGATGTGGGCGGTGTCGGCGAGGTTCATGATCGAACCGTCCGGGCCTTCCAGCAGGACCGACAGACGGGTGTTGGGCGAATAGCCTTCGGCGCGGATGCGGATCTTCTGGTCGATGAACTGGTCCTGGGTCAGGTCGCCGTTCTCGATGGTGATCTTCGCGGTCTCGCGCGCGTTGGCGGTGACCTGCAGGGTGGCGTCGGCGATGGTCTTGCTGGTGCGGCCGACGGCCTTGATGGCGTGCGCGCCGATTTCGGTGTCCTGCGAACCGGCGCACAGCTTGCCGGTGACCTTGCCGTTGTCGTCGGCGGCGAACGGACCATAGCCCTGGGTCTTGCCGGTCGGCGAGATGTCGGTGAAGTCCACCTGCTCGCCGGCGGCGAAGCCGGTGCCGGTGGCGGTGACGCAGCTGTTCCAGTAGGCGTAGCGTTCGATGGACGACGGGTCGAGGGTCAGCTGGTTGTCGGATGCCTTCTGCGCGTCGTAGACGATGTCGGCGTCGCCGCCCTTGTCGGACTTGATGATGGAGTCGGGCGCGTTGAGGTCGTTTTTCCAGCCGAACTGGTCGGCGAACGAGCCCGCATCTGCGCTGGCGGTTGCGCTGGGTTTCGCGCCCGCGGCGGTCCGCTCGGCGGCGAGCGCCGTGGTCGCGGTCAGGGACATCGACGCGAGCGTCGCCACCGCGGCGACGATCGCGAGCGCCCTGGCCCGGATGGTGTTCTTCATGGTTCTCCTCACGTATGTCGAGCGACGGCTGATGCCGTGCGCTCTCCGGGTGCGGACGTCGATACTCCCTGCCGCTCCCGAATGCGCCACATCCTACTTGAAAATTTTTTCAAGTCGATAACGCATCCACTACGTGGACAGCGTCCCAGAGTGGCGGAACTCGCGTGGCACACCCCGCGCGCCACGCAACACCACCTGCACTCTCGTGTGGTACAAACGCCTCAATCTTGGCCAGAATTCTTCGAGCGTAAAGCCGTATGTATAAAAACACAACAATCGCTCCCTCAAAAAAGGAATTTCAGCACAGAAAACAGCCAACAACAGCTTCTTCGCCAAGCCATTGAAAAACATCGCATACCTATTAGATATATGGCTTATCCACCAGCGCAATTGCCATACATTTCCAATATGCCGACAAGTTTTCAAAGAAGATTGAGTTTCCAATGAATACTTGTCGACTTTGGTTGCGATAAGTCTAGTGAGAAGGTGATGCTAATTCCCGACTCATATGCATTATGACTCACACGCATCTACCATACTACCGGATGGCATTGAGAATTAGCATTCAGCCCTCTTGGTAGACTTGTGAGACCACCCCGGTATCACCGGTGATAGTTGGGAATTAGCATTCAGCCCTCTTGGTAGACTTGCGCAGCAGTCCGACAAACACGAACGCGGGTTGGGAATTAGCATTCAGCCCTCTTGGTAGACTTGCCAACTGGAAGAGATGCTTCTCCTCATCGTTGGGAATTAGCATTCAGCCCTCTTGGTAGACTTGCGTCCAGTCCGACGCCCGCCCACGTGCCGTTGGGAATTAGCATTCAGCCCTCTTGGTAGACTTGCATTGGCATTTGCGGAACAATATAAGAAGTTGGGAATTAGCATTCAGCCCTCTTGGTAGACTTGTCTCGTACGCGTCGGAATCCGCCTTATGGTTGGGAATTAGCATTCAGCCCTCTTGGTAGACTTGGTCGCCCCGAACCTGATCCAGGTCGCCGGTTGGGAATTAGCATTCAGCCCTCTTGGTAGACTTGGTCCCGTATGCACCGTGTACGCATCTGTGTTGGGAATTAGCATTCAGCCCTCTTGGTAGACTTGTGCTGATGAGTTCGGCCCGCAACTCCATGTTGGGAATTAGCATTCAGCCCTCTTGGTAGACTTGCGGGAAACACGTCCAAGGGCGGCGCGCAGTTGGGAATTAGCATTCAGCCCTCTTGGTAGACTTGACGAGACGCGCGCCCTGCTGGAGGAGATGTTGGGAATTAGCATTCAGCCCTCTTGGTAGACTTGAACATGTACCTGTACAGGTGCGGCGACTGTTGGGAATTAGCATTCAGCCCTCTTGGTAGACTTGAGGGGACGGGGCGGACGTCGATCATGTCGTTGGGAATTAGCATTCAGCCCTCTTGGTAGACTTGAATGGAGGGCTGTTTCCTGCTGACACGTGTTGGGAATTAGCATTCAGCCCTCTTGGTAGACTTGATAGCCTGCCGAGAGGGGCCATTTTCTGCGGGTTTGGGCGTTTTTTGCGTTTAGAAAAGCGTGAAGAGATCCGGCGTTTCCGGTTCGTCTTCCGGCTCGAGGTTGGCGAACCGCAGGGCGGAGGACCATTGGTGATCGCTGATGTGCAGGACGCGCACATACCCATGTGCGGGCAACGCCGCTTTGATCGCCTTCACCGTCGCACGGTTTCCCGCCTGAGTGGGCGTGTACCTGGCGTAGACCGAGTACTGCACCATGCTGTAGCCCATATCCACCAGCAGGTTCCTGAACTCCGTGGCCACTCTGCGCTGTTGTTTGGTCTTGACCGGCAGATCGAACATCACCAGGCACCACATGCCACCACTGTCCTCGTCCTTTTTCATTCGGCACCTACGTATTCCGGTACAGGCAGCCTGTCGATTTTCCCCTCGCAATACAGACCGTACTGTTGCGCGAAATCATTCAGCGAACTGGGGATGGTCAAGCCGGTGCCGTTCAGCTGCTGGTTGGTCGCCTCTACAAGCCGGCGTTTGACACTTCTGTCTGATAAGGAGTCCTCGGCGCTCAATTCCGCGACCTTGCGGTCAATCGCCGGACGATACGGCTCCAGAATGTCATCCGCCAAACAGAAGTAGTTACCACGATTCCGGTGGTGCATGCCAAGCGAAGGAATCAGCCCGGCCGATATCACCGCTTTGACGGCGAACCCTCGCAACACCATATAGGCGTAATCCAATTGCGCGTTACGTCCGATTCCCTCACCGGGCACACGCCGGAATTCCTCTTCCGCAGGAAACACACGCCGCCAATATTCTCTCGCCGCGTGGCCTTCGCAGTTGGAGGGGTCTCCGGAACGCACGGAGGCGGCGATGCCACGCAGCAAACCGCCTCCATCGCGGCCAAGGGAGTCCAGACAAGCGGCCTGCCCACGTATCTTCGCCTGCACGATCCTGCCCCACGCGTTCTTTCGACGTGGCAACGTCATGTCGACCTGTGCCAGCTGCCGTTGCGTGACCGTGGTCGGCGTGTCCGTCCAGGCGTGGAGCGCCGCATCCGGCACTCCACGCCAATCGCACAACATGACGGACACACCGTACCGGGCCATCTCATGCAGTACCGCGGCGGAACACGCCACCTTCAACCCGAGCAGTACCACGGCCGTCTGAGCCAGTGGCACGTCCACAGGCGCATCGGCATCATCGCGTTGCACGCGCATATTGCCGCGCGTGTACGAGATGCGCCCCGCCATCTCGGTACAATCAACGACCCGCCACTGGCTCTGCATGATGACCGCCTTACTCAGACCAACGCCACGAGCACGGAAGACCGGTCTTCGAATGCCAGCGCGGCTCGCCCAAGGCGTTGCGGCGAATCACCGAAGGAGCGAACGAGCTGAAGACATCCGGGGATGGCAGCCAGCCGTTTCCCGCGACTATCTTCTGAACCGCGTCCGGCACCTCCTTGGTTTTCCCGACGTTTTTCAACCCTTCGGAAGCCAGCAGTCTCGGGTGGAGACGCAACTGTTTGTTCGTCATGAATCCGTCCACCACCCATGTGCAGCACGCGGTATCGGCGGAATACGGATATTCGCCGCACCACTCGGCGAATTCGCCGATCTGCCCTTTGAGTTTGCCGCGGGAAAGATCCACGTGAATCTCGTCGCCGACGACCAGCCAGCCGAGATATTCGGCGCTGCCGGACTGCACCGCCTGCACGGTACGTGGTTCGCCCCAACGCATCGACACCGACTGCGGCGGCAATGGCGCGGAGAACAGGTCATCGCCGCGGAACTTCAATAGATCCGTTTGGAACACGCGAATCATGCCGTACCAGTATTTGCGAGCACCTTTGGCATTCTGCTTCCAACACCGGTACACGCGCGCATGATGAATCGCCGAACCGACGTCGGCGGAACCACCGCGGACGGCGACCTGCGCCGACTGCCCGGCGAAGAATCCCACTTCATCATCGGCCGTGTATGAGGTGCCATGCACGGTGATCCGGCGCATGTCGTTCACCGGCAGACCGGTCTTCTCGTCAAAGTCGGGATGACGGGTGAGCGCGCACCACAATGCAGGTGTGGAGGCCCTGCGAATCAGGTCGGCATCCATGGCATCGCCGAGACGGACCCGCTTCAACGGCTTGACTGTTGCATCATGCGCTATCGAATTATCCAGCTGCAATCGCAATGGCTGGCGCACCGTTACTCGATTATGGTCGAACGCGTCATTAAGCAGTTCGGTCAGTTGGCTCATGCCAATACGCCATTGTCGGAAGATACGGTAGTCCGCATAGGTTTCCTCAGAGTCCTTATACGGATAATCCTTCCAGGAACGCTCCCCTTCGTCCAGCTGTCCTTTGCGCACAATCATCTGCGACACGCGTATCGAATCACGCACCACCAGTGTTTTCGCCACAGAAGGCTGCAACATCGCAATCACAGCGGCATCCACCGCATGATGACGGCGATCGAGACGCGTCTTGCCCTTGGGACCGAAGAAATGAATCCGGTTTTCCAACCCGCTCGCTTTACGCGCAAAGTTCGTAATCTGCCCACGGAAAACCCTCACGTCCACTACGGGCGCTTCGGCTCGTTCCTTATCGGACTCGGCACGATAGTGTTCCGCGTTGAAATACCAGTTGATGCGGCGATGAAGTTCATTGGCCATCCACGCAACCGATTCGATGGAGCGATTATCGATTGGATCGTCCTTTTCGGTCTGCCTGAGCCGCATCTTGACTTCCTGCTGGAAACGGCGCCAAGCCTTCGCATCGCAATCGCGCAGCATATTGTCGACCCGCTGAAGGGTGGCTTTCAGGCTGACGCCGTGTTCCTGCGCCCACTTGGTTTTCACCCACACTGAGAAAAGCCCACCCTGCTTATCCCCATTGCAATCTTTACACACTGCCATTAGATTCGCACGGGTGTTGGTAGAACCCGCACCCGAACGAGGTACGATATGATCCATATCGCAGGTTTCGAATGTAATCATACGTCCGCAGTACAGGCATTGGCTGTGCTGGCGTTGCAGCGCCTCTAACCTACGAATACTGTCGTTATGGTCACCATACCCGCTTGCCCGCAGCTCCTTTGCGAGATTGGCTCGACGGACGCTCCGCTTCTCGTTGTCACGTTCATATTCCCGTGCCGTCTTCGCCGACTTGAACCCGGAACGCACGTGCTCGATCTGCACGGACACGGGATCACCCCAACGATTGCGGCAATTCGTCAGCCACTGGTTGACGATCTTCACGACCCTGTCCGCCGAAGGATTGCCCAACGGCGCGCCGATGGGGTCCGCCGCCGGCCTCCAGTAATCGGAGACGTGGAACAGCACCTTGCGTGCGGCCTGCAGATCGTCATCGGTGGTCAGCATGCGTTCGGTGAGCTTGCGCAACGTCTCCTCGCCGTATGCGGCACGGCCGGCAGGCAGGTCGATCGAATCCAGTTTGACCATCGCCTCGTCGTCCAACTCGTCGATGAACGCGATGGCGTCGGCATATGCCAGATCATCATGGACCTTATCGAAGTCCACGGTATTGGACAGCAATCGGATCATCGCCTCCCGCGCCGTATCCGATGCGCCCTTCCACCACTTCAGCAGCGGCTTGGCGATTTTCCTGTCAGCCTCACGAATGCGCTGCAGGGATGTCAACCGCTGCGGAGTGCTGGAGATACGCTCCTCACCGTCTTTGGTCATACTGCCGATGCCTTTGAGCTGGCTCCTCGCATACCCGAGACGATTTGCGACATCGATCCATGTGATGTCGTCCTTCGCATCGGAGGCGAGCAACTCATATGCCGATTGCTTCTCGGCCACCGTCAAGGGCCGCTCGTACCCGTCTTCCTCCCGGATACGCAGGTTCGTCAGCACATTGACGATGCGATACCGCTGGAACGCCAGCGACGCCTTCAGCGCGCGCGGCTGCGAAGGATCGAACGGGTCACGACCTACCCTCTTCTCCCCGGACCCCTTGGGCGATTTAGCCTGGAACACCTCACGGAGCAACGGCTCCCATTCACTGCGTGGAACGCGCTGCACGTCGAAGATGCGCTTCAACTCGTTCGCGTTATCCTCCTGCATAAGCCGCTGAGGCAGCAACCCCGCGCCATGCTTGGTGCTGGTGCGCAGGCGCGGCGGCTCCGCATAGCCGAGCAGCAGCACAACCACGACAAGCTGCGCCGGTGTGGGATTCCCCGTTACGGTACGGCCGGCGAGTTCCTCCGCACGTTTCTTCAGTTCCTCGTATTGCTCCGAATACGGGTTGTCCACCAGCAACGATTCCACGCGATGGTACGGGTTGCGCCATCCCCTGTGCCGCGCGATATGGCGCAGGGCGATGGACAGTTCCTCGCGCCGCGTGGCCTCGTCCTCGATGAAGGATTCGGCCAGTCGGGCGCGCACATGCCATTCCTCGAACGGCGCGGTCAATGACTCCGATTCGACAGTCGGATATCCGGCATTCTTGAGTGCCTCGTCGAGGCTGTCAAGGCGCTGACGACGGTTATGCACCATGCGCCGTGCCCGTCGGCTGACACCGGCGATGTTCTTCCGGCTGATCGCCTCCTTCTGCTTGGTCGGGTCGACGCCGCCGTCATGGATGACCGACTGCGCATTGAGAATGCGCACCGGCATGTCATCATCATCGACTTCAATCGCGGCCAATCCCACCGAGTTCAGGCCGACGTCGATGCCGATCCTGTATCGCATGTCTTTCATGGTCCATTCCTCCACTCCGAGAATCCGCTGATACCGGCATACTACTGGAACAAAAAACGGGGCGGGTCATATGACCCGCCCCTGGCAGAAACTGCCGAGCAATCGAAGCGGCTAACGAGGCCAACTTCTTATTGGGAATTAGCACCGCCTACTATACCCGCATCCTTACAGGACACGCAACGCGCGGACTACGCCCGGCCTGCCCGGCACCTACAGCCGCCCGTCAATCACCTACCGGTGCCGCCGTAGACCACGGCTTCCACCTTGTCGGCGTCGAGGCCGTAGGCGGTGTGGAGGGCCTTGACGGCCTCGTTGAGCTGGTCGAGCGGCACGAGCGCGGCGATGCGGATCTCGGAGGTGGAGATCATCAGCACGTTGATGCCCTTGTCGCTCAGCGCCTGGAAGAACTTGGCGGCGAGGCCCGAGTGGGTCTTCATGCCGACGCCGACGACCGCGACCTTGCCGACGTTCGGATCGACATCGAAGGACTTGTAGTCGAGCGCCTCATGCGCGTCGAGCAGCGCGCTTTCGACGGCCTTGACGGAGGCCTCCGGCACGGTGAAGGAGATGTCGGCGGTGCCGGCGGAGGAGCCGGCCTGCACGATCATGTCCACATTGATGCCGGCGGCGGCCAGCTCGGTGAACACCTTCGCGGCCATGCCCGGCTCGTTCGGCACGCCGCGCACGGTGGCGAGCGCCTCGCTGCGGTCGTGCGCGATGCCGGAGATGACCGGAGCCTCCGGTCCGAGGTCGGGGAACAGGTCGCCCATCGATTTGTTGTCGTTGTTCTCGCTCATGGTGATGATGTCGCTTTCGGTTTCGTTACGTTTCGTTGCGTTACTGTTCGATCGTGATGTCGCGTCGCGTCAGTCGATGTTCGGCAGGCTGCGCGGGTCGACGCCCTCGGGCACGACGAGCGTGCCGGGACGGTGCGAGAAGGAGGAGCGCACGTGCAGCGGCATGTTGAATCGTTGCGCGTATTCGACGCAGCGCAGCGCAAGCACCTTCGAGCCGCACGACGCCATTTCGAGGATCGCGTCGTAGCCGGCGTACGGGATACGTCGCGCGGTGGGCACGATGCGCGGATCGGCGGTGAAGATGCCGTCCACGTCGGTGTAGATCTCGCAGATGTCGGCGCCGAGCGCGACGGCGAGCGCGACTGCGGACGTGTCGGAGCCGCCGCGGCCGAGCGTGGTCGCGTCGCCCTTCGCGTTGATGCCCTGGAAGCCGGCGACGATGGCGACGTCGCCGAGGGAGAGCGCGTTCTTCACGCGGTCCGGCTTGACGGCTTTGATGTGGGCGGCACCGTAGCGGGCGTCGGTGAAGAAGCCGGCCTGCTGTCCGGTGAATGAGTGGGCGCGGCTGCCTTCCGCGTGGATGGCCATGGCGAGCAGGCTCATGGAGATGCGTTCGCCGGCGGTCATCAGCATGTCCATCTCGCGCTCCGGCGGGTTGGAGTCGATGCTCAGCGCCTGGTCGATGAGATCGTCGGTGGTGTCGCCCATCGCGGAGACGACCACGGCGACCTTGTTGCCTTTTTTCTTCGTTTCGACGACGCGCTTGGCCACACGTTTGATCGAATCGGTATCGGCGACCGACGAGCCGCCGTACTTCTGCACGATGAGAGCCACTGCTATCCAATCTTCTTCCGCTGCCTCCCGCCCTCTCGTGGGACGGGAGCGTTTGCCGCATATGCTACGTAAACGCAATGATTATAAGGAGCGGCGTGAACCGCCCGCGAACCCACGCCACCATGCGGACACGCGGGGATTGCCGGCATTCCGGGCCGCGCGCCGGCCTCCGAGAGCCCCGACACGGGCGTCGTCGGCGTATCCCATGGGGATTGCCATGGTGTTCCAAGGTTTTCGCATCATTGCGTTGAGGTTCGCGCGGTTATATGTAATCACCGGCGAACGGAAGCCCGAACCGATGAAGTCCATCATCGGAGGCTGGCGGAAGCGGACCGGCGAGGACGTTTCCCTTCTTCCCGTCCCCATAACGATAACTGAACACCTTCTTTCTTCTTCCTCTCTCCTTCGCGAAAGGCCCGGCCCCCATCGGCCGGGCCTTTCGTTTTGTGTGGGGTCCGTGTTGGCCGCTTTTCGAACACCCCCTCAGTCGCGCTTTGCGCGACAGCTCCCCCTGGAGGGGGAGCAGGGAATACTTGACCGCGATGCCGCGTTCTCCTTCTCGCAGCTCCCCCTGAAGGGGGAGCAGGGAAGGTGCGGCCCCATTGTGGTTATCCACCATAGATATGGAGCATGAGGGGGTTGTCCACAACTAGATGTGGGAGAACGGGTGGTTATCCACCGGGTTGCCCACAATCAGCCACCGTCATGCCGCGACACGCCGAATGGCACTGTGGATAAGAAAAAGTTATCCACATTTTCGGCCCGTTTTGGCGGTGGAAATCCACTGAGTTATCCACACTATGGGGATAACTTGGTGGATAACTTGGGGATAACGTGTGGATTACTTTCCCACCCATGGACACCGACTTGCGCGACACGTAACACCGTGGTAACAGCGTCGGAATCGCGTATGAACGGAGGGTGAACGGGGCTGCGCCACGCCGGCGAAGCCGGCTACTACCCCTCAGTCGGCTACGCCGACAGCTCCCCTGACAAGGGGAGCCGAGGCAGAGGCCATCGCCACCAACGACAACCCGAACACCCCGGTCACGTCCCGGGACTACCCCTCAGTCGGCTACGCCGACAGCTCCCCTGACAAGGGGAGCCAGAGTAGGGAGGGGACGCCGCTCCCCGGCCTTATGAGACAGATCCCCCTAGCCGAGGCAGAGGGCCGCGCCGCCAACGGCGGACCAAGACAGCCGGGATTTCACATACCCGGCTACTACCCCTCAGTCGGCTACGCCGACAGCTCCCCTGACAAGGGGAGCCGGGAGGCTGGAATCCCCTCGACTACAGTGGACGGGCGGAAACGACCGACGACGAGCAGGAGCACGAGATGACCACCGACACCGGCAACTCCGACCGCCGCAGCGCCGACACCGGCGACTCCGAAACCTCCCCGCTCCCGGACACCCGCCGTACTACTGCGCGGATTGCGGCGCTGGCGATTCCGACGTTTGGGCAGCTCATCGCCGAACCCGCGTTCATCCTCATCGACACGGCCATCGTCGGCCATCTCGGCGAAGCCTCGCTCGCGGGCCTGTCCATCGGATCGACGATTGTCCTCACCACCGTCGGACTGTGCGTGTTCCTCGCCTACGGCACCACTTCGCAGGTGGCGCGGCTCATCGGCGCGGGCCGCCGGCGCGAAGGCCTCGAAGCCGGCATCGACGGCATGTGGCTGGCGCTCGGTATCGGCGTCGTCGTGTCCGTCATCCTGTTCCTCGCCGGACGGCCGCTGTGCGCCGCACTCGGCGCGGAAGGCCCCGTCCTCGACGAGGCGGAACGCTACCTCGACGCGATCGTCTTCGGCCTGCCGGGCATGCTGCTCGTCTACGCGGCGAACGGCATCTTCCGCGGGCTTCAGAAGGTGCGCATCACCCTGATCGCCGCCATCGCCGGCGCGATCGTCAACACGCTCCTGGACATCCTGTTCGTCATCGCGCTCGGCTGGGGCATCGCCGGTTCCGGCGCGGCCACGCTCATCGCGCAATGGTTCATGGGAATCTTCCTTACCGTACCCGCGATCCTGTGGTCGCGCGCGGAAGGCGCGTCCGTGCGCCCGCGGCTCGCCGGCATCGCGCACAGCGCGGGAGACGGCGTGCCGCTGTTCCTGCGCACGCTCGCCCTGCGCGCATGCCTCGTCGCGACCGTCATGCTCGCCGCGCGCATGGGCGTGACCGTGCTCGCCGCATACCAGGCGGTCAACGCGACGTGGAATTTCGTACTCAACATGCTTGACGCGATCGGCATCGCCGGCCAAGCGCTCGTCGCCGCGGAACTCGGCGCGCGGCGTCGCGCCGGTGCGCGCGCGACGACCGCCGCGGCCGCGCGCGCCGGCGCCGTCGCGGGCGCGGCGATCGGCGCCGGCATGATCGCGGTCGGCTTCGCCGCCGCTCCCCTGTTCTCGCCGGACGCGGCCGTCCAGTCGCTGATCGTCGTCGGCATGGTCACGCAGGGCGTGTTCCTGCCGTTGTGCGGATGGATGTGGGCGCTCGACGGCATCCTCATCGGCGCCGGCGACTACCGCTATCTGGCCGCGACGTGCGGCGCGACCGCCGTCGCGTACCTGCTCGCGCTCGCCTGCGTCGGCGCGCTCGCCGGCACGGCGGCGTTCGACGCGCCGGCCGCGCGCATGGTCGCGTTGTGGGCGGTGCTGAACGTCGTGTTCATCGGATTGCGCGCGACGTTCAACGGGATTCGCGCGCACGGCGACGCGTGGATGGGTGATTGAGCGGGCCGCCGCAAGATAAAGACGAGTTCACGTCCTTGATTGTCACGGTCCCATCCACGACCGTCACGACTCGCTCCTTGGTTCTCCACGGTATTCCGTGGCAAAACATGGAAGGAACCGTGACGGACGGGGATTGAAAGGTGACGGAGGCGGAGGGAACCGGGACAAACGGGACTACAGGTGATAGCGGGTGGCGGCGACCATCTGCTTGACCAAGGTCTCGCGCCACGTGCTCCAGCCGTATTTCTTCGTGATGGCCTCCTCGGAGGTCGCGCCGAGCGAGGAGCCGTCGGCACGCGTCAGATCGTAGAGCATGTCGAGCAGCATCGGGTCGTGGCGCAGACGGTTCGCGAGGTCGGAGCCGGTGTTCGGATCGTTCGGATTGCGGCCGGTCGCGAACTCGCTCAACGTGAGATGCTCGCGCACCAGCAGCGTCACCATGCGTATCGTGTCCGCGTCGTAGCCCATGCGCCTGAGGATCACCGGCGCGTGGCGCGCGCCTTCCGCCGCGTGGTCGGCGACGCCGGAACGCTTGCCGATGTCATGCAGGATGCCGGCGAGCAGCAGCGCGGTGTAGTGCACGTCATCGTATTGCGGCGCACCGGAGCCCGCGCCGCCGGTCACGACGCCCTCGGACCTGCCTTCGCGGTCCGCGGGCGACGGGAATCCGATGTCGCGCGTGAGACGCGAGACGACCTCCACCGAGTGACGGTCGATCGTGTAACGGTGCGCCGCCGACACCGACGGACGATTGCGGATACCCAGCCATTCCGGCATCCACTTGCCCGGGATGTCGGCGAAATCGATCTCCTCCCACACGCGGATCAGCTCCGGACCGGACGCGAGCAATTGCACGAACAGGTCACGCGTCGTCGCATCCCACTGATTGCTGTGGATCGGGCATCGACGCAGATTCTCCAACGTGCCCGGATTGATCGGCAGCTTGCGGCGCGCCGAAGCGAGCGCGACGCGCAGCGCGAGCGAGGCGTCGCGCGACGAATCGGCACCGGGCGCAAGCACGATCTCATGCTCGTGGACGGCGACGCCGGGCGCGACGTTCTCGAACTTCGGCGCCTCGCGGTGGCCACCCGCACGCTGCGACATCATCTGGAAGAACGCGAAACGGGGCTTCTCGTGCGTGAGCGAATGCTCGGCGCGGGAGGCGGTCGAGTCGAGCGAGAACGCGATGCGCCGGCCGATGCGCGCGAGCAGCGTCTGCATGTCGTCAATCGACTTCGCCTCGCGCTCGCCGCCCGCGGGCAGGGTCGGGTCGGCGAGGCCGAGCATCGCGGCGACCTTGTCCTGATACGGGGTGAGCAGCAGGTTCGTGTCCTTGTTCGCGACCAGGTGAATGCAGTCGCGCACGTCGAGCAGCCGGTCGACCGCGTCGTCGTAGGCGCCGTGCGGGCGGTCGGCGAGCCAGGAGACGGCGAGCGCGGAGACGAGCACCGAGTCGCGCAGGCCGCCGCGCGCCTCCTTGATGTCCGGCTGGTTGATGTACTGGAGGCGGCCGAACTCGTCGAGCCGGCTCGTGGCGGAGGCGAGCAGTTCGGGCAGGCGCTTTCGCGCGGCCTTGCGCCAGCGTTCGAGAATCGAATCGGCGGTGGTCTTGATGAGGTCGATGTCACCGGCGACGGGCTCCACGTCGAGCCATCCCATCGCGGCGGGCAGATCATGGTCGGTCACGGATTCGCATTGCTGGCGGGTGCGCACCGAATGGTCGAGGTCGAGGCCGGAATCCCACAGCGGGTACCAGAGCTTGTTGGCGAGTTCGTTGAGTTTCTGGTCGTTCAGGGCGTGGGAGTCGTAGATGAGGACGAGGTCGAGGTCGGAGCTGGGGCCGATCTGGCCGCGGGCGAGCGAGCCGACGGCGGCGAGGCCGATGCCGTGGTCCGGCACGTCGAAGTCGACGTTCGCCTTCGCCTCGTCCCACAGGCGCGTGAGGCAGTCCATCGCCAGTTCGGTGCGGGCCCTGCGTTTCGCCGCGCCGTCGCGGTAGACGCCGTCCGCGTCCGGCTGGCTCATCGCCATGAATCGTTGCTTCAAACCATCGACCGCCGATGCCATTTCGCGTGTGCTCCTTGTTTGTTCTTCTTGTCCCCCGACGAAGAAGGTGGCCGCCGAAGACGGACGGAGGGAGGTCTCTCCCCCACCCGCTGCGCGGGAGCCCCCTCGTCAGAGGGGGCCGATGAGGTAAGAAAAGGTCCCCGCACGGCTTGGGGGCTGCGTGCGGGGACCTCTTGTCTCTTTGATGGCCCGACCCATCCCGGCGATCGGTGAACGATATGCGCCGGGCGGGAGGGACGTCTGCTATCAGATCGCGGCGGAGCCGGACTCGCCGGTGCGCACGCGCGTCACCGAGTCGAGCGGGGCGACCCAGACCTTGCCGTCGCCGATCGTGCCGGTGCCGGCGGCCTTGACGATCACGCCGACGAGCGTCTCCGCATCGGCGTCGTCGGACAGGACCTCGACGCGGATCTTCGGAATCAGGTCGACGGTGTATTCGGCACCACGGTAGACCTCGGTGTGTCCGCGCTGACGGCCGTAGCCGTTCGCTTCGGAGACGGTCAGACCGTGCACGCCGGCGGCCGCGAGGGCCTCCTTGACGTCGTCGAGCTTATGGGGCTGAATGATTGCGGTGATGAGCTTCATCTCACCTCACCTCCTTGAGGACGGAGCTGGCGGTACCAGCAAAATCGTAGGCACGTTCACCCTGGTCGGCAAGGTCGATGCCGCCGACTTCCTGGGCTTCGGTGACGCGCCAGCCGACGGTCTTCTCCAGCGCGAAGGCGATGATGCCGGTGATCACGGCGGAGTAGACGATGGCGCACAGCGCGATGAGGATCTGGACGACGAGCTGCTTCCAGTCGCCGCCGGCGAACAGGCCCGTGCCCTCGCCGAAGAAGCCGATGAGGACGGTGCCGGTGAAGCCGCCCACGCCGTGGACGCCGACGACATCGAGGGAATCATCGTAGCCGAGCTTGAACTTGAGACCGCAGGCGAGGCAGGTGAGCACGCCGGCGATCGCGCCGAGGACGATGGCCCACAGCGGGGAGACGACATCGGCGGCCGGAGTGATGGCGACCAGGCCGGCGACCATACCGGAGGCGGCGCCCATCGCGGTGTAGTGGCCGGAGCGGATCTTCTCGGTGAAGCCCCAGGAGAGCATGGCGGCTGCGGTCGCGGCGGAGGTGGACACCCAGGCGTAGCCGGCGGTGCCGTTCGCGGCGAACGCGGAACCGGCGTTGAAACCGAACCAGCCGAACCACAGCAGGAAGGCGCCGAGCATCACGAACGGGACGTTGTGCGGACGGAACGGCTGCACGGCGAAGCCCTTGCGCTTGCCGATGATGAGGACGATCACCAAGGCGGCGACTGCGGCGTTGATGTGGACGACGGTACCACCTGCGAAATCGTGGGCGGCGGCGCCGATGGCGGTGGAGATCGCGCCGGAGCCGGACAGCAGACCGCCGTTCCAGACCATGTGGGCCATCGGGGCGTAGTCGAACGTGACCCACAGCGCGACGAAGATCATCCACGTGCTGTACTTGACGCGTTCGGCGATGGCGCCGCAGATCAGGCCGACGGTGATCATCGCGAACGCGACCTGGAAGGCGACGTCCACGGACACCGGATAGTTGTTGGAGTTCAGGCCGGTCGTGGTGAACACGCCGTCCTTGGCGACCATCGAATCCTTCAGCAGGAAGCCGGAGGCCGGATCGCCGAAGATGCCGGCGACGTCGGTGCCGGCGTAGGCGATGGACCAGCCCCACAGGGTCCAGATGATCATCGTGACCGACAGCGCGGCCGCCTCAAGCATGAACATGTTCAGCACGGCCTTCGCGCGGACCATGCCACCGTAGAAGAACGCCACGCCCGGCGTCATGAGGAAAACCAGGGACGCGGAAGTCAATATCCATGCGGTGTTTCCGGAATCCATGTCTACCTCCCTCTCTTTCACATCTTTCGCCCCGCTTCTCGGGCGAGGCCATTCGTTCTTTCGTCGTCCCCCAGCGGGGGCTAACGGTTCGATAGTGAACGCCCGGATGGTTTTCGTTTCGTTACGGCAGGTTACGCGCTTGTTAATCGCGACGGCGATGCGGGGTGCGTTCGCGTTGATTCCTCGGGGATTTCGCGGGGATTCGGCGGGGACGAATCGAAACGTGACGAAAACGCAAAGGTCCCGGACCATGTTCCATGACATGGTCCGGGACCTTGGTCGCAGTGCGGGGATGGATTCAGGCGAGGATGCCGTCGACGAAGCCTTCCGGGTCGAAGGGGGCGAGGTCGTCGGGTCCTTCGCCGAGGCCGACGAGCTTGACGGGCACGCCGAGCTCCTTCTGCACGCTGATCACGATGCCGCCCTTGGCGGAACCGTCGAGCTTGGAGAGCACGACGCCGGTGATGCCGATCGCCTCGGCGAACACCTTCGCCTGGGTCATGCCGTTCTGGCCGGTGGTCGCATCGAGCACGAGCAGCACCTCGTCCACGGGAAGGTTCTTCTCGGTGACGCGGCGGATCTTGCCGAGCTCGTCCATCAGGTTCGCCTTGTTCTGGAGACGGCCGGCCGTATCGATGATGAGCACGTCGGCATCCAGCTCCTTGGCCTTGGCGCTCGCCTCGAACGCGACGGACGCCGGGTCGGCGCCGTCCTTGTCGGAGCGGACGACCGGCACGTCGACCTTCGCGCCCCACGTTTCGAGCTGATCGGCGGCGGCGGCGCGGAACGTGTCGGCCGCGCCGAGCACGACGCTCTTGCCTTCGGAGACGAACAGGCGGGCAAGCTTGCCGGCGGTCGTGGTCTTGCCGGTGCCGTTGACGCCCACCATGATGATGACGCCCGGACGGTTCGCGCCCGGCTTGTCCGCGTTGAGGCGGCGGTCCGTATCGCGGCCGACCAGGTCGAGCAGCTTCTCCTTCAGGGCGGCGCGTACCTCGGCCGGATCGGCCTTGCCGGTGACACGCGCGTCGGTGCGCAACTCGTCGACGAGCTGTTCGGAGGCTTCGGCGCCGACGTCGGCGAGCAGGAGCGTGTCCTCGACGTCCTCCCAATCGGATTCGGAGAGGTTGTCCTTCGCGAGGATGTCGAACAGCGCCTTGCCGAACGGGTTGCTCGACTTGGCGAGCTTCGCCTTGAGCCGGGCGAGACGCCCGCCCACCGACTCCGGCTTCTCCGCCTTCGGCGCCGGCGCGGGCGCGGGTTCCGGCGCGGCCTCCGCCGCCGGCTCCGGCTCCTCGTTCTCGCCCCCGCTGGCGGGGGCTGTCGGCGCAGCCGACTGGGGGTGGTCCGCGGATTCAGGTTCGGGAGCCTTCTTTTCCTCCCCCTTCAGGGGGAGGTGGCGCTCCGCGCCGGAGGGGGTTTCCGAAGCGGCCTCCGCCTTGGGCTCGGGCTCCGCACTCTCCGGCAGATCGCGGCGCGCCTCCCGCTCCTCGATCGTCTTGTCAAGATCGCGCTTGCGCGACTTGGAGAACCAGACTGCCAACAAAATCAGGACAATCGCGACTACGGCGACGCCTACCATGGCCAATGTATTGCTATCCATGACCCCCAGTCTAACGACGGCCGTCACCCGCGCCGGCACGTCCCGCGACGGCGGCTAAGCTAAGGGGCATGGCCAATTCCTCACGCATGACGTCGTATCAGCGACGCGAACAGCTCATCCGCATCGGACGATCCCTCTTCGCATCGAAAGGATTCGAATCGGTGAGCGTCGAGGAGATCGCCAGCACCGCGAAGGTCTCCAAACCGATCGTCTACGAGCATTTCGGCGGCAAGGAAGGCCTGTACGCGGTGATCGTCGACCGCGAGATGCAGGCGCTCACCGCCGCGCTCACCGCCGCACTCGACGACCCGGACATGCATCCGCGCCAGATCGTCGAACGCACGGCGCTCGCGCTGCTCACCTACATCGAGGAGAACGCGGAAGGGTTCCAGGTGCTGTCGCGCGACTCGCCGAGCACCGATCCGTCCGGATCGTTCAGCTCGCTGCTCGGCGACATCTCGATGCGCGTCGAGGACCTGCTCATCGCCGCGTTCAAACGGCAGAAACTCTCTCCCAAAGGCGTGCCGTACTACGCACAGATGCTCGTCGGCATGACCGTGTTCACCGGACAATACTGGGCGGACCGGCCGAAAGTCAGCAAGGAGCAGCTCGCCGCATACATCGTCGATCTCGCATGGCACGGACTGAGCCGACTCGACTCGAAACCGAAGCTCATCTTCGAAGGCAAATCCGCGAAAACCGCGAAATCACGGAAAACCACACGACCGGACACGCGACCGGACGACGGCTCGGCGCGAACGCCGCAGTCGTCCGTTCCGCAGGAACCGAACGACGCGGCGGACGGCGGCGACGCCGGAACCGGCGTGACGCACGCGGCGTGACGGAACATGAACCGGATGTGCAGGATATGCGCATAAGTCCCGTCCGAGTGGGCCCGGTGCTAGGGTGAGGCGTTGAACCGAACAAACCAGATGTGATTTCGAGGATCGTGACTATGACGCAACCGGCATCGACGACGGCCGACGGACAGGCCGCCACCGGCAAGACGCTCACCTTCGTGGTGCCCTCCTACAACATGGAGGAGTATCTGGAGCGCTGCGTGCTGTCGCTCACGGCGGCGCGGCGCAACGACGACATCGAGGTGCTCATCGTCGACGACGGATCCAAGGATTCCACGCTGGAGGTGGCGCGCGCGTTCGAACGCCGCTTCCCCGGCATCGTGCGTGCCATCCACCAGGAGAACAAAGGCCACGGCGGCGCGGTGAACACGGGCATCGCGGCGGCGCGCGGCATGTACGTGAAGGTCGTGGACGCGGACGACTGGGTGGGCCCGGACTCGCTCGAAGAGGTGATGGCCGCGCTGCGCGACGAGATCGCGGGCGGCGACCCGGTCGACATGCTCGTCACCAACTACGTGTACGACAAGGTCGGCAAGCGTCGCAAGCACGTGGTCAACTTCCGTCACGCGATGAAGACCGGCGAGCGCCTCACGTGGGACGACATGGGGCATTTCGGTCTCGCCGAGTACATCCTCATGCACGCGCTGATCTTCCGCACGTCCGTGGTGCGCGCGTCCGGCATGCGGCTGCCCGAGCACACGTTCTACGTCGATTTCATCTACGCGTACCAGCCGTTCCCGTGGGTGAAGTCGCTGCGCTACCTGGACACGCCGTTCTACCACTACTTCATCGGACGCGACGGGCAGAGCGTGCAGACCGACGTGATGATCCGACGCGTCGACCAGCTGATCCACGTCAACCAGTGCATGGTCGAGGCGACGCCGGAACGCGGGACCGTGCCGGACGGGCTGTACCGGTACATGATCCACTTCCTCGCGATCGAAAGCTCGGTGGCGAGCGTGTTCCTGATCCTCTCGCGCGATCCGGAGAACTATGCGAAGAAGAAGCGGCTGTGGGCCGGGATCAAGACGTATTCGCCGTCGATCTACCATGACGTGCGCCGCAAGCCGATGTCGCGCGCGCTGAACCTGCATGGGTCGGCGGGCAGGTCCGTGATCCGGTGGGGATACCGCGTGGCGGAACGCGTGGTCGGGTTCAACTGATTGGTGTCGGCCGGTCGGGGTCGGCTGACCGGGTTCAACTGACCGTCGTCGGCTGACCGTCGTCGGCCGCACCGGAACGCCACATGATTCTCATGGTTTTCCCAGCATTTGCACACAACACGTTGAAGAGGCGGGGGTTTACTGGGAATCACGGTTGAAAAGCCGCGATAACTGAATCCCTTCTTCTCTCTTCTCTCTCAAGCCCGGTCTTCCCACCGGGCTTTCTCTTTGCCCTGTGTCTTGCCCCTGCCTCACTTGTGTCCCGCCCGCGCCTCGCTCACGAGCAGGCCAACGTAGCCGACGGACACGGAAACCGGCGGCGCAGGGTTGCAATGTCCGCGCGGCGTGTGTATTTTAGAAACGTTGCCCCTCTAGCTCAACGGTTAGAGCAGCGTCCTTTTAAGTCGTGGGTTGTGGGTTCGAATCCCACGGGGGGCACCGCGAATCCCTTGGAATCTCAATGATTCCAAGGGATTTTTGTGTTCCGGGGCCCGCACCCCAGCCCCGCACGTCCCACCCACCACACCGCACCTACTACAGTGGGCAGCATGTCTTGCACCACACTTCTTGTAGGAAAAGCGGCCAGCATCGACGGATCGACGATCATCGCGCGCGATGACGACTCCGGTTCGGGCCGCTACGATCCGAAACGACTCGTCACCGTCAACCCCAAGGACCAGCCGCGCCATTACCGCGCCGTCCTCTCCCACGTCGAGATCGATCTGACGGACGCCGGCGAACCATGCCGGTACACAATCGCCCCGAACGTGCTCAACAATCGCGGCATCCTCGCCGAGGCGGGCGCGAGCGAGCGCAACGTGGCGATGAGCGCCACGGAGACGATCGCGGTGAACGAACGCGTGCTCGCCGCCGATCCGCTGGTCGAACTGCGCCCGGCCCAAGGCGAGCCGACCAATCCGGACGGCACGTCCAACCCGGACTACCGCCCCGAGCAGCCGGGCGGCATCGGCGAGGAGGACATCATCACGCTCGTCCTGCCGTATGTGCATACGGCGCGCGAGGGCGTCCAGCGACTCGGCGAACTGCTCGAGCAATACGGCACGTACGAGTCGAACGGCGTGATCATCTCCGACGTGGATGAGATCTGGTATGTGGAGACGATCGGCGGCCATCATTGGATCGCCCGCCGCGTGCCCGACGACTGCTATGCGACCATCCCGAACCAGCTGGGCATCGACGACTTCGACCTGAAGGACGCGTTCGGCCCGCAGCGCGAATACCTGTGCAGCGCCGACCTGCGCGAGTGGATGGCCGCGCACCGCCTCGACCGCACGATGCCGGCGCACACGTCCGCGGTGCCCGTGCGCGGCGCGGGCCTCGGCGCGGCGCGCGGCGTGGTCGGCTTCGCGGCGGACGGCTCGGTGGAGACGCCGGACCGCTTCAACCCGCGCACCGCGTTCGGCACGTCCACGGCGAAGGACCACATCTACAACACGCCGCGCGCCTGGTACATGCAGCGCTGCCTCAACCCGAGCGAGGACTGGGATTCCCCGGCCGCCCGCTACACGCCCACGTCCGACGACATCCCGTGGTGCCGCGTGCCGGAGAACAAGATCACGATCGAGGACGTCGACCGCATCCTCGCCTCGCATTTCGAAGGCACGCCGTACGACCCGTACGGCACGCTCGGCACGCCGGAGTCGCGTCACCGCTACCGTCCGATCGGCGTCAACCGCACCGGCCACATGGTCGCGATCCAGGTGCGCCCGTACGTGCCGGAATCGGCGCGTGCCGTCATGTGGACGTCGTTCGGTTCCGGCCCGTTCACGACGGTCGCGCCGTTCTATGCGAACGTGCGCGACACGCCCGCCTATCTGCGCGACACGACGCCGATCGTCTCGACCGGCAACCTGTACTGGACGAACCGTCTCATCGCGGTCATCGCCGACGCCCACTTCTACGAGACGAACAATCTGGTGGAGGGGTACGCGGAAGGCGTGCGCGCGTACGGCCATCGTCTGGTCGACGAGACGGACGCGACGGTCACGGCGCAGGTCGCGGGCGGGCGCGGCGAAGCCGACGCCGCCGACGCGCCTGCCGCCGGACGCGCGGACGACGCGACAATCGCGACGACGCTGGAAGCCGCGAACGAGCGGATGGCCGGCTACCTGCGCGAACACACGACGATGCTGCTCAATGATGTGCTGTACACGTCCAGCAATCTGATGCACAACGCGTTCGCGATGTCCGATCGCTGGGCGTGAGCCGCACAATTCCGTAACAGCCCGGAAAAAGACCTCCCATACCGTTCATAGGTTGAAACCGTTCGTAATCTGAACGAGACAATGAGATGAGACGAGATGAGGGAGGACACGCATGCGTACAGCACGAGGCGACTCCGGGCTGACCGCCGGGCTGCGGGCCCGTCTGCGGGCGCTGACGGCACTGGTCGCGGCGCTGCTCGCCGCGGTGATGATGGTCGCCGGACTGTCGGCGACGCCGGCGCTCGCCGCCGACGGCACGGAGGCCGGCGACACGACCAAGAGCATGTCGACCGTGGACGACGCGACGCGCGCGCTCGCGAAGAAGGCGAAGGGCAAGACCTACACAATCGCCACCGACACCACGTTCGCGCCGTTCGAATTCCGCGAGAACGGCAAGATGGTGGGCATCGACATGGATCTGGTCAACAAGATCGCCGCGTCGCAGGGATTCAAGGTCACGATCCAGTCGCTCGGCTTCAACGCGGCGCTGCAGGCGTTGAGCTCGAACCAGGCGGACGCGGTGATCGCCGGCATGTCGATCACCGACGAACGCAAGCAGGTATACGACTTCTCCGACCCGTACTTCCAGTCCGGCGTGCAGATGGCCATCGCGAAGAGCGATGACTCCGTCAAGGGCTACGCGGACCTCAAGGGCAAGACCGTCACCGCGAAGACCGGTTCCGAAGGCGAGGCCTACGCGAAGTCCATCGCGAAGAAGTACGGCTTCAGCATTAAGTCGGTCGACCAGTCGGCCACGATGTACGAGATGGTGAAGGCCGGCAACGCGGCCGCCGTGTTCGACGACTACCCAGTGCTCGCCTACGGCATCTCGCAGAACAACGGCCTCAAGACCGTGACGCCGAAGGTGCCGAGGGGCTACTACGGCTTCGCCGTCAACAAGGGCCGGGACGCCGAGCTGCTGGCCGCGTTCAACGTCGGGCTCAAGGAACTCAAGGATTCCGGCGAATACGACAAGATCCTCGTCAAGTACCTGGGCGCGAACGCCTCGACGAACGCGGACACGAACAGCGTGAAGACGGTGGAACGCATCGGATTCTGGCAACTGGCCGTGCAGTCGCTGCCCGCACTCATGCAGGGCCTCAAGAACACGATGATCATCACCGCGCTCTCGTTCATCGTGGCGCTGCTGCTCGGCCTCGGCTTCGGACTGATGCGCGTGGGCCGCAACAAGGCGCTCGCGTGGATCTCCCGCGCCTACGTGGCCGTGTTCCGCGGCACCCCGGTGCTCGTGTGGGCGTTCTTCTTCTACTTCGGCGTGCCGCAGCTCGTCGGCCACGCCATCCCGAACTGGATCTGGTTCTCCGGCCTGTTCACGCTGTCGCTCAACTCGGGCGCGTACCTGACGGAGATCATCCGCGGCGCGATCCAGTCGGTCGACCCCGGTCAGGCGGAGGGCGCGCGTTCGCTCGGCCTCACCTACGCGCAGACGATGCGCAGGGTGATCCTGCCGCAGGCCGTGAAAATCGGCACGCCGGCCGTCATCAACCAGCTGGTCATCCTGCTCAAGGATTCCTCGCTGCTGCTCACCATCGGCTTCGCCGACCTGCTCTACCAGGCGCAGCAGCTGTACGCGGCGAACTTCCGCGTCACCGAGACGCTGCTCATGGTGGGCGTCATCTACTTCGTGGCCATCACGCTGCTGACCTGGCTCGCGAACATCGCCGATAGGAGGTTGAACAAGTAATGGCTGCATCGACTGAGAACACGGCGAACGAGTTCGTCGTCGACGTGCGCGACCTGCACAAGAGCTACGGCGGCACCGAGGTCATCAAGGGCGTCGACTTCCAGGTACGCAAGGGCGAGGTCGTGTGCATCATCGGCCCATCCGGCGCCGGCAAATCCACGCTGCTGCGCTGCCTGAACGGACTGGAGACGCCCACGTCGGGCACGGTGGTCGTCAACGGCCACGACCTCGGCGCGAAGGACACGAACATCGACGAGGTGCGCGAGCAGATCGGCATGGTGTTCCAGCACTTCAACCTGTTCCCCAACATGACCGTCGCCGAGAACATCATGCTCGCGCCGACGCTCGTGCACAAGATGCCGAAGGACGAGGCCCGCGCGCTCGCCAAGAAACTGCTCGCGCAGGTCGGCCTCGCCGAGAAGATCGACGCGCGTCCCGCGTCCCTGTCCGGCGGCCAGAAGCAGCGCGTGGCGATCGCCCGTGCGCTCGCGATGAACCCGGACATCATGCTGTTCGACGAGGCGACGAGCGCGCTCGACCCGGAGATGGTCGGCGACGTGCTCGAGGTGATCCGCGGGCTCGCCGAGGAGGGCATGACGATGATCCTCGTGACGCACGAGATGGGCTTCGCGCGCGAGGTCTCCAGCCGCGTGGTGTTCACCCACGGCGGCGTGATCGACGAGCAGGGCACGCCTGACGAGATCTTCAACCATCCGAAGAGCGAGCGCCTGCGGTCGTTCCTGTCGAAGGTGCTGTAGCGCCGGTGACGTCGCGACCGGCGTGAAAACGCCGCATCCCACCCGGATAGTGGGCCGGCTCACAGGCCCACTATCCGAACAATTCCCTTAGCCGTCGGCGATACCCCGCCGACGGCTATTACTCTTATTGGTATGAGTGGGAATACCAATTGGACCAATCCGTTGCGCGATCCGCGCGACCTGCGCCTGCCGCGCATCGCGGGCCCGTGCAGTCTGGTCATCTTCGGCGTGACCGGCGATCTGGCGCAGAAAAAGCTGCTGCCCGCCGTCTACGATTTGGCCAACCGCGGTCTGCTGCCGCCGAGCTTCGGCCTGACCGGCTTCGCGCGCCGCGACTGGACGCAGGAGCATTTCATCGAATTCGTCAAGACCGCCGTCAAGGCGCGTTGCCGCACGCCGTTCAAGGAGTCGACGTGGAACAACCTCGCGGCCGGCATCCGGTTCGTGCAGGGCACGTTCGACGACCCGGAGGCGTTCGAGCGCCTGAGCGCCACCGTGCAGGAGCTCGACCGCGACCGCGGCACGCGCGGCAACCACGCGTTCTACATGTCGGTGCCGCCGAGCGCGTTCCCGATCGTCTCCAAGCAGCTGGCCGCTTCCGGCCTGTCGCGCTCCTCCGAAGGCGCGTGGCGACGCGTCATCATCGAGAAGCCGTTCGGCCATGACCTCGCCAGCGCGAAGGAGCTCGACCGTGTCGTCTCCGAAGTGTTCGACCCGAGCTCGGTGTTCCGCATCGACCACTACCTCGGCAAGGAGACCGTGCAGAACCTGCTGGCCCTGCGCTTCGCCAACGCGATGTACGAGCCGGTGTGGAACGCGAACTACGTGGACCACGTGCAGATCACGATGGCCGAGGACATCGGCATCGGCGGCCGCGCCGGCTACTACGACGGCATCGGCGCCGCACGCGACGTGATCCAGAACCATCTGCTCCAGCTCATGGCCCTCACCGCCATGGAGGAGCCGGTGAGCTTCACCGCGAAGGACCTGACGGCCGAGAAGACCAAGGTGCTCTCCGCCGTGCGCCTGCCCAAGGACCTCGCCGCCAACACGGCCCGCGGCCAGTACGCGAAGGGCTGGCAGGGCTCGCACGAGGTCGTCGGCTACCTGGACGAGAAGGGCATCGACCCGAAGTCCACCACCGAGACGTACGCGGCCATCCGTCTCGACATCGACACGCGCCGCTGGGCGGGCGTGCCGTTCTACCTCAGGACCGGCAAGCGTCTCGGCAAGCGCGTCACCGAAATCGCCGTCGTGTTCAAGCGCGCCCCGCACCTGCCGTTCGAGCAGACCGCCGTGCGCGAACTCGGCAAGAACGCGATCGTGATCCGCGTGCAGCCGGACGAGGGCGTGACGATGCGCTTCGGCGCGAAGGTGCCGGGCGGCACCACGATGGAGGTCCGTGACGTGAACATGGACTTCAGCTACGGCCGCTCGTTCACCGAGAACTCGCCGGAAGCCTACGAACGACTGATCCTCGACGTGCTGCTCGGCGACCCGCCGCTGTTCCCCACCACCGAGGAAGTGAACCTGAGCTGGAAGATCCTCGACCCGATCGAGGAGTTCTGGTCGACGCTCGGCCAGCCGCAGCCGTACCGCGCGGGCACGTGGGGCCCGGCCGAGGCCGATGAGATGCTGGCGCGCGAAGGCCGCCATTGGAGGATGCCATGATCATCGATATGCCGAACACCCGCACGCGCGAAATCGCGCACAAAATCGACGAGCTGCACGAGGAGCGCGGCGAATCGGCGACCGGCCGCGTGCTCACGCTGCTCATCGCCACCGACGAAGGCGAACTCGAGCACGCGCTCGAAGTCGCCAACGCGGCGAGCCGCGAGCACCCGTGCCGCGTCATCGCGATCGTGCCGGACACGTCGCGCCGCGACGATTCCGGCGACGGCGACGTGAAGGCGATGGAGAAGACCGACAACCCGGCCATCGACCTGACCGACGGCCCCGCGGAATCGAACCTCAACGCGCAGGTGCGCTTCGGCGCGGACGCCGGCGCTGGCGAGATCATCATCCTGCGCCCCCGCAACGGGCTCATCAACCATCCGGACACGCTCGTCATCCCGCTGCTCGTGCCGGACGTGCCGGTCGTCGCATGGTGGCCGACCACGCCGCCGTCCAACCCGGCGAAGGACCTGATGGGCGCGATGGCACGCAGCCGCATCACCGATGCGCTGCGCTCCAACAATCCGGAAGCGACGATCGAACGTCTGCGCCGCAGCTGGACGCCGGAGGACATCGACCTGTCGTGGACGCGCCTGACCGTGTGGCGCGGACTGCTCGCCTCGATGCTCGACCAGCCGCCGCACCTGCCGGTCACGGCGGTGAAGGTGACCGGACCGCGCGAATTCCTGCCGATGGACCTGCTGTGCGCGTGGCTGCGACTCACGCTCGACGTGCCGGTCGACGTGGAATACGTCGACGGCGCGACGGCGGTGACCGGCGTGGCGTTCACGCGTGCGGACGGCACCGTGTCGCTGGAACGCCCGCACGAGGACCAGGCCGTGATCTCGATGCCGGGGCAGGCGCCGCAGGCGATCTCCGTGCCGCCGCGCACGATCGAGGACTGCCTGACCGAGGAACTGCGCCGCATCGACCCGGACGAGATCTACGCCGACGTCATCAACGAAGGCTGGGACCTGATTCGTCACTAAGGAGTTTCACATGGCAAGTCGCACACTCGTCGTCTATCCGGACAAAGACGTGATGATCAAGGCCGGGGCGTCCCGGCTCGTCTTGGCGCTGCTCGACGCGCTGGACGAGCGCCTGCCGGACGGCTCGCGCCGCACGCGCGTCGACGTGGCGCTCTCCGGTGGCTCGGCCGCGCAGCCGCTCGGACTGATTGCGACCGACGCTTCGATCGCCGCGCTGGCCACGTCGATCGACTGGTCGCGCGTGCACTTCTGGTTCAGTGACGAACGCTTCGTCGCCGCCGACTCCCCCGACCGCAACGCGGTCGAGGCGCGCCGACTGCTGCTCGACGGGCTCGTGGCGGCGGGCTCGCTGCCCGAGGCGAACATCCACGAGATGCCGGCGGACACGCGTCCGGCTGCGGAGATCGCGAAGGTGACGCGCGACGCGGACAGCTCCGACGAGTTCGTGCGTTCCGCCGCCGACGTGGAGAACGAGGCGCTCGTGGACGCCGCGGCGCGTACGTACGCGGACGAATTGGTTCGTGAAATGGGTCCGGAGCCGGTGTTCGACCTGATGATTCTCGGCATGGGCCCCGACGGGCATTACGCTTCGCTGTTCCCCGCCTCCTCGGGGCATGCGGAGGTGCAGGTGCGCGACCGGCTCACGGTCGGTGTGACCCACTCCCCCAAGATGCCGCCGCTGCGCGTCTCCCTGACCGCGCCGTTGATCGCGCGCTCCCGCCATACGTGGTTCTTCGCGGCCGGAGCGGGCAAGGCGGAGTCGCTGGCGCACGTGTTCGCCGCGGGCGGCGAAGTGCCAAGTGGTGACGTCGTGCCGAAGGGGGACCCGGAATACCCGTCCTCCTTCGCTTACGGTGTGGACGAGTTCACCTGGTTCACCACCGAAGAGACGGTGACGAAGCTGTAGCCTCAGGGAGCTTCTCGGGGGGCTACTCTCCGAAGCTTCGAGGCTTCCTTCCGAGTCTCCCCGTGTCTCCGGAGTCTCCCCGTCTTTCCAAGCGCAAGTGATCCCGGAAATCGGCGGCTTCATCCGGGAATCGTTGCACTGACTCCAGCTCAACGCAATGATTCCCGGAAAACAGCCCCGTTCTCCGGGATTTGTTGTACCAAGACGATATCAGCGCAAGTAATCCCGGAAATAGACGGCTTCGTCCGGGATTTGTTGCACTGAGCTGTGGTCAGTGCAATGATTCCCGGAAAACGACCCTATTCTCCGGGATTACTTGCGATGAAAAGAGACCAGTGCAATATTTCCCGGAAATTTACCCTATCGTCCGGGAAATGTTGCGCTGAAATGATGCCAGCACAAGAAATCCCGGAGAACATCCTTGTTTTCCGGGATTTATCGCGCTGAGACGAGACCAGCACAAGAAATCCCGGACGAGTGGTGTGTCGTCCGGGATTTCTTGCACCGAAAAAGAGCTTCTTGCTCTTCGGATGCTGGGTTGCCCGGCTCGATCAGCAATTATGGACCGGCCTACGGCCGGACTCAGATCTGGCTCGGCGGTAAACCGCCTCGCACCGAAGAGGGCCGGACGGCCCACCGGGCCGTCCTAAGCCTGAGATTGAGGAGTTTCACTCCTCAATCTCAGGCTTACCCTCTTCGGCCCACAACGTGTGGAACACGCCCGGCTTGTCGACGCGGCCGTAGGTGTGGGCACCGAAGAGGTCGCGCTGGGACTGGGTGAGGGCGGTGGGGAGGCGCTTGGAGCGCAGGCCGTCGTAGTACGCCAGGGAGCTGGAGAACACCGGGGTGGGGATGCCCGCCTCGATGGCCTTGACGATCACGCGGCGCCACGCGTCCTGCGATTCGCCGATGATCTTCTCGAAGTACGGGTCGAACAGCAGCGAGGCCGGCGGGTTGTCGCCCTTGAACGCCTCGGTGATGCGGTCGAGCAGGAACTGGGCGCGGATGATGCAGCCGCCGCGCCAGATGCGGGCCACCTCGGACAGGTTGATGTCCCAGCCGTACTCCTTCGCGCCATCCTGGATCTCGTTGAGACCCTGCGCGTAGGCGACGACCTTGGAGGCGAACAGCGCACGACGCACATCCTCGATGAACGCGGCCTTCTCCTCGCCATCAAGATCGATGGTCTTGTTCGGGCCGGCCAGGTTCTCCTGCTGGGCGGCCTCGCGCAGCTCGCCGTGGGAGGAGAGGGCGCGGGCGAACACGGCCTCGCCGATCGAGGCGACCGGGGAACCGAACTCGAGACCGGTCTGGACGGTCCACGTGCCGGTGCCCTTCATGCCGGCGTGGTCGACGACCACGTCCACGAACGGCTTGCCGGTGGCGGCGTCCTTGTGATGCAGCACTTCGGCGGTGATCTCGATCAGGTAGGAGTCGAGGTCGCCCTTGTTCCACTCGTCGAACACGCCGGCGATCTCCTCGGCGTCCATCCCGAGGCCGCGGCGCAGGATGTCGTACGCCTCACCGATCACCTGCATGTCCGCGTATTCGATGCCGTTGTGGACCATCTTCACGAAGTGGCCGGCGCCATCGGTGCCGATGTGGGTCACGCACGGCTCGCCGTTCACCTTCGCGGCGATCGACTCGAGGATCGGGCCGAGCGTCTTCCAGGATTCCGCGGTGCCGCCGGGCATCAGGGACGGGCCGTTGAGCGCGCCCTCCTCGCCGCCGGACACGCCGCAGCCGACGAAGTGGAAGCCCTTGGCGCGCACTTCCTTCTCGCGCTTGATGGTGTCCTTGAAGAACGAGTTGCCGCCGTCGACGATGATGTCGCCCGGCTCGAACACCTGCTCGAGCTGCTCGATAACCGCATCGGTCGGGCCGCCGGCCTTGACCATGATGATCGCGGTACGCGGGCGCTTCAGGGACGCGGCGAACTCCTCCAGCGTCTTGGTCGGGACGAACGCGCCCTCGGAGCCGTGCTCCTCCATGAGCTTCTCGGTGCGCGAGTAGTGGCGGTTGAACAGCGCCACCGTGTTGCCGTGGTGCGCGAGGTTGCGGGCCAGGTTGGAACCCATCGCCGCAAGTCCGATAACACCGATGTTTGCCGTAGCTTCGGCCATTTGCCTTGCCTTTCAGTCGATTCAGCTTGTTCCGAGAAAAGTCTATCCCGCTGTGCGCCGATGCGCGAGTGGCGTCTTATGTCAAGCGGCCGTATGGGCGGCGGGACTACCCCTCAGTCATGCGAAGCATGACAGCTCCCCTGCAAGGGGAGCCGGGGTGAGGGGCACGCCGACGGGCGAGCGGCATCTTACGCCGGATGAACCGCGTGGGTGGCGGGGACTACCCCTCAGTCATGCGAAGCATGACAGCTCCCCTGCAAGGGGAGCCGGAGGGAGGACGTGATGTGAGGAAGACGACATTTTCCGTTTTGCGGCGATTCCGGCCGCGGCCGGGCCGACCTCGCCCACGGCGTGTCCTTTGGGATTCCAATGATTTACCGACGTCAGACGCAGACACTACATCTAGCGAAATCATCAACGACACGCCACTATGGATAGTGTTTACTCGTCAATCAATCCTCGATAGGCTGTCTCCCGCACCACATCACACCCGTCCGATCGGAGACCACCATGACCGTCACCGTGTTCACCAAGCCGCGTTGCCCGCAGTGCGACGCCACCAAGCGCCAGCTCGACAAGCTCGGCATCCCGTTCGAGACGGTCGACCTGACGCAGAACCCGTCCACGCTGGAACAGCTGCAGCAGGCGGGGTTCCGGCAGGCGCCGGTCGTCATCACCCCGGACAACTCGTGGACCGGCTATCGCCCGGACCTGATCCGCGAACTCGCGAAGGCCGCGACGGCGAACACGACGCAGGTCGCCGAGCAGCACGCGGTCGCCGCATGAGCGTCACACCGAACGTGAGCGGCAGCACGGGAGGCGACCTGTCCGGCCTGACCGGAGCGACGCCCGTCCGTCGCGCGCAGGGCGCGGGGGACCTGTCCGCGCTGACCGGCGTCGCCGCGGGCGGACGTCGTCACGGCGCCGCCGCGGCGCGACGTGACGACGCGGACGGTGGCGACGCGACGCGCGCGGGACGCCGTAGCGCGCCCGTCGCGTTGCACGGGATGAGCGAGACGCCGGACCATGACGACGCGACGCCCGGCACGCCGGAAACGGCGGCGGCGGGCGGACGCGCCAAGGCGATCGGCGCGCTCGTGTACTTCTCCTCCGCGTCGGAGAACACGTCCCGGTTCGTCGCCGGATTGAAACTCGGCGAGGCGGGGATCAACGTGTACCGGATTCCGCTGAAACCGAACGCGGCGATGCTCAACGTGCGCGAACCGTACGTCATCATGGTGCCCACATACGGCGGCGGCGACGCGCGCAAGGCCGTGCCGCCGCAGGTGAAACGATTCCTCAACCATGCAGGCAACCGCGCGTGGATCCGCGGCGTGATCGCCTCCGGCAACACGAACTTCGGCAGCGCGTACGGCGCGGCCGGCGACATCATCGCCGCGAAATGCCGCGTCCCGTACCTGTACCGCTTCGAACTGATGGGCACGCGCGAGGACTCGCGCAAAGTGCGCGACGGCCTCGTCAGGTTCTTCACGCGGTGAGGTAAGTCCGCCGAATCGGCGACATGCGCCGCCGTCTCTCCCCCAGTCTCACTCCGTTCGACAGCCCCCTCGTCAGAGGGGGCCAAGCACCTTACCGGCATAACGACGCCGCCTCCCCAACACGACACGACGCAGCCTCCCTCTGACGAGGGAGGTGGCACGGCGCAGCCGTGACGGAGGGAGAGACCCCGACATCTCACCGTGGCGAAAGCCACCGACGCCCAACCGTGACCGAACAATCTCCTGAAGGGTATTCCATGACCACCACCTACGATCCGTCGACCGACTACCATGCGCTGAACGCGATGCTCAACCTGTACGACGAGCACGGGCTCATCCAGTTCGGCAAGGACAAGGAGGCCGAGCGCGCCTACGTCACGAGCGAGATCGAGCCGAACACGAAGCGTTTCGCCACGGCCGGCGAGCGCCTGCGTTGGCTCATCGACCACGACTACTACGACGGCGACGTGTTCGCCCGCTACAGCGCCGACTTCCTCGAATCGTTCTACGCGCACGCCGCGCAGGCCGGCTTCGAGTTCGAGACGTTCCTCGGCGCGTTCAAGTTCTTCCGTTCCTACGCGTTGAAGTCGTTCGACGGCAAGACGTATCTCGAGGACTTCCCGCAGCGTTGCGCCGCGGTCGCCCTCGACCTGGCCGCCGGCGACGAATCCGCCGCCACCGCCTATCTCGACGAGATGCTCGCCGGCCGTTTCCAGCCGGCCACGCCGACGTTCCTGAACCTCGGCAAGGCGCAGCGCGGCGAGCCGGTGAGCTGCTTCCTCGTGCGCATCGAGGACAACATGGAGTCGATCTCGCGTGGCATCAACGCGGCCCTGCAGCTGTCGAAGCGCGGCGGCGGCGTGGCGCTGCTCCTCTCCAACCTGCGTGAGCTGGGCGCGCCGATCAAGCACATCGAGAACCAGTCGAGCGGCGTCGTGCCGGTCATGAAGCTGCTCGAGGACTCGTTCTCGTACGCGAACCAGCTGGGCGCGCGTCAGGGTGCGGGCGCCGTGTACCTCAACGCGCATCATCCGGACATCATGCGTTTCCTCGATACGAAGCGCGAGAACGCGGACGAGAAAATCCGCATCAAGTCGCTCGCGCTGGGCGTGGTCGTGCCGGACATCACGTTCGAACTCGCCAAGCGCAAGGAGCGGATGGCGCTGTTCAGCCCGTACGACGTGGAGCGCGTGTACGGCAAGCCGTTCGCCGACATCTCCGTCACCGAGAAGTACGACGAGATGCTGGCCGACGACCGCATCAGGAAGACGTACATCGACGCGCGCAAGTTCTTCACGACGCTCGCCGAGCTGCAGTTCGAATCCGGCTACCCGTATCTCGTCTTCGAGGACACGGTCAACCGCGCGAATCCGATCGACGGCCGCGTGACGATGTCGAACCTGTGCTCGGAGATTCTGCAGGTGCAGGAGGCGAGCGTCTACCGCGACGACCTCTCCTACGAGCACGTGGGCCGCGACGTGTCGTGCAACCTCGGCTCGCTTAACATCGCGAAGGCGATGGACGGCGGTCTCGCCGGCACGGTCGAGACGGCGATCCGCGCGCTGACGGCCGTCGCCGAGCACACGTCGATCGACGCGGTGCCGTCGATCCGACGTGCGAACGACGAAGGCCACGCGATCGGTCTCGGCCAGATGAACCTGCATGGCTTCCTCGCGCGCGAGGGCCTGCGTTACGGCTCCGACGAGGCGCTCGACTTCACCGACATGTATTTCATGACCGTCGCCTACCACGCCTGCCGCGCGTCGCACGATCTGGCGGTCGAGCGCGGCAAGGCGTTCATCGGATTCGAGCGTTCCGATTACGCGAAGCCGACCGGCGCGGGCAACTACTTCGACAAGTACACGGACGGCCGCGCTCCCGCCGCGCCGCGCACGGAGCGCGTGCGCGAGCTGTTCGCGCGCTATGGGGTCGCGGTGCCGAGCGTCGCCGATTGGGAGGCGCTGCGTGACGCGATCCTGCGCGATGGGCTGTACAACCAGAACCTGCAGGCCGTGCCGCCCACCGGGTCGATCTCGTACATCAACCACTCCACGTCGTCGATCCACCCGATCGCCTCGAAGATCGAGATCCGCAAGGAAGGCAAGATCGGCCGCATGTACTACCCGGCGCCGTACATGACCAACGACAATCTGGAGTACTTCCAGGACGCCTACGAGATCGGATGGCAGGCGATCGTCGACACGTACGCGGCCGCCACACGCCACGTCGACCAGGGTCTCTCGCTCACGCTGTTCTTCCCGGACACCGCCACCACGCGCGACGTGAACAAGGCCCAGATCTACGCCTGGCGCAAGGGCATCAAGACGCTCTACTACATCCGCATCCGCCAGCAGGCGCTTGAAGGCACCGAAGTGGCCGGCTGCGTCTCCTGCATGCTCTGATGGAGCGTATACCGCCTTTCCTCGACACTCGACGTACCTCCTGTACGTCTTCGGTCTCGGACAGCGGTCTCCGCACACATCAGTCTGATGGAGCGTCGTCTGCGTTGCGGCGGACTCGACGTACCTTCGTACGCCTTCGCCCGCCGCGCCTTGACGCCGCACACATCACGCACGATTCCATGGGGGTGCCATCTTGCCTCCCTCTGACGAGGGAGGTGGCCGCCGAAGGCGGTCGGAGGGAGAGATACCGCAAACGTTACGTTCCGGCTATCTCTCCCCCAGTCCGCTACGCGGACAGCCCCCTCGTCAGAGGGGGCCAAGAAATAAGCCGGCTTGCACACCGCCTGCGAACGCCTCCAGCGTTTGCTCCACGGCGACGTCCCGTCGAGGGGGCCAAGAACCGTCGCCGTCTCTGCGCCCCCTTTAGGGGGAGCTGGCCCGCGTAGCGGGACTGAGGGGGCATACAGACGCCCAGCCCACTTACCTACGTCATCGCACCACACATCACCACATCAGAAGGGGAACATCATGTCGAAAACCGTGTACCGGATGATCCTGCGGCTCACCGCGCCCGAGGAGTTCGCGGACCGCGACAATCGCGACGACGAAACCGACTGAATCCCGGATCTTCCGAATCACCCCCTCAGTCGGCCTTCGGCCGCCAGCTCCCCCTTCAGGGGGAGCAAGAGATACGCATGCACCGGCAGGTGTATTCGGAACAATCGGACACACGCACCACCGAATCACCGAAACGTAACGAACCAACCGAAAAGGAGAGAACCATGGCGCCGATTTCCGTGCCGCGCAAACCGCTGAAGCTCATCGACCGCGTCTGCGCGATCAACTGGAACCGACTCGAGGACGAGAAGGACCTCGAGGTGTGGGACCGCCTGACCGGCAACTTCTGGCTGCCGGAGAAGGTGCCGGTCTCGAACGACATCCCCTCGTGGCAGGCGATGAGCGAGGAGGAGCACACGCTCACGATGCGCGTGTTCACCGGTCTCACGCTGCTCGACACTATCCAAGGCACGGTCGGCGCGGTGTCGTTGATCCCGGACGCGCTCACCCCGCATGAGGAGGCCGTGTACACGAACATCGCGTTCATGGAGTCCGTGCACGCGAAGTCGTATTCGTCGATCTTCTCCACGCTGTGCTCGACCGAGCAGATCGACGCCGCGTTCGCGTGGAGCGAGGAGAACGAGTACCTGCAGAAGAAGGCACAGATCGTGCTCGACTACTACGAGGGCGACAGCCCGCTGAAGCGCAAGGTCGCCTCGACGCTGCTCGAATCGTTCCTCTTCTACTCGGGCTTCTACCTGCCGATGTACTTCTCCAGCCACGCGAAGCTCACGAACACGGCCGACGTGATCCGCCTCATCATCCGCGACGAGGCCGTGCACGGCTACTACATCGGCTACAAGTACCAGCGCGGGTTGGAGCTGGTGGGCGAGGCGAAGCGCGAGGAGCTGCGCGAGTACACGTACGACCTCCTGAACGAGCTGTACGACAACGAGGTGGAGTACACCGAGTCGCTGTACGGCGGCGTGGGGTTGACCGAGGACGTGGAGAAGTTCCTGCGCTACAACGGCAACAAGGCGCTGATGAACCTCGGCTACCCGGCGCTGTTCCCGGCGGAGATCTGCGACGTGAACCCGGCGATCATCGCGTCCCTGTCGCCCAACGCGGACGAGAACCACGACTTCTTCTCCGGTTCCGGCTCCTCTTACGTGATGGGCAAGGCCGAGGAGACCGACGACGACGATTGGGACTTCTGATTCCCGATCGGCAGGCCTCCGGTCCACGATTCCCTCCAGCTCGGAACCGTGGACCGGAGGCCCTAGAGAACAGCCCCTTGGGCGATGGCCTGCAACGCGGCCAGGTGCCCGGCGAGCGCCCGGCGGCCCTCCGGCGTGATGGCCGCCCATGTGACCATGTGACGGGTCGATTCGCCCGGCCGCTTGACCAGGGCGATGTACCCGTCGCCGGCGAGCGTGTTGAGGTGGCGGGAGCACATCGCGTCGCTCAGCCCGAGCGCCTCGCGGATGTCGGCGAAACGCATCTCCCTGACCGAGGAAAGCAGTCCGCAGATGCGCAGGCGCGTCGGCTCGTGGATGACGGCGTCGAACCGGGGCTCGACGGCACCGAAGCCGCGGATGCCTGGAGCCTTGCCCAAGCCCGGCGCTTTGCCTGCATCACTGCCCATGGCGCTCACCGCCCCTCCTTCTTGATCGTCGCGATGAAGTATCGATCGTACAGGTAATCCCAGAGGGCGAGCACCGCGCCCATCACGACGCCGACGACCATGGGCATCTCCGGCATCGCCGATTGATGGAGCATCCACCAGAGCAGCAGGACGAACACGCCGATCTGGACGATGAGCTGCACAATCAGCACGACCCACATGAACACGTTCCGTGGCCGCAGTTCGCCCATGAACACGCTGTAGTCGGAGCCGATCTGGCGTTTGCGCCACTCTCCCAGCTCGAACAGCGCATAGCACAGCGCTGCGGCCGCGGCCATATACGATACCGATTCGAGCAACGGGAATCGGGCTTCCACAAGCCAGCCGTCCGCATCGAATTCGATGACGGCGAACTGTGCGAACAATTGCGCACACAGCAGGTACATGACCCCGGCGATCACGCCGTTGACCGGATACCACCATTTCGGGGGCATCAGCCGTTCGGCGTTGCCGTCGCGGTCGGCGGCTATCTGGTTCAGCGCCGCCGCGGCCGCCGCCGGGTCGATGGCGGGTTGCGGCGCGCCGGTCCGGCTGTCGGTCCGGTCCGGGGGTCCGGCGGTTGCGCTTGACGTATCGGCGCCGGCAAGGCCGACGGTCTTGACGGTTCCGGCGGCGGCATGGGTCGCTTCGGTGATTCCGACGGTGTTCAGAGGTGTCGTGGCCATGATGGGTCTCCTTGCGTTGATGACGGCGCGCCGGCGGCGACGCGCGAAACGTTCCGTGCGATGGGCTGTCTGATTACACAAGCGAATGATGATTCGACCGGGAGGAGATGGCGATGTCGACATGCCCAGTATATCACTTTACTTGCATGAAAGTAAAGTGATACCCGCCGATTCCGACTCACGATTTTCACCCGGGGAATCGTGGGCCACGGAGCGCCTCACATTTTATCATCTAAAAATGTGGGAGTCAGCCACATTTTTAGATGATAAAATGTGGCTGACTCCCACATTTTAGGAGGATAATCATGGGTGAGCGACTCAGCAGAGGCCTGATGAACGACCTGTCGACATGGAAGCAGCAGCCGAATCGCAAGCCCCTGCTGCTTCGGGGAGCCCGCCAGACCGGAAAGACATGGATCGTCAGCGAATTCGGCAGACGATTCTACGACGACGTCCTGCGCATCGACTTCATGCGCGACATCGACGCCATCGGCCTGTTCGATCACACCCTCGACCCTCACACCGTCCTCGACAATCTATCTATCTATGCCGGAAGGGACATACAGCCGGGCAGGACCTTGATCTTCCTTGACGAGATTCAGGAATGTCCGCGAGCGCTCACCGCATTGAAATACCTGAGCGAGGAGACTCCGGAGCAACACATCATCGCGACCGGCTCCTATATGGGTGTGTCCAAGCATCCGGACGCATCGTTCCCCGTAGGCAAGGTCAATATGATGACCCTCCACCCGTTGTCCTTTCTTGAGTATCTGGACAACGCCGGCCAACAACGATTGGCGGATCTGATCAGAAACGGAGAACCCGAACGCATCAACCCGACGTTCGCTACGCGCCTGACCGACCTGTTGAAGCGCTACACGGTGGTCGGCGGCATGCCGGCCGCCGTATCCGCTCATCTGGGAGGTTCACCGATGCAGGAAATCCGATCCATCCAACAGGAGATTCTCGACGCATACGATCTGGATTTCTCCAAGCACGCACCACCACGGATGCTGGAACGAATCCGATTGGTATGGCGCACCCTGCCGACCCAACTCGCCAAGGAGAACCGCAAGTTCGTATACGGCGTGGTACGCCCCGGAGCGCGAGCACGCGACTTCGAGGAGAGCATCATGTGGCTGAAGGATTATGGCATCATCCAACAGGTGCATTGCGTCACGGCGCTGCGTGAGCCATTGAATGGCTACATCGATACCTCCACGTTCAAAATGTTCACGTCGGACATCGGCCTGCTCGGTGCGCTGGCCGGCCTCGACCCGTCCGTCGTCACCGAAAACCGCCGCGTGTTCACCGAATTCAAGGGGGCGTTGACCGAGCAATACGTCTGCCAACAGCTGGTGGCCCAAGGGTACGAGCCGACCTACTGGTCGAATCCGCAGGGGCACGCGGAGATCGACTTCTCCATCGAGAAAGACGGCGCCGTGTATCCCATCGAGGTGAAGGCGGAGCAGAATCTGCGGGCAAGAAGTCTGAAAGTGGCGTATGCGCGATTCCCGATCGTCCATGCCATACGAACCAGTCTCGCCGACTACCGTGATGAGTCATGGGTCGCCAACCTGCCTCTTTGGGCCGTTGGCGGGCTCGGCCGATTCATCACGCGTCATGCTGATACGTGGAGGGAGCACCACGAATCGGACGCAACGGTGGTTGAATAGGGGTATCTGACTTCGAACAAGGAGCGACCCATGATCAACGAGGAATACAAGGCGATGCTGGGCGGCAAGTCCGTCATCCGCGAGCTGAGCGAGTACGCGACGGCGCGTGGCAAGGAGATCGGCTACGAGAACGTGTTCGACTACTCGCTGGGCAATCCGAGCGTGCCCGCCCCGCCGGACTTCGCGAAGACGATGGTCGACCTGTACGAGCACGGCGATCCGGTCGCCATCCACGGCTACTCCCCGTCGCTCGGTATCCCGTCCGTCAAGGAGGCGATCGCCGACTCGTTGAACCGCCGCTTCGGCACCAGCTACACCGGCAACCACATCTTCCCGACGACCGGCGCGGCCGGCGCACTCGCGCACGCGATGCGCGCCGTCACCAAGCCCGGCGACGAGATCATCACGTTCGCACCCTACTTCCCCGAATACCAGCCGTACGTGAACGGCACGGGCGCGCACCTGACCGTCATCCCCGCGGACACCGCGAACTTCCAGATCAACTTCGACGCGTTCGAGGCGGCCCTCAACCCGAACGTGCAGGCCGTGCTCATCAACACGCCGAACAACCCGTCCGGCGCCGTCTACTCGGCCGATACGCTCAAGCGCCTCGCCGCGATCCTCACCGCCAAGCAGACCGAATACGGCCACGACATCTTCCTCATCAGCGACGAGCCGTACCGCGAGATCGTGTTCGACGGCGGCACCCAGCCGTACCCGGCGAACTTCTACGCGAACACGCTCACCTGCTACTCGTGGTCGAAGTCACTCTCCCTGCCGGGCGAGCGCATCGGCTACGTGGCGGTGAACCCGACCGCCACGGATGCCGACCTGCTCGTGCCGATGATGGGCCAGATCTCGCGCGGCACCGGCCACAACTGCCCGCCGAGCTCGATCCAGCTGGGCGTCGCGAAGGTGCTCGACGAGACGAGCGACCTGAGCGTGTACGAGACGAACATGAACCTGCTGTACGACGCGCTCACCTCGATCGGCTTCGACGTGGTGCGCCCCGGCGGCACGTTCTACATCTTCCCGAAGGCGCTCGAGGAGGACGCGACCGCGTTCTGCCTCAAGGCGAAGGAGTACGACCTGATCCTCGTGCCGTCGGAGAGCTTCGGCGTGCCCGGCTACTTCCGCATGGCCTACTGCATCGACACCGAAAAGGTCAAGCGCTCGATCCCCGCGCTGGAGAAGTTCGCCCACGAACAGTACGGCCTGTGACGGAACGCTGATGCTCCTTTTCCATCGCCTCCCTCTGACGAGGGAGGTGGCCGCCGAAGGCGGTCGGAGGGAGAGATACCACGAACAGCCATGTTCCAGCCGTCTCTCCCCCACCCGGCTTCGCCGGGAGCCCCCCTCGTCAGAGGGGGCCAAATGAAGACAGCCGACCACTACACCCTGCCGGCCTTGGACGGGTCGATGGTCATCGTCTGGAAGCGGTTCGCCATGTACGCGTCGCCGTAGTGCGTGGCGAACCACTGGGTGATGGGCGAATCCTGCGGCAACCCGGCCATGCGGCCGTACCAGCAATCAAGCGCCATCAGCGTGAACGCGATGTCGACGAGCATCAGCACGGCGCACACGGCGGTGAGCGAATACCGCACCTTCCACGGGATCCGGTTGATGAGCCGCAGCAGCCGCGGCAGGATCCAGCGCACCCACACCACGCCGATCAGCCCCCAGAACACCATGTATTTGCCGGACGTGCGCCCGTCGATCGACAGCCATTGCCCGGTGTAGTCCCATGCGGTGATGCCGAATGCCACCTCCATGAACCAGCTGGTCGCGTATTCGAACGTGCCGCCGATCACCGCGCTCGCGCAGAAGATCAGGAACGGGTTCGACTTCCACAACCGGTTCAATGCCACGGTGACGAGCACCGCCCCGCACCCGTAGATCGGCGAGAACGGGCCCCAGAGCAGCCCGGCACGATCCTGGAGTTCGCCGTGGTACATCGCGAAGTGGTACACGGTCTCGACGGCGAGGCCGAACACGCAGGCCACGGCGAACAGCCAGAAGATGTTGAAGAAGTCGAGCGCGATGTACCCTTTGCCGGACGGGTCGCGCCCGAGCATGCCCGCCTCGACGGCGCGCTCGTAGGCGTCGCGGTCGTCCATGCGTTTGAGCGCACGCTGCAGCCGTCGTTCCTCGGCGAGCCCCGGATCGCACGCGATGGACACGGCGACGAGGATCGCCATGCGCACGGCCGGCGCGATGAGGTTCGCGCCGAGGCCGTCGAGCGCGAGCGACAGCATGCCTTCGGCGAGCGTGACCGGCATCAGCACGTATGCCCAGCGGGCCGCGTAGCGTCGCCAGTTGCGCAGCAGCAGCACGCCGAACACGATGAGCGCGGCCGCGTTGGCGATGAGGACGAGCGCCTGCAGTCCGGTGAGGATGGCGGTCAGGCTGGCCGCGTGGAACGTGAGTTCGCCGCGCATGATCGCGCGCACGGCGTCGACGGACGCGAGCACGACGACCGGCAGCGTGACGAGGCCGTCGAGCAGCACCAGCACGCCGTACATGCGGATGAGCCACGGCAGCCGTCGCGCGTCGAGTCGGTCCTGTTCGTCGAGTTCGGCGGCGACGAGGTCGGCGGTCACCGCCGCCTCCTCGCCCGCCGCCGTGCGTCCGTTTGTCGTCGTTTCGTTTCGCGATGATTCCGTTTGCGTTGACTCGTTTCGCGACGATTGCGACGATGAGACTTGCGACGACTCGGCCTTCGTCGATCGCGATGATTCAGCCCCCGATGATTTCCCCATGACGACTCCTTCCCACGCACGATGCCAACAGGCTAACATGCCGGCTACGTGCTCCCGCCGGCGGGACATCGCCGTGAAGCAAACGCCGGAAGCGTTTGTAGGCGATGTGCGAGCCGATGTGGGGTCGGCCGCAGGCCGTCCGTGATTGCGGGGCCCGCGAAGCGGGACTGAGGGTGGCCCCAGACATCACAAACCCCGGTTCAAACCCCCGTTCTCCTGGATTTACAGCGTCAAACACCCGTTTCGTCCCCATCGAAACGGGTGTTTAGCGCTGTAAATCGGGAATATCGTCCATTTGGCACCCCTTTTTTGAGCGGGGAGCAGTGCCTCCCTCTGACGGGGGAAGTGGTCCACGGCGGACGACGCGACCCGTCCGGCCCCGAATTGCCTCCCTCTGACGAGGGAGGTGGCCGCCGAAGGCGGTCGGAGGGAGAGATACCGCGAACAGTCACGTTCCAGCTATCTCTCCCCCACCCGGCTTCGCCGGGAGCCCGACCGCAATCAAGGACAGCCTACGGCTGACCCCACATCGGCTCGCCTGTCGGCTCACACATCGCCTACAAACGCCTCCGGCGTTTGCTATACGGCCCCCGCAATCACGGACAGCCTTCGGCTGACCCCACATCAGCTCGCCTGTCGGCTCGCACATCGCCTACAAACGCCTCCGGCGTTTGCTATACGGCGATGTCCCATCAGAGGGGGCCAAGTCAGAGAGAGGAGCCAAGGCGGAGGGGCTTTCAGGTAACGGTCAAGAATTGTTCAGAGGTTGCTTCGCAAGGTCGCAGACGACCTGCACGTTCGCGCAAGCCCTTTCCCCGGAACCGGCGGTGTACTGATATCAGCAAGCACGAAAGGCCCGCCACCGCAAGCATCGCGGCGGGCACGACGAAAGGCACGATCATGGGCATCAGGAACACCTCCGGCAAGCGGCGGGGCGGCACCACCTCCACGAGCTTCCGCGAATCACACGAATCGACTCCGGGCCGCGGCACTCGCCGCCCCCACAACACCCGCGGCGCCCGCACCGCGCAGGCCACGACCGGCAAGCTCGCCGCAATCGCCGCCGGTACGGCGCTCATCGTCGGCTTCGGCGGCGGCGCGGCCGGCACGGCAATCCTGCGCAACACCTCGACCCGCGGCGGCAATACGATCGTCTCCGGACAGATGGCCGGCATGGGCGGCGCGAACACGATGACCTACGACTACTCCGGTTCGTACACGGCGGCGCTCACCGCCGACGGCGAGGAAATCACGTCGTCCGACACGACCGCCGCGACCAACGCCGACCAGAACGCGGCCCTCGCCCAGAACGGCGGCACGCTGACGCTCACCGGCGCGACGCTCACCAAATCCGGCGACTCCGACAGCGCCGACAACAACAACTTCTACGGCACGAACTCGGTCAGCCTGACCGTCGGCAAAAAGTCGAAGACCGTCATCGACGGGTCGAAGCTCACCGCCGACTCGTCCGGCTCGAACGGCGTGTTCGCGACCGACTCGGGCACCGCGCTCGTCCACGACACGACGATCTCGACGACCGGCGACAACTCGCGCGCCCTCGACGCGACCTACTCCGGCACGATCCTCGCCGGCGAGGTCACCGCGGACACGCAGGGCGACCACAGCGCGACCGTCGCCACCGACCGCGGCGGCGGCTCGATCTCGCTCAACGAGGCGGACCTGAAGACCGCGGGCTCCGGCTCGCCGCTCCTCTACTCGACCGGCGACGTGCAGGTGACGAACGTGACCGGCACGTCCACCGGCTCGCAGATCGCCGGCATGGAGGGCCTCAACACGATCCTCATCAAGGATTCGACGCTGACGAGCACCATCACGGACAAGACGGCCAGCGACCCGGTCGCCAACGGCGTGATCATCTACCAGTCGACCTCCGGCGACGCCGAAGCCTCGACCGGCGAGCACGCGACGTTCCAGGCCGCCGATTCGACGCTGAAATCGTCGATCGAATCCGGCTCGATGTTCTACTTCACGAACACCACCGCCGACGTAGTCCTGTCGAACACGACGCTCGACTTCGACTCGTCGAAGGCGGCGCTCATCACCGCGGCCGGCAACGACGCGAACAACTGGGGGCCCGCCGGATCGAACGGCGCGACCGTCACGTTCACCGGGCGCAACCAGACGCTCGCCGGCACGGTCAGCGCGGACACGATCTCGTCGGTCACGTTGAACCTGCTCGACGGATCGACGTGGACCGGCGCCGCGAGCATCACCGAGAACGCGAGCGCGAGCGACGGCACGACGAGCGACGCGCCGATCACGGTGAACGTGGACGGCTCCTCCACGTGGGTCGTGACCGACAGCACGACCGTTTCCGCGTTGAACGTCGCGAGCGGCGGCAAGGTCGTCGACGCCGACGGGAACACGGTGACGATCAAGGCGAACGGCAAAACCGTCGTGAAGGGCGATTCCGACGTGACCGTGACCGTGACGGTGACCGGCGACTACGCGACGACCCTGCCCGACACGGCCACCGGCGACGGCACCACGCTCGCCACCGACCTGATCGACCGCTCCTCCTACGACACCCAGTTCAATACCTCCACCACCTGGACGATGTGACCCCTCCAACTCGGCCCCCTCTGACGAGGGGGCTGTCATCCGAAGGATGACTGGGGGAGAGACCACCTCACAACTTCACCCACACTTCCCGCGAAAGGACCCCACCATGACCACCAACGACACGAACAAGACCCAGGTGCTCGACACCAAGACCACCGCCGCGACCGACGCGACGCAGGTCATCCCCGAGAAGGAGCGCCCGGCGGCGGCCGACGCGCGCGCCGCCGCGGCGACGCAGACCCTGCCGCCGACGGGTGGCGTTGCCGGCACCGCGGCCACGGGCACCGCAAGCGTCACCGGCAACACCACCGGTGACGCAGCCCGGACGGCCGCCGGCGCGAAGCCGGCGTGGGCGTCCGCCCAGCAGCCGGCCTACCAGCCGGTCGGCGACCAGTCCCGACACGCCGGATACGCCGGTACTCCGGCCGGCAACGGCACCGGATTCGGAACTGGTACGGGCACCGCCGATACGAACGCGTTCGCGGCGCCGGGCGCACCGCAGGCACCGTATGCGCCGGGCGATCCGGCCGTCGCAGCCGGCAATGGCGTGCCCGGAACGCCCGGCACCGGTATTCCCGGCGCATCCAACGGCTTCCCTGGCGCTCCCGGCGACGGCAAGGCGAAGCATCCGAAGCTGGGCGGCAAGACGGTGGCGATCATCGCCGGCGTGACGCTGGTGTGCGGCCTGCTCGGCGGCATCGCGGGCGGCGCGGTCGTCACCGCGTTCTCCGATTCCGGCCGCGGCGAGAGCACGAGCCAGATGGGCCAGATGCCCAGCGGCGCCTCGAACGGCAACAGCCAGGGCGGCGGCATGGGCGGCCAGATGGGCGAGCCGCCGAGCGGCGGCATGGGCCCCGGCGGTTCGTCCAACAGCCAAGGCGGCTCCTCCAACGGCGATTCCAACTCGTCCGGCTCGGGCTCCTCCGGTTCGAGCAGCTCCGGCTCGTCCAGCAGCTCGTCCGACACCGAATCCGGCTCCACCACCTCCGGCGATTCCATCGCCTCCTGACCGGCGGCTGGCTGGGGGAGAGATACCGCGAACGTCACGTTCCAGCTATCTCTCCCCCACCCGGCTTCGCCGGGAGCCCCCTCGTCAGAGGGGGGCCAAAAATAAGCACACATCAGCCATCACAAATTGGGCAGATTGACTAGCGACACGGCAATCGGCGGGGTTCCTTCATCACCCTCCACTAGGGTGAACACTGAAAAATCGTTTCGAGCAACAGCATCGAACGACAGCAAGTAGAAGGAATCACAGGCATGGGCAACGTTCTCGCGATCGTGAAACGCGACCTCATCCGCATGCTGAAAGTGCCGGCCGCATGGGTCATCGCCGCCGGACTGACTTTCATCCCCCCGCTGTACGCATGGTTCAACATCGTGGGATTCTGGAACCCGTACGGCAACACGCAAGGCATCCAGGTGGTCGTCGCCAACAACGACAAAGGCACGAACAGCGCGCTCATCGGCAAGCAGAACCTCGGCAACCAGATCATCACACAACTCAAGGCGAACCACCAGCTCGGCTGGACGTTCGCCGACGAGGCCGAGGCGATGAACCGCGTCCAATCCGGCAAGGCGTACGCGGCCATCGTCATCCCCAAGGACTTCAGCGACCGTCTCGCCGGCGTCGTGACCGGCGGCGCGCGACCGAAACTCGAATACTACGTGAACGAGAAGGCGAGCGCCATCGCCCCGAAGATCACGGACATCGGCGCGAGCACGGTGGACACGCAGGTCAACGGCACGTTCGTCTCCACGGTAAGCGAGGTCCTCTCCGAAACCGTCAACAAGGCGACCGACACGGTCGAGACCACCGCCGGCACGCTCCAGACGAAGACGCTGCAATCCCTCGACGACGCGCTACGCGACGTGACGAACACGCGCGGCAAGGTCAAGGAACTCGCCGAAACGCTCAAAACGACGCCGCAGAAGACGCAACAGGCGCGTGAGGCGCTGGCCGACGTGCAGCGCCTCGCCGCCGACGCGAGCACCGGACTCGGCAGCGCGTCGCAGCTCATCGGCGCTACGCAGTCGACGCTCAACACATTCGTGGCGACCACGTCGGGCACGCTCGACACCGGCACGTCGCTGCTGTCGCAGACCTCGCAGCAGGCGACGGACGGCGTCACGCGGGTGGCGGGCGGCATCACCGTCGCGAACGGCGCGGTCGGCGACGCGGTGACGACGCTCACGCAGGTCAACCAGACGAACAAGCAGGTCCTCGACCAGCTCAAGGCCATCGTCGGACAGTTGCCAACGGACGACACAGCCGTACAGACGCTCAACCGAATCATCAAAAATCTGGAAGATAAAAACGCGGCCACCGCCGAAACGCTCGCCAACGCGAAAACCCTCAACGACGACACGGCGAAGACCGTCACGTCGGTCTCCGGCCTCGCCACGACCTTCAACACGGCCACCCAGTCGACGCTCACGACGACGACCGACGCGCGCAAGACGCTCACCACCGGCGCGCTGCCGCAGCTCAACAGCGGCCTCAACACGCTCGCCGGCACGACCGGCACGCTCGCCGGCGGCCTCACCAGCCAGGGCACGCTCATCAGCCAGACGAACGTCGTGCTCGACCAGATCGACCGCGCGGCCGCCGACACGGTCACCGCGCTCGGCGACACCGACAAGGCGCTCGCCGGCGTGCAGACGCGGCTCGACACGGTCGCCACCGACCTGCGCGCGCTCGACACGTCCAGCATGCTCGGCGAACTGTTCGGCACCAGCGGCGCGGACGGCGGCATCACGCTCGACACGAAGCGCATCGCCGAGTTCATGCTCTCCCCCACCGTGCTCGACACGAAGATCCTCTACCCGGTGAACGCGTACGGCTCCGGCATGGCGCCGCTGTTCACCAACATGGCGCTGTGGGTGGGCGCGTTCGCGCTCGCCGTGATCCTGAAGCTCGAGACCGACGACGAGGGCATCGAGAACATGACGATCACGCAGGGCTATCTGGGCCGCTTCACCCTGTTCTCCGTGTTCGCGGCCGCGCAGGGATTCGTGACGACGGTGGGCGACCTCATCCTCGGCGTGCAGACGGTGAACGCGTTCGCGTTCGTCCTGACCGGCGTGATCACGTCGCTCGTGTACGCCTCGCTCATCTACGCGCTGTCGACCACGTTCCTGCACGTCGGCAAGGGCGTGTGCGTGGCGCTGATCATCCTGCAGATCCCGGGCGCGTCCGGCCTGTATCCGATCGAGATGATGCCGGACTTCTTCCGCAACCTGTACCCGTTCTTCCCGTTCACGTATTCGATCGACGCGTTCCGCGAGACGATCGGCGGATTCTACGGCGCCCACTGGTTCACCCGGATCGCGCACCTGCTGCTGTTCGCCGTGATCGGCCTCGCGCTCGGCCTGATCGTGCGCCCTCTCATGGCGAACGTGAACCGCCTGTTCGCGCGCGAGATCGAGGAGAGCGACATGATCATCGGCGAGCCGGTGCACATGCCCGGCACCGAATACCGGCTCTCCACGGCCGTGCGCATGCTGTCCAGCCACGAAGGCTACCGCGAGCGCATCGAGCGGCAGGCGGCGCGCTTCGCCGTCCACTACCCGCGGCTCAAGCGCGGCGCGCTCGTCGCCGGCATCGTCGTGCCGATCGTGCTCGCCGTCACGTTCTCGCTCACCACGAACACGAAGCTCGAGGCGCTGCTCACGTGGATCGTCTGGATCCTGCTGATCATCGCGTTCCTCGTCACCATCGAGTTCATGAACGACAGCCTGCGCCGGCAGGTGGAGCTCGGCAATCTGGACGACGAGGCGATCCGCGCGTACATCCGCGACAAGGAGCGGCTGCGGGAGCGCAACAGGCGGCGGGTGAAGGAGAAGCTCGCCAAGCCGCTCACGTACACGTTCGAGACGTTCGACACGCGCGGCGGCGACCAGCACAACGGCAACCAACACCACGAGGGGAGGTCCGCGCGATGAGGACGATCTGGCGACTGTTCACCGGCGACGTGAGGCGCATGACCAGCAACGTCGTCTCCATCATCATCACGATCGGCCTGGTCGCGATCCCCGGCCTGTTCACCTGGTTCAACATCGCGGCCAGCTGGAACCCGTTCGATAACCTCAAGAACCTGAAGTTCGCGGTCGCAAGCGTCGACGAAGGCTACAAGTCCGATCTGATCCCCATCAAGATCACCATCGGCGACACGGTCGTCAACACGCTGCGCGCCAACTCGCAGCTCGACTGGACGATCACCACGAAGGACGACGCGATCGACGGCGCGAAATCCGGCAAATACTACGCGGCGATCGTCATCCCCAAGGACTTCAGCAAGAAGATGATGACCTTCTTCTCCGCCGACGTCGACCACGTGAAGATCGACTTCTACAACAACGAGAAGAAGAACGCGCTCGCCCCGAACCTCACCAACGAGGGCGCGAACGAGGTGAGCACGCAGGTCAACCAGATGTTCGCCAAGACGCTCACCGGCACCGCCCTGTCGATCGCGTCGCAGCTCGCCGACGACCTCTCCTCGCCAAACGCCAAGACCGCGCTCGACCGGTTCAGCGCGAACATCGGCGACTTCGCGACCACGCTCAACGACACCTCGTCGATGCTGTCCAGCTACGCGACGATCACCGGATCGGCGAGCTCGCTGCTCACCGAATCCGACGCGCTGCTCGACACCGCCTCCGACGCGGCGGACGCCGCCGGAACGCAGCTCGAAACCGCAAAACAGGGCGCGACCGACCTCTCCGGCGCGATGACCACCGCCGCCGACACGCTCGCCAGCGCGCTCGCCGCCAGCGCGAACAGCTACGGCGCGGTCGCCGATTCGGTCGACGACCTGTATGCGAACGCGGGCAAGCAGGCCACGGACACGGCAGCCGCGCTCGACACGCAGGCGAAGCACGTGGGCACGCAGATTGCTGACTACCAGACGATCCGCCAGTCGATCGCCGATTTGCAGGCCAAACTGCCCACCGACCTGCAGCCCGCGCTGCAGCCGATGCTCGACCGTCTCGACACGGCGATCGCCCTGCAGCAGACGATCCAGACGCGGCTCACCGACGCGGCGAACGCCGTGCGCGCGAAGAACACGGACGCGCAGAACCAGCATGCGCAGGTCAAGAGTCTCGCCACGCAGGCGAAACAGGCGATCGCCGGCGTGAAATCCGATTTCGACACGCAGGTCAAACCGCAGCTCAAGCAGCTGAACGCCTCGGTGACCGACGCCACGCAGGTGCTCGACGCGGGCGCCACGCGGCTCAGGAGCACGCTCGGCGATCTCGACACGACCACGGCGGACGCGCAGGCCAATCTGGCCGACGTGCGCGAGACACTGGAATCGGTGTCCGACAAGCTCGCGAAGGCCGGCGAGGAGCTCGGCTCGTTCGACGAGAAGCTGGCGGCCGCGTTGGACAGCGGCGACATGAGCACGGTCCGGGAGGTGCTCGGCAACAATCCGGATACGCTGGCCGCCACGTTGGCGGCGCCGGTCCAGCTCACGCGCAAGGCACTGTTCCCGGTGAGCGACTTCGGTTCGTCGCTCGCGCCGCTGTACATCCTCCTGCCGCTATGGGTGGGCGCACTGCTCATGGTCGTCACGCTGAAGACCACGGTGTCGCGCCGCACGCGCAAGGAGCTCGGTGATCCGCGGCCGCACCAGATGTACCTCGGCCACTACGGAATCTTCGCGCTGATCGCGCTGCTGCAGAGCACGTTCTCGCTGGGCGGCGCGCTGCTGTTCATCCACGTGCAGGCCGTGCATCCGCTGCTGTTCATGCTCACCGGATGGGTGAGCTCGCTGGTGTTCTCGTTCTTCACGTACACGATGGTGGTGAGCTTCGGCAACGTAGGCAAGGCGATCGGCGTGCTCATGCTCATCGTGCAGATCTCCGGTTCGAACGCCGCCTACCCGCTGCAGATGCTGCCCAACTGGATCGGGGCGATCAGTCCGGCGCTGCCCGTCACCCACTCGGTGACGATGATCCGCGCGGCCATCGCCGGCATCTACGACATGGACTACTGGCGGGCGCTGGGCGCGCTGCTGCTGTTCGTCCCGCCGATCCTGCTCGTCGGACTCGTGCTGAGGAAGCCTTTGGTGCGGTTCAACCAGTGGTACGTGGCCAAGGTGGAGAGCACGAAGATCATGGCGTAGGGGTCCGGTCCGGGAACGTCACGGTTCGCTCGCTCGTCGTCACGGTTCGCTCCGGGGTTTGCCACGGTTTTCCGTGCCGAATCCCGGAGCGAACCGTATCAGGCGTGGAGCGAGCCGTGAGCATCGCGGAGGAACGGCAGGGCCGTGAACAGCGGCAGGCCGGTGAACACCGGAATCGGATACCAGAACAGCGCCTCGGGCGAGGCGTACAGCGACATCACGGTGAAGACCAGCAATCCGAACGCGGCGACACGCGGGCCGATCGACGCGTCGACGCCCGCGAGCAATCCCCCGTCATCACGGGAATCACGGAAATCACGAGAATCGGCGATGACGGTGCGACGGCGACGTCGCGTCACCGACTCCGCAATCAACGCGATCGCGGCTGCCGACGGAATCCACGTGACATAGAGCGCCATCGACGTGAACGGATTGCCGGCGGCGGTGCCGGAGGCCGCCGCGACCGTGCCGGCGCCCGTGCCGCGCACCCAGTCGCGGACCGAGCGCAACGTGTCGCGCGCCCACCGCGGCCGCGCCGACGTGCCGGCGAGCGGCGCGAGGTCGCGCGCGATGGCGGCCATGCGCGCGGACCCGGCGGACGTGCCGGAGCCGCCGGTGCCGCCGCCAGCGCGGCGCACCTTGGCGGCGGTCAGATACGTGGACCACTGCTTCAGATAGCCGCCGCGCAGCAGATAGTCGGAGTCCGTGGGGTAGGCGAAATTGACGCGCGGATCCCACCATCCGCGCGTCTGGGCGGCATACGTGCGCGCGTAGACGAGCGGATGCGCGAGGCCGAGCCGCGCCCACGCGCGCACGGCCGCGAGCTTCTGCGCGGTCGTCGGACCGGGCGCGACGACGGTGCCGTCGTCGGCGCGACGCGGCTCCTTGAGCGTATGGAACGTCTCGTCGGACCGGTGCGGATTGATGGTCGTGGCGGCCTTGTCGAGATCCATGATCCCGTCCAATGCGCGGCGCTGGGCGGGGTCAATCGCGGACGGATCGTCGTGGGCGAGACGCGCGACCGGCTGCGTGACGATGCCCCAGACCTCGCGACCGGGCGATGGGGTCGCATGGGTCGCGGCGGCGGCGATCGGTGCGAACAGTCCTTGCGCGAGGAGGACGGCGACGACAAGGCAGATAGCGGCGCGAACGCGGTCGGAAAGGCGCGGCGCGGCGGTGCCGGCGGGGAGATCATCACGACGGGGCTTCCGCCCAGCGCAAACGCACAGCAATCCGATGCCGGCGCAGACGACGATGGGCAGGGCCGTGCGCTTCGACGCGACGGACGCGAACGTGAGCAACGTGAACGCGACGGCGACCGGCATGCGGCGCAACACGCGGCCGCGCGTGAGGCATGTTTCGGCGAAGATCACCGCCATCGGGAGGAAGAAGACCGTGTGGAGGGAATCCTTGCCCATCGTGGTCGAGGCGGCGACGACCACGTAACTCGTCGCGGTGTAGACGAGGCCGAGGGTGACGAGCCACAGGGGCGCGCCGAGCTTGCGGATGTAGCAGAGCATGAATGCGATGCCGGCGGCGAGGGCGAGCGCCTGCACGATCGTGTAGACGGCCTGGCCGGCGAGCGGGGAGCCGAAGACCGCGGCGCCGAGATGCCAGAAGAGCCCGAAAATCAGGGTGTCGAAGAGCGGATGCTGCGTGTAGTAGTGGTGCAGGCCCATCGCCTGGAGATACTGGGCCATCGTGTCGTCGCGCATGGCACCGGGCCACGTGAGCGCGATCCACGGCAGCCAGCACGCGACGATCAGGGCGAGATAGAGGGTGAAGCGCTCGCGCAATGCGACGGTGAAGGCCGACGGCCGGCGGTCGGCGAACCAGAGGCGGGCGGCGGCAGGCCAGGTGCGGATGATGCCGGAGCCGGCCCGCGCGACGCCGGACCGAGTCCGCGCGGCGGATGACCATGTATCCCATTCAGACACCCCACCAGTGTACGCGGCTTCACGGCGACATGGCTTCACGGCGACGCGGCTTCACGGTTGCACATCGTTCGGCGCAAGGAATCCCGGAAAACTGAGGTATCGTCCGGGAATAGTTGCGCTGAGAACCGGTCAGTGCAAGTTTTCCCGGGAAATGGGACTTTCTTCCGGGATTTATTGCGCTGAGGACCAATCAGTGCAAAGATTCCCGGACGAAGCCGCGTATTCCCGGGAATAGTCGCGCCGAAAAGCGACGGGGACGCTGTTGAGACCCCGGAGACCGGCGGCCAGAGACCGGCGGCCGGCGGATATTGGATGGCTACTGGATGGAGGCCTGCTCGCGGGCCAGGTCGAGGGCCTTGTTGAACGCGTCGGACGTCCAGCTGGCACCGGCGACCTTGTCGACCTTGAGGCCCTTGAGCGGCTTGCCGTCCACCACGCCGTTGATCGCGTTCGCGAAATCGGTCTGGTGCTTCTTCGAAATCGATGTGAACGGGTGACCGATCACCTCGACGGTCTGGACGTTCTGGTCCTTGATTGTGATGTGGACGTCGATGGAGTCCTCGCCCACCGGGCCGTACTGGCCGTTGATCGAATACGTGCCGTCCTTGTAGTTGCCGGTGTCCTTCGCGGCGGAGGAATCGCTGGAATCGGACGACGAGCCGGACGAGTCGGAGGAGTCGCCGGACTGCGACTGCTCCTCCTGCGACTTCTCGGTCTCGCCCGAATTGCCGGCGTACTGGTCGTCCATCGGCGTGGCCTTCGACTCGGCGCAGCCGGCGACGCCGCCCAGCAGCACCAGCGTCGCGGCCGTCAGCGCGACCGTCCTGACGGCCTTCCGTGTGTTGTCGTTCCTCTGTTCGTGCATATCGACCATCCTAGCCGCCGGCCGCTCAGTCCTCGCCGCCGGTCTTGGCGGCCTTGGTGGGGTCGGCGAAGCCGATGGCGGTCTCGCCGGTCTGCGCGCCCTCGACCTGCGCGCCGGTGGAGGCCGGGCGTCCGCCGGCGGCCTCGTACGCCTTGCGCGCCGCCTCGTCGTTCCACTTCTCGCCGACGAGCACGCCGTGGTTGAGCATGATTTCGCGCTGGGCGCAGCTGGCGACGAGCGCGTCATGCGTGACGACGATGATCGTCGTGCCCTGCTCGTGCAGCTGGCGGAACAGGTCGAGCACAATCTTCTCGTTCTTCTCGTCGAGGTTGCCGGTCGGCTCGTCGGCGAGGATGAGCTTCGGCTCGTTGATGAGGGCGCGCGCGATGCACACGCGCTGCTGCTCGCCGCCGGACAGCTGGCTCGGCAGATGGTGGGCGCGGTCCTTGAGGCCGACGCGCTCCAGCGCCTTCATGGCCTGGTCCTCGTCGACGACCGAATGGTAGTACTGGGCGACCATCACGTTCTCCACGGCCGTCAGATGCGGCACGAGGTAGAACTTCTGGAACACGAGGCCGATCATGTTCTTGCGCATGTCGGCGAGCTGCGAGGCGTTGAGGTCCTCGAGCTTGCGGCCTTCGAGCTTCACGGAACCCTTCGACGGGGAGTCCATGCAGCCGATCATGTTCATCAGCGTGGTCTTGCCGGAGCCGGACGAGCCGACGATCGCCAGCCATTCGCCTTCCGGCACGGTGAGGTTCAGGTCGTCCACGGCATGCAGGTCGCCGTAGATCTTCGAAATATGGTCGAGTTCAAGCAACATGGTGGTTTTCCTTACTCCTCTTACTCCTCGCGAAGCACGATGGCGGGGTCGATGCGGGTGGCGCGGTGGACGGGCGGGATGGAGGCGACGACGGCGACGAGCGCGGCGAGCACCACGGACGCGACGCCGAGCGCCCAGTTGAACGCGATCGCGCGTTCGAACACGGCGACGCACAGCCAGCTGGCGAGCCCGTATCCGATCGCGGTGCCGACGAGACCGCCGATCAGGCCGTACATCGCGGATTCGACGTAGAATTCGACGCCGATCGCGGCGGAACTCGCGCCGAGCGCCTTGCGCAGGCCGATCTCGTTGCGCCGCTGCGAGACGATCGAGCTGATGGTCGTGCCGACGCCGACGAGCGTGAGCACGAGCACGACGAGCGAGACGATCCAGAACAGGGTCTGCAGCATCGTGATGATGCGCGTGTCCGATGCGGTGATCTTCGTGACCTGCTGCGCCTTCACGTGCATCGACGTCATGTCGTTGATGCTGGCGACGAGCGCGTTCAGGTCGCTCGCACCGGACGAGTATTCGATGACGTCCACGCCGCGCTTCACGCCGGTGAGTTTGTCGACGTCGGCGTTGGTCGCGTAGATGATGGAGTCCTCGCTGCCGCCGGTGTCGACGATGCCGGCCACGCGGAACTCGGTTCCGGTGGTGTCCATGATGTCGCTGTTGACGCGGCCGTCGCGCATCTGCTGCGACGATTGCGAGGACTGGGAGGCGGCGTCGGATTCGGGGGATTCGGCGGTGGAGGCCGAAGAGGAAGAGGCGTTGTCGGAGGCGCGGTAGCCGATGGTGATCGAGCCGCCGACCTTCAAACCCATCGCGTCGGCGACGTCACGGCCGACGAGCACCTTGCCGGCGGTCGGCCAGGAGCCGTCCACCACCCAATGATGGTTGAGGTTCTTCACCTGGGCGGCGTCCACGCCGGCCATCACGTACGGCGCGGCGTTGACGCGCACGTTCTCGTAACGGTAGGCGGCGTGCTTCTGCGAGCCCTTCGCCGCGACCATCTCGGTGGTGTGCCGCACCATCGCCGCGTCGATGCCGGTGGATTTCGCATCGGAATCACCGGATGCCGACGCGGAATCGCCGGATGCCGAGGCGTCGGACTCCGTACTCGAACCGGAATCGCCGGTGGGCGTGACGATGAGGTTCGCGCCGTACGCGCGCATCTCCTGGTTCATCTGCTGCGGCACGGCGATGCAGATCATCGCCAGGCAGAACAGCGTGGCCGCGCCGACCATCGACGCGATGACCGCCATGACCGCACGCGAACGGCGGCGGAACACGGCGCTGAACAGCATCCGGAAGAACATGCCGGTATTCGTCATCGCAACCCTCCTTCACGTTCTTGGCTCCCCTTGTCAGGGGAGCTGTCGTCGGCAGACGACTGAGGGGTAGTCACCATACCACTCGTCTCTCCCCCAGTCAGCTTCGCTGACAGCCCCCTCATCAGAGGGGGCCGCATAGTTTGACGATCAGCGACCATGGAGCACCTCCGCGGGCTTGAGGCTCAGGATCGAGCGGATCGACGAGGCGCTGGCCAGCGCGACCGTGAGCGCGAGCAGCACGAACACGAGTACGAACACCATCGGACGCATCGTGATGCCGGAACCGAACACCACCTGCCCGATGATCTGCGCGACGCCCGAACCGAGTCCCGCGCCGACCACGGTGCCGAGCAGCGAGACGGTCGCCGTCTCCGCCATCATCAGGCGGGAGACCGCGCCGTCGGTCGCGCCGATCGCCTTGAGCAGCGCGAGTTCGCTGGAGCGCTCGCCGATCGACGCGACCATCAGGTTCGCGACGGCCACGGCGGCGGCGATCAAACTCAGCACCGTCATCAGGATCATCACGGCCTGCGTCTTCTGCAGGACGTTGCCCTGCAGCGCGGCGACCTGACGCACCTGCTTGGCGACGGCCCCCGGAATCACCTCTTCGATCTGGTAGGCGATCGAACTCGGGTAGGCGGTGCAGTACCAGGTCTCCCACTCGTCCTGGCTCAACGCGGCCGGATTCTTCGCGGCCTTGCGCGCCAGATCGTTCTCCGGCGTGGTGAGCGCCTTCACCTCGATCTTGTCGATCGAATCGGGCAGGTCGGCGAGCACCTGCGCGGTGGACGAGGCGATGTACAGCGAACCGTTCTCGTCGTCTCCGGAATCGTAGACGCCAGTCAGCCTGATCTTCTGCGTATGCGTCTGCCCGGACGCGGTCTTCTTGGTGAGCGTGACCGTGTCGCCGCGCTTGACGCCGAGCTGCTGCGCGAGCGTCGCGCCGATCACGCCCTGATCGGAATCGTCCTTCGGCCACGTGCCGTCGAGCGTCCACCACGAGCGCATGCCCTCGACGCCCACGACGGTGGTCTCACCGGATTCGAGCTTCAGCTTCTTGTTGAACCACGTGCCGACAATCGGCGCGGTGGCCTTGGCGCCACCGTCCGCCCCCGAGACCTCGGCGTGCACGTTGAGCTGCGGCGCGAAGTTCGTGATGTTGAATGCCCAGAAGATCGTCTTGATCTTCGCCGCGTCGGACTCCTTGAGGAACGACGTCGGGTCGGATTCGGCGGCCGCGCCGCCCGTCGCGCCCTCCGTGTTGTACAGATCGGAGACGACGGCGTCCGACTTCGGCTGCACGGTGATGTTCGAGCCGTACGTCGACAGTTCGGCGTTGAGCTTGTCGCCCACGTCGAACACGACGCCGAGCATCGCGACGCTCACCGTAGCCGACAGGCACACGGTGAGTGCGATGAGCAGCCGCCGCCGCAACTGGCGCGTGAACGACCGCGCGATCATTCGCAGAAAGAACATTGTTCCTCCTTGTTCCGTTGTTGCCTCCCTCTGACGAGGGAGACCATCTCACGTTCCACCCCGCTCCCCCTGAAGGGGGCGCATGCATAGTCACTGGAAGTGGGCGCTTAGGGCGTCCAGGTCGGCGGTGTGAATCGTGATCTTGCCGTTGCCGGTCTTGTACGGGAACGGGATCGGGTTGCATCCGCCCTTGAAGCCGATGGTCGCCAGGTTGATCGCGACCTCGCACTTCTTGCAGATGATCTTGCCGTCCTTCTCGTAGTAGCCGGCGTCGCCGCAGTTCTCGCACGCGTCGAGGCCGATGCCGTACGCGCCGCCGTTCTTCTTGATGATGATGAACCGCATCGAGGTACCGTCCTTCGCCTTGTATTCGAAGCGGTGCAGATGCCCGTCCTCGACCTGGCTGAACGGAATCGTCGCCACGCCGTCCTTCAGCGAATACGCTTCCGGCGGCGACAGCGTGATCGTGCGCGTGGTCGCGGCGACGCCCGCGGTGAGCGTCACGGTCACGCCGATCGCGGCGACGAGACTCCACACGGCCGCGGCGACGGCACGACGGCGGAACGCCTTGTGCCGTCGCACGTCGGCCTCGTTCTCGCCGTCGCGCGGTTTCGTCGGCGTGCGGAAGCCGGCGACGATCGACGCGATGGCGGGGATGACGAACACGACGCCCTGCGCGATGATCATCTGCGTGTTGTGGTTGATGGACCAGACGAGCGGCTGGAACAGGAAGTGCGGGAAGAGCAGCGAGTGCGCCTGGATGATCTGCAGCAGTCCGGTCGCGTGCTGGACGAACAGGATCGCCATCATCAGTGCGGCGGCCGCGGTGAACGCGGGCCGCACGGCGGTGTTGCGCATCGTGCGGAAGATCGCCGCGACGATGACGGACATGACGACGCCGAGCACGAAACCGAGCGCGCGCAGCAGCATCGCGGATGTGAACGCGGTCTCGCCCGGCTCCACCCAGATCGTGAGCTGGAGGATCACATCGGGCAGCGCGTAGAAGACGGTGAGCGCGATGGCGAGGGCGCCGACCGCGTTGGCCGCGTGCATGAGCGGCGCGTGTTTGCGCCAGTCCGTAGTAATCCAGTGCCCGGCGATGACGGCCACGATGGCGAGCACGTCGACGACGACGGCCACGGTGAGCACCGGCTGGTTGACGAAGGTGCGCTGGTTGATGACGGCGGTGGCCCTGAGGGCGGCGAACACGATGGCCGCGACCGTGCCGAGCAGCAGGCCGTAGAGACGCCAATGGGCGCTGAACGGTTTATCCTTGCCCTCGCCGACCGTGAGCGTCACGCTCAGGCACATGACCAGCAACGCGGGTGCCAGCGTCCCCGGCATCACCGCAACGAATTGTTCCAGCATTCGCGCCCTTTCGATTGTATGCGACTCCCTGCGATGAGGGAGCTGACCGCCATAGGCGGACTGAGGGAGAGATTACCGCAAAACGGACTGAAGCCCCCTCTGACGAGGGGGCTGTCGGCGAAGCCGACTGGGGGAGAGACCGCGGCGGCAGCCGTGATGAGAGGGAATCGGCCTTCGGCCGATACCGTGTTCTCCGCGGCTTGCGCCGCTCTTCTTCTCTCCCTCCGTCATCGCTTCGCGATGCCACCTCGTCCGCAACTGCGGACGGCCTGCGGCCGACCTCATGTCGGCTCGCCTGGCGGCTCGCACATCACCTACAAACGCCTCTGGCGTTTGCTTCACGGCGATGTCCCGTCAGAGGGAGGCATCACCGGCGAATAACGGACGTTCGCTTACGCGAACGGCTGTTCGCTTCACGGCTCGGCCACTCCGCCGTGGTGATTTCCTACGGAAATCACCACTGACGCGGAGTGTACTCCCAGTTGTCGAAGGTGACTTCGAGGGGCTCGGTCCAGAAGTGGCCCTTGACGCCGGTCTCCGGGTCGACGTGGAGCATCCAGCCCTTCTTGGCCGGGGACTCAATCGAGAGCTTCAGCTGGTAGGTGCCGGCCTTGTCGAGCTTGACGTTGGCACCGTAGTGCGGGCCGTCGGAGGCGTTCATCTGCATGAAGGTGCCGGAGGTGGCGGTGCCGCCCTCGACTTCCTTGCCGGTGGACTTGTCGATGATCGTGTAGTTGACGGTCAGGTCAGGGATGAAGTCGCCCTTGCCGTAGCCGAGCTCGGTGCCCTTCTTGTTGGCGTGGATGTCGGCCTCGAGGTGGAAGGAGGCGTCCGCGGCCTTGAGGCCCATGGAGGACGGCTCCATGTCGATCGGCTGGAAGTAGACGGCGCCGACGGTCAGCGGGCCGACTTCCTGATCCTGCTCTTCGGCGGTGCCGGACGGGCCGACCGGGACCTCTTCGAAGCCGGTGCCGGCGTCGGAGGAGGAGTCGGACTTGGTGTCGGAGGACTGCGAGGAGGAGTCCGACTTGGCGGAGGAGGTGTCGCTGGAGGAGCCGCAGGCGGCCAGCGAGAACGCCATGGAGCCGGCGAGCAGCACGCCGAGCAGGGCGGCGATCTTCTTGTTCTTCATCATTTCTCTATCCTTTTCTTGTGGGAGTGAAGGAACCCCACAACAGGGACTTCACAGCTTGTTGGTTGAATTATCGATTACTCGGGAAAGTCTTACTTGGCGGAACCGGCCTTCGCGGAACCGGCCTTCGCTGCGGACGCCTTGAGCTTGCGCTGCTTGGCGAAACCGACCACGAACAGCGCGATCACGGCGACGGCCGCGAGCACCTGCGCGACGATGCACTCGACGTACGGGTAGAAGCCGAGCCAGTCGTTCGTCGGCACGCCGTCCAGGTAGATGGCGGGCAGCAGGTCGCCTTCGATGAGCGCGTGCACGCCGCCGCCGGCGAAGACGACGACCAGCACGGACATCAGGATCGACGTGACGAGGAAGAACGGGCCGATCGGGATCTTCACGGAGGTGAAGCGGATAATCAGGAAGATGATCACCAGCACGACGGCCGCGGCGATGCCGCCCGTCCACATGCCCTTCGAATCCTGGCTCATCGAGTAGATGGACTGATAGAAAATCACGGTCTCGGCACCCTCGCGGAACACGGCGAGGAAGCTCAGCATGGCGAGTGAGACGATCGTGCCGAACGCCACCTTCTCGCCGGCCTCGACCTGTGCGGAGACGGACTTGACGGCTGCCTCGGTCTTGGTGCGGATGTAGCGGTTCCACGCCTCGACGCTCGACTTGTTGAGCATCCAGTTGCTGGTCCACAGGAGCATGCCCATGGCGATCAGGGCGCACACGCCCTCCATGATCTCCTGCTGCGGGCCGGAGCCGCCGAACAGGAGCGTGAAGATCACGGCGATGATGCCTGAGCCGGCGAGGCCGGCGACGACGCCCAGGTAGATCCACTTGGTGAAACGCTTGTTGCCGGACTTGACGAGGTAGGCGATCACGGCGGCGACGACGAGCAACGCCTCAAGACCCTCGCGGATGAGGATGAGGAACGCCTGGCCGACGGCGCTGGTGATGAACTTGGTGAAACCGCCCTCCTTGTCGGCGGCGCCGCCGTCGAGGATGCCGGCGTCCTTGACGAGCATGGCCTTGAGGTCGTCGACGAGCTTCTTCGTGGACTTGAGGTCCTTGCCCTTGTTCATCGCGGAACGGGTCATCTTGAACTGGTATTCGACCTGCGAGACGCGGTTGCCGGAGATCGCGTTCATCACGTTCTTCTCGAAACCGAGCTTCTCGTAGTACTGGTAGTACGCGTCGTTGACGAGCGTGGCGCCCTTGGCGCCATCGCCGTTCTCGTACGCCTTGTACGCGTTGTCGAGAATCGGGGTCATCTCGTTGGCCACGTCGGTCCAGGAACGGTTGCCCTTGCCCGGGTTCTTCTTCTTTTTGGCGTCGAGCTCCTTGCGCTCCTTGTCGAGCTCGGCCTGCAGGGCCTCGGCGTAGGCCTTCGGCTTGGCGAGCTGCGCGTTGCCGTCGAGCTGCTGCGCGGTGGCGTCGAGGTCGGCGACGAGCGCGGTGATCTTCTGATCGAGCTCATCGTTGTTGCCGGGCACGTAGGAGAGGTTCTGGATGTCCTGGAACGCCTGCTGCTGGGAGGTCTGCTTGTCCGCGCCAATCGTGGAGTTCACGACGGCGGTGAAGTTGGAGGCGACGTAGATCGAGTTGTACGCGGCCATGAAGTCGGAAGTCGCGCCGGACGTGTTGCCGTCCTCGTACTCCTGCTGGCCGTCCTGCAGCTGCTCGGCCATCGCCTCGGAGACCGCGGACCACGTCTTGTAGTCCGTGGCCTTGCTGGTGGCGGAGGACAGTCCGGACGAGGAGCCGGCGGCGAGCGCGGTCTGTGGGACGGCGGCGAACGGGGTCACGGCCATCGCCACGATCATCATCAACGCACCGGCGAACGCGACGAGCTTCACCGGAACGCGCTTGAGCAACGCGGACATTCCAGGGTCTTCCTCTCTAATTTCACAATCCATCAGAACGATAGAGAAAAAATTCCCGGAACAACAGTCTTGATTTTTGCGGATTATTGAGGTAGTCGGCATGCGGAGCGACGTTTTCGGGGTGGAAATCCTTGTTTCGTCACGGTTTCGGCACGTCCGCGCCGGTAAGACGCCTCCCGTTGCGTCTCACATCGCGAACTGGACATACCGCCGCCCATGTCTCATTCCATATTGCGGACCCTCCGCACCCCCTCAGTCCGGCTTCGCCGGCCAGCTCCCCCTGAAGGGGGCGCAATCCGCCATGCGTCACACGCATGACAATCCTCTTCGCGCCCCCTCTCAAGGGGGCGCAATCCACTTTGTCTCCTTCTCAGGGGGCGCAACCCACTTTGCTCCCCCTTTGAGGGGGAGCTGTCGGCCATAGGCCGACTGAGGGGGTATGACCGTCACTCTTCCATAGCCGTCACCCTTCCATACCCGTCACCCCTCCAGCACGCGCAGCACCTTGCGTTCGTCGTAGAAGGCGAAGACCACGCCGCCGATGCCGCACAATACTGCGGCGCTCACGGCGGCGATGCGGTAGCCGGCACCGGACGCCATGCCGATCGTGGAGACGCCGGTGAACAGCAGCATCGCGACGGACTGGCCCATCTTCATCGCGAATGTGCGGGCCGCGTAGAACATGCCCTGACGGTCCTGGCCGGTGGTCTTCGAGCTGGCGTCGGCGATGTTGGCGACGATCGCCTGCGGCAGGATGCCGAACGCGGCCATCGGCACCGCGCCCACGATCGACAGCAGCACGCCCTGCGCCATCGGCGGCAGGAACGCGACCGCGCCGGAGCCGAGCGCGCCGGCGAACGCGAACGCGCAGGTGAAGATCACGAACGCGACGAGCAGCAGCTGCTTCTTGCCCACACGGTTGGCGAGCAGGTTGACGGGCACGTAGAACAGCACGGAGACGCCGGTCATCAGCACGAAGTAGACGGTGGTCGTGGTCTCGGGGAGTTTCAGCAGCGAGGTCACGAAGAACGGCAGACCGGTCTGGAATGTGGTGATCGCCACCCAGTAGACGACGTCGGAGCAGACGAACTTACGGAATTCGCCGTCGCCGAACGTCTGCCGCAACGATGCGACCATCGATTCGGATGTGGGCTTCGAATCGACGTACTCCCTCTCGCGGATGGCGAGCGGCGGCACGAGCATGCACACGAACGCGACCGCCGCCATGATCGTGAACGTGACCCGAATCGCGTCGACACGGCCGAGCATCGGCACGAATCCGCCCCAGATGACGGGCGCGACGTAGGCGACGGCCGTGCCGAACACCCATGTGAACGAGATGGCGGTGGAGATGGCGAGCTGCTGTTTGGAATCGTGTCCGAGCTCGGCGATGAGCGCGTTGTACGGCGTGCAGTAGAAGGTGAGCGCGATGTAGTAGCCGATCACGGTGACGAACAGCAGGCCGCGTTCGCCCAGCTCGTGCCGTTGACCGGACTCCAGAAGACGAGCACGGTGACGAGCGCGAGCGGGAGCGCCGCGAATTTGAGGAACGGCATGCGGCGGCCGGCACGTGCGTCGCAGCGGTCGGACAGGGAGGCGACGGCCGGGTCGATGAACGCGTCGAAGAAGCGGGCGAACGCGGTGATGCCACCCACCACGGTGACGACGCCAAGCACGGCGAGCCCCTGCGGCACGAACACGGTCTGGCCTTGGGCGATGGTCTCGTTGTCCGGCTGGTAGAAGTACACGAGCCAGTTCGAGATGATGCCGGAGAGCAGCGCCCAGCCGAACTGCCCGACCGCGAACGCCCAGATCTTCGGGGCGGGCAGGTCCTTGACCCGTACAGCGTCATCCGTCATATGCAACCTCCGTGACCTCATTGACACCGCGTCAATCCTAGCATCGGGATATATCCGATCGATACGCTTCCCCCCGAGGTCAGCCCCGTTCCCCCTCAGTCCGGTCTTCGACCGGACAGCTCCCCCACATCCGTGGGGGAGCAAAGGTACATCCGTCACTTTGCGCCCCCTTCAGGGGGAGCTGGCGGCCGAAGGCCGACTGAGGGGGCACCCGGCTTGAGCTCCCCATATCCGTGGGGGAGCAAGGTTTGTCGCGCGACCGCGTCCAGCCGGCAACGACGGCTCCCCCCATATCCGTGAGGGAATCCGTGAGGGAGCAAGCCGGCGGATGGACGCCCGCAGGGGTGCGCTCCTACACTGGGACGGCATGACGTCACTTGCCGAACGTATGCCGTACACGATGGCCTTTCCGCACGCCCTGGGCACCGGAATCATCGTGCAGTCGTCCGAAACCACCGGCGACGGGCGGCGGATCGACGGGTTCATCGAACAGTATGAACGCGTGTTGTCGCGGTTCCGCGACGATTCCCTCGTATCGGCGATGCGACGCGCCGAGCGTGGCGGCACGTTCGCGTTCCCCGATTGGGCGGGGCCGCTGTTCGACCTCTACGATCTGCTGTGCGAGGCGACCGACGGCGCCATCGACCCGTGCGTCGGCGAAGACCTCATCCGCCTCGGCTACGACGCCCGCTACTCGTTCACCCTCTCCCCCGGCGCGATTCCCACCACCACGGATTCCGCCAATACGATTCCCGCCACCGTGGATTCCGCCGATAGCTCCCGCGCAATCCTCGCCCCGACCGGCCGACCCGACACGCGCGACAACACACTCAGCGCAATCCATGGCCAATCCGATACGCACGGCAGCGCACTCGGCGCAATCCATGGACGGCCGACGTGGCACGGAGACGTGACGCGCACCGGCGAACACGGCACGACGCTCGTCACCCACCGCCCGGTCGCCCTCGATTTCGGCGCCTGCGGCAAAGGCTACCTCGTCGACCTCCTCGCCGCCCGTCTCACCGACCCTTCGTCCCCAGCCCCTGCGTTCCCTTCAGAGGGAACCGGCGACCGAAATCCGACTGAAGGAGCAAACCCCACACTCGCCACCACCTCCCCCGCGCCCCCTTCAGCGGGAGCAGGCGGCCAAAGGCCGACTGAGGGAGCAACCCCCACACTCGCCACCACCTCCCCTGCGCCCCCTTCAGGGGGAGCTGTCGCGCGAAGCGCGACTGAGGGGGTCCCCGAGCCCGCGCCTATCCCTGCCTCGACCCCGACCTTCGTCATCGACGCCGGCGGCGACCTCCGCACCTGCTCCCCCGCCCCCGTCACCATCGCCCTCGAGGACCCGTCCGACGACTCCCGTGCGATCGGCACGGCGAGCGTCACCCGCGGCGCGTTCTGCGCGAGCGCGCCGAGCCGCCGCCGCTGGACCGCGCACACCCCCGACGAACGCACGACGATGACGGTCCATCATCTGCTCAACGCGGTCGACGGTCTCCCGGTCGACGACGTGGCCGCGACCTGGGTGTACGTACCGACCGCGGGCACGAATCATGATTCCCGCGGGACGGACGATACCGCGGCGCTCCCCCGCCATGCCGCGCTTCCCCTCTACCCCACCGCGCTGGCCGACGGACTGGCGACCGCGCTGTTCGTCGCCGACCCGAACACGCTGCACGCGCGGCTGACCGCGCTGCACCCCGGAATCACGTTCGAGTGCGCCGTACTCAAGGCCGACCGCACGGCCATCGTCTCCGGCGGGTTCCCCGGCACGCTGTTCACCGCATAGCCCCGCCGTCTCACGGTTTTCCACGGTTTTCGGGCAATCAGGCCCTTACGATTGCGCGGCTGCGGAACATGAGTAAGATTATTCCGGCCTGATTCGCCGAAGACGGCGGAAATCCGCGGGCGGCGACGGCAACGAGCGCGCACAATCGCGCATATCACACACGAACCGGACACAACCTCACACGGGCATACGCACGAAGGAGCGGAGATGACGAACGACCAGCAGCACGCCACCGACACCCCTGACACCACCAACACCATCGAATCCCCCGAAACCACCGCCAACACAACCGCCGAATCCCCGGCCCAGTGCACGAAGAAGGACATGCGCATCGGCATCATCGTGGCCATCGTGGTCGTGATCGCCTCGATCGCCACGTTCGCCTTCACATGGGGCGGCGGCAAGGCAAGCGCCGAATCCGTGGAGAACTGCGAGACGCAGATCGTCGCGCTCAAAGCGCATCAGGACGCGCTCAAGACCGTGAAGGCCGAGGCCGACGAAGCCGTCAAGAACGCTGACGGCAAGACCGACCCCGACCAGCTCAAGGCCGTCAAGGCCGCGCAGGCCGCCGTGGACAAGCTGGGCGACGCGCCCACCTGCCCGTCCGACGGCTCCCAGCAGGACGTGGACGAGGCGATCGCCGCGATCCGCGACTACTCGGACGATCTGCGCAACGCGACCAGCAGCCTCGACGCCGCGGCGAAGGCCCTCGGCGGCGACGCCGAGTGATCGCGCTTCCGGAATCACACGACCGAACGTGGCCGAACAGGAACCGAACGTGATGGTCGTGTGAGACCCGGAAGCGTCCAGCCGACGTTCAGCGTCCCCGTGCCATACTGGAGCCGATACAACGGACCGGACGAACCGTCACGGCCCGTAACGCCACAGAAAGCCGGGGACCACACATCACATGCTGTTGACCACGCCGCCGGGCACGCCGAGCACCACGCCGCTGGTCTCCGTCATCGTGCCCGTGTACGACACCGAGGATTACGTGCGCTACTGCGTCGACTCGATCCTCAGGCAATCGCACCCGCGGCTCGACATCATCCTCGTCGACGACGGCTCCACCGACTCAAGCGCTGCCATCCTCGACGAATACACGCTGCGCGACGACCGCGTGACCGTCATCCACCAGACGCACGCCGGCGCGGCGAAGGCACGCAACGCGGGCCTCAACGCCGCGCGCGGCGAGTGGGTGACGTTCGCCAACAGCGACGACATCCTCGACCGCCGATACGTCGAACTGCTGCTGCACGCCGCCGAACGCACCGGCGCGGACCTCGCCAAGGCACGCTGGAAGCAGTTCGGCGTCGCGCGGCTGTACGACGTGGCGGAGGCCACGGCGGAAGGCGCGCGCGAGCCGGAACGCGTGACCGTGTTCACCGACGCGCTCAAGGCGTACCAGAACGTATTCTGCAAGAGTCTGCGGCTCGTCGGCACCGAATTCGGGCGCAACACGGAAGCCCGGTATTTCAACGATTCCTGCTGGGGGCGGCTGTATCGGCGCGAACTGTGGGAGGGACTGCGGTTCCCGGAAGGCACGCGCGCGCACGTCGCGATGGTGGCGGGCGAACTGTATCTGCGCGTGCGCAAGGTCGCCGACATCGACGTGACGCTCTACCACCAGCTGCAGCATGAGGGCGACGAGCCGCCGGAACGCGAGTTCGGCTACCAGCATGATCAGGCGGTCGCAGCCGCGCACAACTTCGATCTGGCGATGGAGCACGGCGTGCTGCCGGCACGCAGCTACTACGCGATGTCGAGCGCGTGCGACGCGGAGGCGGCGGCGGATTCCGATGCGGCTGCCGACGGCGACGCGGACGATGCGACGCGCGAGGCGCATCAGGCGGCGTATCAGGACGATCTGCTCGCGTTGTCGGAGATGACCGGGCGGCTCACGCCGGCGCAGCGCGTCAAGTGCACGACCACGCAGCTGATCCGGCGGCTGGAGCATCGCGTGTACTGGATGCGCGCGGACCTGCTCAAGCGCGACCGGAAGCCGTGGACGACGGCGGACATGCACATCGACGAGGATGGAGCGGACGCGAGCGCCGGGACGGACACGGACGCCGGAACGGACGGTGCAACGGGCGCGGGCGCCGGCGACGCTACTCCACGCTCTTGAGCGCGCCGACCGGGTCGATGCGGTCGAGCACCGGCTTGGTGAGCCAGGCGACGAACTCGGCGAAGACGAGCGTCGCGAACGCAGCCGCAAGATAGCTGGTCGGGCGCAGATCCACTTCGAAATACAGGGACGGCATGCCGAGCGCCGCGGTGAGCAGACCGCCGATCCAGCGGCCGAGCGGCAGACCGACCGCCACGCCCATCCACGTGAGCACGCGCATCTCGCGGTTCACGTACTGGTGGATCTCGCGCTTGCGGAATCCGAGCACCTTGAGCGTGGCCATCTCGCGCACGCGTTCGGAGATGTTCGTATTCGCGAGCGTGAACAGCACGACCAGGCACAACGCGCCCGCCAGTCCGACGATCAGGGCGACGACCGCGCCCATCAGGTCGAAGGAGAATCCGTCGGCGAGTTCGGCGGTGCCGACCGCGCTGACGACGGCGGGGTCGTCGGCGAGCTTGTCGACGTAGGCGGTCTGGGCGGCGTCGTCTCCTTTGAGCGTCGCGTAGACGGCGTTCCAGACGGGGGTGGCGGCGGAATCACTGGAATCGGCGGAATCACCGAACAGACGCTGGTACAGTGACTCGCTCACGTACACGTCCGAACCGACGAGACTGCGCGTGACGGTGGCGACGCGCGTTCTCGCGCGCGTCAGGTCGCCGCCGCGCAGCGTGACCGTGTCGCCCGCGTGCACGCCGAGCGCATTCGCCGCGGACTGGCTGACGATCGCGCCGGAGTCGTCGAGCGTGACCTCGCCGCCGCCGGAGCGGCCGAACATGCCGCCGCTGTAGCGGTAGAGGTCGTTGTCGCTCGCCTCGCGCAGGTCAATCATCGTGTTGAGGCGCTTCAGCGACCGTTCGGGGACGACGATGAGCTGGATTGTTTCGCTGGAGGCGGGCTGGGTGGTGCCGGACGTGGCGGTGGTGCCGGTCGCGGCGGATGTCGTGGAGGTCGACAGCTCGCCGCTTTCCACGCGGATGCGCAACGTCGCGGTGGTCTTGCCGTCCTTGTCGAGCCGTGCGCGCAGGGCGGGCGCGTCGGCGTCGGCGGAGACGGCCATGAGGTCGTACCGGTAGATGCCGTCGTACTGTTTCGGGCCGATCGCGGCGACCGTGTCGTTGATGGCGAGGCCACACAGGATGAGCGCGGTGCAGCCGGCCACGCCGCCGACCGTCATCACGAGACGCGACTTGAAACGGAAGATGTTGCGTGCGGTCACCTTGTTGAGGAAGCCCATGCGGCTCCAGACCGGGCGGATGCGTTCGAGGAGGATGCGCGCGCCGGCCTTCGGGGCCTTCGGACGCATCAGCTCGGCGGGCATGTGGCGGATGTCGCGGCGGCAAGCGAATGCGGTGGCGGCGAGCACGCCGACCACGAACAGCGCGATGCCGGCCGAGCCGTACAGCCAGTCGTATTCGAGGCGCGCGCCGGGCAGCGTGTACAGGCCTTCGATCACGACGAACAGGAACGCGGGGATGCCGAGGAATCCGGCGACCAGACCGAGTCCGCCGCCGATCAGGCAGGCGAGCAGCGCGAACAGCAGATAGCGGGAGGCGACGGCGATGCCGCGGTAGCCGAGACCGAGATAGGTGCCGATGAGACCGCGGTCCTCCTCGACCATGCGGGCCATCGTGGTCAGGCTCATCAGCACGGCGACGAGCAGGAACACGACGGGGAACGCGCGGCCGATCGATTCGATCGAGGTCATGTCCGATTTGAAGGCGCTGAAGCCGCCGATGTCGGCGCGCGTGGTCACATACCAGCGAACCTGCGGGATTTGGGAGGCAACCTGTATGGTTTGGGCGTCGATCTGCTGGATCGCGGCCTCTTTCTGTGCGGTGAGGTCCGCCTGCGCCTGGTCGAGCTGGGATTGGGCCTGTTGCAATTCCGGGCTTTTCGCGATGACGGATTGCCGGACTACTGCGGGGTCGTATGCAGGTTGGGAGGAATGTTCTGCAGGTTGGGCGGAATTTCCTACAGATTGGGGCATCAACCCTGCAGATTGCGCCGCCAACCCATCAACTTGGGCGTCGAACTGCGCGCGTTGCTGGTCGAGTCGGGCTTGGGCGTCCGCGAAACGCTGTTCGGTCTCGGCGCGGGCCTTATCGAGTTTCGCCTGGGCCGCATCGGTGAGCTGTTGACGGCGGGCCTTCTCGCGCTTGGACTGGATGGTGTTCTCGATGCGGCTCGCCACCGTGCGCACGGCGGTGTCGTAGTCGTCGGAGAACGTGTCGAGGTCGGAGGTGCCGGTGACGCGCAGGCTGATTGATGTGTAGAGGTCGTCGGCGGTCTCGGAGGCGATGGCGGTGGTGCTGTCGGCCGCGTTGTCGGTCGTGTCGGTGGTCGTTTCGGTGGTCGCGTTGTCGTCTGTACCGCCCGCCAGCGCGAAGAACGCGTAGTCGTCGGAGGCGGTGGAGCGGAAGGCGTTCTTCGAAGCGTACCCGTCCGGATTGGCGAGATCCTGCGGGTCGATGACCACGCCGGTGATGGTGAGCTTCGTCTTCTTTGACTTTTCCGACTGCTCCGATGTGACGCCGAACCGACCACCGACCTTGAGGCCGCTGTCGCTGAGGAACCGCTTCGTGACGGCGATTTCGCCGGTCTTCCGCGGCAGCCGGCCCTCCGTGAGGTACGGGCGATCGAGGCCTGTCGCGGCGTCGCCGTCCACACCGCCGCCGACTCCCCCGATCTCGCGGATTACCGCGGTCTTGTCCGAACCATGCACGCTCACGGTCACTGTCTGCGAGCGCTCCGCCTGCACCGATTCCACACCGCGCACCTTGCGTAGCGCGGCCACGTCGTCGTCGGTGAGGCCCGCGGTGGAGACGACCTGGATGTCGCGCAACCCCTGCGATTCGTAGAAGCGGCCGGCGGCGAGGAACGCGTCGCGGCAGCCCGCGTAGATGCCGGTGAGCACGGCCACGCCGAGCAGGGTGATCAGCGCGATGGAGACGAACCGCTTCCACGACCGCCGCCAGCAGCGCAGCATGTCCTTGAGAAACGCCTGCGACATCACGCACCTCCTTGTCCTCTTCCATTGTCTTCGCGCCGGTCCGCGGACGCAAACGCGATCGCCGTGGGGAAACGGCATACAATACCGTGGTTGCGAACCGTCGCGCACAGCCCACAAGGTCTCCCGCGACGGGCGGACGGCGAAGCCGCCCGTGAGACACGACGTGAGATATGAGACAAGAGAGAGAAGAACATATGGCTTCCGAGAACAAGGCCGGCGACACGGCCACGAAGCCGCGCGAGACCGACGACGTGCCGGTGCCCGCGACGCTGCGCAAATCGTTGAAGAACCGCCACATCCAGCTGATCGCGCTGGGCGGCGCGATCGGCACGGGCCTGTTCTACGGCTCGAGCGAGTCGATCGCGCTGGCCGGCCCGTCGATCCTGCTCGCCTACCTGATCGGCGGTCTCGCGATCTTCATGATCGTGCGCGCACTGTCCGAGATGTCGGTCGAGGATCCGAAGGCGGGCGCGTTCAGCTACTATGCGACCCGCTACTGGTCGAAGCGCGCCGGATTCATCTCCGGCTGGAACTACTGGTTCAACTACATTCTCGTGTCGATGGTGGAGCTGGCCGTAGTGGGCAGCTTCGTCAACTACTGGTTCCCGGCGATTCCGACGTGGGTGTCGGCCGCCGTGTTCCTCGTGGTGATCTGCGCGGCGAACCTGCTCGGCGTGAGCAAGTTCGGCGAGTTCGAGTTCTGGTTCGCGATCATCAAGATCGTGGCCGTGATCGCGATGATCCTGGGCGGTCTCGCGGTGATCGTGTTCGCGCTGCCGACCGAGTCGGGCGCGAAGGCGACGTTCGCGAACTGGTTCACCGTGGGCGGCGGCTTCTTCCCGAACGGCCTGATGGGCCAGGCGAAGGACGGCTCGTGGACGGGCCTGCTGATGGCGCTCGTCGTCGTCATGTTCAGCTTCGGCGGCACCGAGCTCATCGGCATCACGGCCGGCGAGACGGAGGACCCGAAGACCACGATCCCGCGCGCCACGAACGACATCATCTGGCGTATCCTCGTGTTCTACATCGGCGCGCTCGGCGTGATCATGGCCGTGGTGCCGTGGAACCAGATCGACGGCAAGTCCAGCCCGTTCGTGCAGATCTTCGACTCGGTGGGCGTGCACGCGGCCGCCGGCATCCTCAACTTCGTGTGCCTGACCGCCGTGATGAGCGTCTACAACTCCGGTCTGTACGCGAACTCCCGCATGCTGTACTCGCTGGCGAAGCAGGGCAACGCGCCCGCCTACCTCGGCAAGCTGAACAGGCACGGCGTGCCGGTGGCCGGCGTGCTCACCTCCGCGGTGATCACCGCGATCGCCGTGGTCGTCGTGTTCGTGTGGCCCGAGTTCGCGTTCAACTACCTGATGTCGATCGCGACGATCGCCGGCATCATCAACTGGACGATGATCATGGTCACCGAGATGAAGTTCCGCCGCGTGGTCGCCGCCGGCGGCGCACCGGGCGACACCGATCTTGCGGGCAAGTCGGGTGCCGAGGCGTTGGCCGCGATCCACTTCAAGCTGCCGTTCGCGAAGGTGACGCCGTGGGTGGTGCTCGCGTTCCTCGCGCTGGTCGTGGTGCTCATGTGCTTCTCCCCCAGCTACCGCGTCGCCGTCATCGCCGGCGTGATCTGGCTCGCGATCCTCTTCGTCGCCTACCAGCTCACCCAGGCGAAAAAGTAGAATCCGCCCAGGTGATTCCGAGCGAACCAAAGTGGGGTGCCGGCAGTCATGTCGGCACCCCACTTCGTGTATTCGGCTTCGTGTATTCGGCTTCGTGTATTCGGCTTCGTGTATCCGGCCCCGCGCCGCAGCCCGGCACCGCGGCCCGACACCACATACCCGATGCGACAGCGCAGGGTTCACCGAATGCCTGCCGCGCCGCACGCCCCAGCACCATGTCGTCCAATACCGTTACGAGGGGTACATCCTCCGTCGTCTTTACACCTATCTGCGTTGCAAGGGGTATCCCAACAGGGGTGTATTGTCTCGGGGCATAGTTGACGCATGTCTTGGGGCATGGTTGACGGGGTCTCCTGGGGCATGGTTTACATGTGTGTTGGGGCATCGTTGGCACCGGGTACGGGTT
>NZ_JBKEVB010000009.1:0-105735 GCF_056356875.1 Bifidobacterium sp. LH_426
CGCCCGAAACGTTGCAACGACGGCGCTCCCACGGCGTGTCGAAAACAAGGGCCCAAACCCCCTACACCCACCAGCCTACCCGGCCACACACCACCACACACACCCCAACCAACACAATTCACCCACAACCAACCGGGCATTCACCCAAACACAACCAACCCCCTCAGCCCGCCCCCGGCGGGCAGCTCCCCCTCACAAGGGGAGCACACTCTCCCCCACCCGGCACAGCCGGGAGCCCCCTCCACAAAGGGGGCCAGATTCAACGCCGGCGACCTCGACGTGCTCGACTCGGACAGCCACCCCTCAACAGAGAAATCCGGGGAGACGGGTCATTCCATGTCGAGCGGGACGGGGTGGTCGGGGGCGGGGAACGCTTGGGATAATTCCGCGTATTCCGCGTCTGTGAGCGGGGAATCGAGTACGGCGGCGTTGGCGAGCACGTGTTCGGGCACGCCGGAACGCGGGATGGCGATCATGTCCGGCTGGTGGAGCACGAACGCGAGCAGCACCTGCATCGGCGTGAACCCGTGCGCGGCCGCGACCTCGCGCACCGCCGCACTGCCGAGCAACCCGTCACGCAGACGCCCGGCCTGCGCGAGCGGACAGTACGCCATCACGGGGATATGCCTCTCGCGCAGCCATGGCAGCAGATCGACTTCGATGCCACGCGATCCCAGGTGGTAGAGCACCTGGTCGACGCAGCAATGCGATCCGCGGGACACATCCATCAGTTCGCGCATGTCGTTCAGGTCGAGGTTCGAGACGCCCCATCGGCGGATCAGACCGTCCTCGACCGCCTGTTCCATGCAGTCGACGGTCTCACGCAACGGCACGCTGCCGCGCCAGTGCAGCAGGTACATGTCGAGGTAATCGGTGCCGAGACGACGCAGCGACGCCTCCAGACTGCGGCGCAGGTGACGGCGTCCGGCGTTGTGCGGATACACCTTCGACACGATGTACAGCGATCCGCGATCGTACCCGTCGATCGCCGCGCCGACGAGCCGTTCGGCACCACCATCCGCGTACATCTCCGCCGTGTCGATCAGGCGCACTCCCGCGTCCAGTCCAGCGCGCAACGCCGCCGCCTCGTCGTCGAACGGCCGTCGTCCCTCGCCCAGATACCAGGTTCCCATGCCGAGCCGTGGCATCACGCTCCCGTCCGGCAGCGTCACCTCATCGCGCACATCTCGCGCACTATCCGCATGCAAGCCGTCAACCATTGCCATGCCTCCTCACCGGCATCGGCGGAGACCGGGCGGCGGCGCGATCCGTCACGTCGCCGGCCCGGCACCGGCCATCCGAGATGAACGGTACTTTCCCCACGATTCTATCGCGCGGTTCCCGTGATTCCCGGCGCAACATGGCCACGTGAGAATGGGTGGAGCGGGACAGCGGAGGCGCGGGTCCCGCCCGACGCCCCGCTCCGGCGCAACGTCGACGGGACGATACGGCCCCGGCATGGGCGACGACGCGCGGCGGCCGCCCGGAAGAGGTCGCCGAATTCCGCCGTCGCCACCGACGTCGGCGCGACGCACGGCGTTCGTCCGAAATCCTCACCGGACGAACGCCGTCATGTCCCAGCGGCTGACGCAACCACATCCGATCCGTCCATGTCAGCCGCGACGCCGGCGACGGACCACCAGCGCGACGCCGCCCGCGGCGAGCGCGACGGCCGCGAATCCGGCGATGGAAGCGACGGCGGCGCCGGTGGCGGTGAGGCCGCCGGCTTCGGCGTTCCGGCCGGTCGCGCCCGGCTCGGCGCCCGGACGCGTCGTGCCGGCGCCGGAGCCGGTACCGTCGCCGGCGACGGTGCCGTCACCGGTTTCGCCGGAATCGCCGGTCGCACCGGAATCGCCGGCGCCGGCGCCGGTCTTCGCGGTGACCTTCACCGTGTACGTTTCGGTGACGCTCGGATCGGAGGCGAGCGCGACGGTGACCTTCGACGCGTCGGAGACGGCGGAGAAGCCGTAGGTGAGCGTGTACTGGTCGGCGGCGAGTTCGACGCTGCCGGAGCCGGCCTCGTAGTTGCCGGTGACGGTCAGGTCGTCGGCGGCGATCTTCCCGCCCACCTGGTAGACGGTCTTCTTCGGCGTGACGGAGATGCTGACGAACCGCTTGGCCGTCAGTCCCGCGATGGCGTCGTCGACGAGCTTGGTCGCCTGCGTGACGTCGTCGGTGGTGGCGGCGCTGCCGGCGAGCAGCACGCGGGCGGCGGCGAGCGCGTCGTCGAGCTTGTCGAGCGAGTCGTCGGTGTAGCCGGCGCGGTCCACGTTCTCACCCTTCTTCACGGCGGCTTCGAGCGCGGTCGTGTCGGGCTTGGCAGGCGTTTCGGCCGTGCGGGTGAGCGTGACCTCGTCGACGCTGCCCCAGTCGGCGGCGCCGAGGTCGCCGGTGATGGTGATGGTCACGGTGCCGTCCTCGCCGACGGTGACGGGCACGCTGGCGGTGTGCCATTGCTTCCAGCCGTCGAGCTTGAGTTCGGCGGATTGCGTCTTGCCCGCGTCGCCGGTATCGCCGGTGCCGCCGGTCGTCGCGTTGAGGGTCACCTTGTTCGTGCCGGCGGTGCCGCCGACGAGCGCGTCCTGGCTTTTCGCGGTGAGCGTGTATGCGCCGGGTTCGAGGCCGGTGACGGTCTGGGACGCCTGGAACGTGTACGCCTTGTCCGCCCAGAAGCCGAGCACCCACGATCCGTCGGAGGCGTTGCCCTTGTCGGATTTGATGCTCGCGCCGCTGCCGGTGACGGTCCAGCCGCTCTTCGCGCCGTCTTCGAAGCTTCCGTTGACGACGTGGTTGGTCGCGGGGGTGGCTTCGACGGTGATGACCGCCTTGACGGTGTGTCCGGACGCGGTCACGCCGTCGATCGTGTAGATGCCGGCGCCGCGGATCCAGTCGAGCGCCGCGGAACGCCAGGTGACGGTTTCGGTCTCGTCGACGCCGTCCTTGTAGCGGGCGGTCACGTCGGCGGGCAGTTTCGCCTTGATCGCGTCGATGGAGTCCTTGTCGGACGCGGTAATGGCGACGTCATCGATGCCGGCGAACACGTGGTCGGTGACTGCGCCGGTGTGCAGGTAGGAGAAGGTCTTCAGCGAGGGCAGGGCGGTGCCGTCGAAGGCGAACAGCGCCTGGTTGTCCACGCCGGAGCCTCCCCACTTCTTGCCGGCGTCGTTCGGATCGTATTCGCCGGCGGCCTTGGTGGCCCAGCCGCCGCCGTATTCGTTCCACAGGTTGACGAGGTCGGCGTTGCCGCGGCCGCCTTGGCCGACGGGCAGCCATGCGGGCTCCCAGTAGAACATGCCGAGGCCGTCGTTCTCGCCGTCGCCGTCGTTGTCGCCGACCGAGTTCACCGCTTCGGCCACGTAGCGTAGTTCGTCGGCCTGGCCTTGCGGGCTGATGTCGAATTTCACGTCGGCGGCGTTCACGTTCTTCGCCGTGATGGTGTTGGAGTCGTCGTCGCCGTCGTCGAGCGTGTAGGCCCATGAGGTTTCGGCGACCATCACGTCCTTGTGGTAGGTGGCGGCGACGTTCTTCAGCTGCTTGGCGAGGTTGTCGGCGGTGCCGTGCCAGAACGGGTAGTAGGAGCTGGCGAACACGTCGTAGTCGACCTTGTGGTCGGCGAGCTGCTTCGCGTAGCCGGCGTACGTGTTGCGTTCCGGATTGGTGAAGTGGATGGCGACCTTGGCCTGCGGGATCGTCTCGCGCACGGCCTTGGCTCCGGCGGAGAACACCTTGCACATGCCGTCCCAGCCGGAGACGCCGGCGATCTTCGCGGTGGTCTCGTTGCCGACCTGCACCATGCCGACGTCCACGCCGGCCTCCTTGAACCTGGTGAGCGTCTCCTTGGTGTAGTCGTGGACGGCCTGGGCGGTCTTGTCGGCGTCGCCTTCGAACGACTTCCACGCCTTGGGCGCCTGCTGCTTGCTGGGGTCGGCCCAGAAGTCGGAGTAGTGGAAGTCGACGAGCACCTTGAGACCGGCCTTGGTGGCGCGTTCGGCCATGACGAGCGCGCGGTCGGCGTTCACGTTGCCGCCGCCGTAGCCTTGTCCGTCGGCGGTGAACGGGTCGTTCCACACGCGCAGGCGCACGTAGTTGACACCGCTCTCCTTGAGCAGCGTGAAGAGGTCCTCGACCTGACCCTGCTCGTTCCTGAACGTGACGCCGCTCTCCTCCAGCGACAGCATGGAGGAGACGTCCGCTCCCCCGATGAAGTCCTTGGACAGTCCGTCGATGGCCTTGACGTTGATGTCCGCCTTGACCGGCGTCTCGGCGGCGGCCGCGGTGGACGCCGCGACCATGCCTGACGCGCACAGGGTCGTCGCCGCGACGGCGGCCGCGACGACGCGGCCCCATAATGCTGATTGCTTCATGCTTCTCCTTACGATTCCCGAACGGGATGATTGCAGCGGCTCTGCTCTGGTACACAATCTGGTACACAACGATTCCTTGTGTGCCAATAGATACAGCTGTGTATCACAACGGTTACAGCGTAGCACCGGTTCCGGCTTTGGTCAACCGGTGTACCTCAACAGGGACGCGACGCGTCGGAGACGAACGATGCAACGGAGTCGACGCGTCGGACGCCACCACGCACCCGCTGTTCACCGCTCACCGCTCACCGCGTGGATTCGCGCGCGATGACCTCCGACTCGCAGGTGAGCAGCTCCGGTTTCGTGATGTCGCCGCGGATGCGCCCGAGAATCCTCTCGACCGCGACGGGCGCCGTCCATTCGAGACGCGACGACATGGTGGTGAGCGGAATCTGCAGGTACGGCGCCTCCTCGATATTGTCGAAGCCGATCACCTGCACCTGAGCGGGCACGTCGATGCCGCTGGTGCGCAGCGCGGTCATCGCGCCGATCGCCAGCTGGTCGTTCAATGCGACGACCCCGTCGAACGGGATTCCCGAGTCGATGAGGCGCTGCGTGACGCGCGCCCCCGCGCCGATCGTCCAATCCAAATCCGTGTTGCCGACGAGCCGCGCGTCCAATGCGACGCCGCGGCGACGGCTCTCCTCGATGATGCCGCGCAGACGCAGCTGCGCGTTGCCCTCGGTCGCTTTCAGCAGCGCCGTCTCGTCGTAGACGCCGCGCGCGCCGACGACGGCGAGACGCGTGGAACCATGGTCGTACAGATATCCGGCGGCCCGGGCGGCCGCGTTGACGTCGTCGGGGGTCACGTGGTCGGCGATGCCCCACGTGGTGCGCGCGCCGACCACGACGAGCGGGAAATCGACCTTGAGATCGTCGGGCGTGATGCTCTCCACCTCGCTCATCGACAGGATCATGCCGTCGGACACGGTGGAATTGAACTTCTCCAACAGGTCGCGCGCGCCTTTCGCCGACCCCTCCGCATACGTGGTGACGTATACGGAGTAGTCGTGCCGCCGCGCCGCGTCGATCACGCGGTTGGCGAGTTCGGCGAGGTACGGCGGAGTGAGCGACGGTACGGCGAGCGTGATGAATCCGGTGTGGTCGCGGTTCAGGTTGCGTGCGGCCACGTTGACGCGGTAGCCGAGATCCTTGATGACCGTTTCGACGCGTTCGCGCGTGGCCTCGCTCATGCGCCCGTTGCCGTTGATCACGTTCGAGGCGGTCTTGAGCGAGACGCCGGCCTCCTGCGCCACGTCGCGCAGGGTGACGCGCCTTTTCGCCGGTTTCGTCCCGCTCATCTCCGCACCTCGCTTCCGTTGGTTCGACGTCGCCATTGTACCCGCTTGCGTCCGGCTATTCCGGACGCACGGTCCTCGTGACGAGGATGGCGTTGCGCCGCAATGTGTATGCGCCGGTTCCGTTCGCGGCGTCCGTATCGCTCGCGCCGTCCGCGCCGTTCGCACGGTCCGCCGTTCCGGCTTCCGTGCGATGCGCGACGACCGGCTCGCCAGGAACGTCTTCCAGCGTGACGTCGCCGCGCGTGCGGTTGAGGTAGAAGTCGAAGCGGATGGCGCCGTCCGTGGACTCGCGGACGGTGTGGATGATGCGGGAATCCGTGATGCGAGCGGACGTCTCTCCCTCAGTCGGCCTGCGGCCGACAGCTCCCTCGTCAGAGGGAGCCGGAACCGGACCGCCGCACGATTCGGGTTCCGATACCCCCAGTGCGGGGATGAGGGCGGCAATGTCGTGGCGATCGAGATCGCAGCCGACGTAGACGCCCCGGCCCTCACCATAGGGATGGCTGGTGACGGCAGGCGTGCCGTCGAGCTCCCAGTCGGCGGCCACCTCGCCCGCGTACGTGGCGATGACGGTCGTGTCGGAGGCGACCGAGGTCACGTCGGTCTGCCACAGTCGCGTCGTGAGCCCGTTCGACAGGATGATCGCGTCGGGTTCGCCTTCCGCCTCCTCGCCGAGGATGTTGAACTCCTCGCCGCGCACACCGAGCACGTCGCGCAGGAGCCCGTTGCCGGCGCCAGGATAGCCGCCGAGACCGGCGTGGAAGTGTTCGTCGATGATGCCGGTCGCGTAGTCGACGACGACGGTGCCGCCCGCTTCGGCGAAATCGGCGATGCGTCGCGTGTCCGCGTCGGACAGGACGAGCACGCTCGGCAGGATGATGGTCCGGTAACCGCTCCAGTCGTAGGCGAGCGGGATGATGTCGGCGCGGCTTCCCGCATCGAGGAAGGCGCGGTACCAGTCGCGCACGTCATGCCAATGATCGAGCTTCATGCTCGGCAGGGTCTCGCTGCGCGTCGCCCATTCGCTTTCGGCGCTGAACAGGATCGCCGTGTCGGAACGCTTCAGCTCCGTGCCCTGCAGTCCGGCCTCGGAGAGCGTGGCGAGCGTCGCGCCGAGTTCGACGACGCCGCGGAAGACCTTGGAATCCTCGCCGGCGTGCGGCACCATCGCCGAGTGGAACGCCTCGGCACCGGAGGAGGACTGCCGCCATTGGAAGAAGTTGATGGCGTCGGCGCCCATCGCCACGTGGGCAAGCGAGTCGCGCACGAGCTCGCCGTGGCGCTTGCGCGTGTTGAGCGGCTTCCACTGGACGGCGGACGTGCCGTGCTCCATCACATACCAGGGTTTGCCGAGGGCGAGGGAGTCCATGAGCGCGTCCGAGCAGGCGAGTTCGTCGAGATGGGATTCGCCTTCATGGAAGTAGTGGTCGTTGGAGACGAAGTCGACCTCGTTCGCCCACTGCGCGTAATCCATGCAGCACTGATCGGTGGAGACCATGAAGTTCGTGGTGAACGGCTTGCCGGGGCAGATCGCCTCGATCGCGTCGCGTTCCGCCTTGTAGAAGTCGAGGAGCATGTCGTTGCCGAAACGCTCGTAGTCGAGCTGCTGCGGCGGATTGACCATGGCGTCGCCGCCCATGTGGCGCGGCAGCAACACCTCGTCGAACGAGTTGACGTGCTGCGACCAGAAGGCGGTGCCCCACGCCTCGTTCAATGCTTCGACGGTGCCGTACTTCGCCTCGCACCATGATCGGAACGCGTGGAGCGCGTTGTCGGAATAGTCGTAGCGGTTGTTCCAGCCGTACTCGTTGCCCATATGCCATGCGGTGACGTACGGGTTGTCCTGGTAATGTTCGGCGAGCATGCGGCACAGACGCAGCGCGTACTCCTGGAACACGGGGCTGGTGGGCTGCCAGGATTGGCGCGACCCGGCGTTGACGACATGGCCGTACCGGTCGACGGGCAGGACCTCCGGATACCGCTCGTACAGCCACAACGGCGCGGTCGCCGTCGCGGAGGCGAGGTCGACGGCGATGCCGGCCTTGCCGAGCCGGTCGATGACGGAATCGAGCCAGTCGAAGGTGAACTCGCCCTCACGCGGTTCGATCCGATCCCAGCTGAAGATGGCGAGGGCCACCGTGTTGACGTGCGCCTCACGCATGAGCCGGATGTCGTCGGCGACGGTCTCGTCCGGCCACTGGTCGGGGTTGTAGTCGCCACCGAACGCGATGCCACGGGTCGACGGCGTAAGCAACGCCGGCCACCTGAACGCTCTACGAGTAGTCATAACACAATCCTTAGTATCAAGCTTCGGAATCGTTCGGAATCTCGAAATCGCCCTGCGGGCGATGCGGTATTCTGAACCCCCTCAGTCGGCTTCGCCGACAGCTCCCCCTGAAAGGGGGAGCAAACACATCCATTTCCCCGCTCCCCCTTCCAGGGGGAGCTGTCCGCCGCAGGCGGACTGAGGGGGTACCGCCACCCGGCAGGGGAACGGAATCGGCCGAAAGCCGATGCGGTGCTCTCGCCTCCCTCTGACGAGGGAGGTGTCATCGCGAAGCGATGACGGAGGGAGAGACCGCGGCCGGAAGGCCGCAGGAAGCGGGATCGGCCTTCGGCCGATGCTGTTTTCCCCGCGGCCCGGAGGCCGCTCTCCTGCTCTCCCTCAGTCCGCCTGCGGCGGACAGCTCCCTCGTCAGAGGGAGCCGAAAACGGGGCACCGGCCGCGAGGCCGGTTCCGTCACTCCTTGACGGCGCCGGCGGCCAGGCCGGACTGCCAGTACTTCTGCAGGCACAGGAACGCGACCACCAACGGGATGATCGTGATCAGCGAACCCGTGATCACCAGGTTCTGGATCGCCTGACCGCCCGCCGTGGAAGCCTGGTCCTTCCACTGGTTCAAGCCGATCGTCAACGGATACCAGTCCGCGTCCTTCAACATGATCAACGGCAGGAAATAGTTGTTCCACGTCGCCACGATCGTGAACAAGGCGGTAGTCACGATACCCGGCGCCAACAAGGGCAGGCTGATCTGCCAGAACGTGCGGAACTCCGACGCACCGTCCACGCGCGCCGCCTCAAGAAGCTCGGTCGGCACGGCCTGCTCCGAGAAGATCCACATCAGATACAAGCCGAACGGGGAGATCAGCGAAGGGATGATCATCGCCCACGGCGTGTTCGTCAATCCCAGCTTCGCGAACAGGAGGAACTGCGGGACCGCCAAGGCGATGCCCGGCACCGAAATACTGCCGATGATCACCGCGAACACGGCCTTGCGACCAGGGAACCGGAACTTCGCCAACGCGTAGCCGCCCATGATCGCCAACAAGGTCGCGCCGCCCGCGCCCACCACCACATACAGCAGGGTGTTCACCAGCCAACGGCCGAAGATACCATCCTGGTACGTGAACACCGTCACGATGTTGTCCCACAGGGCGAAGCTCTTGCCGAACCCGAGGCCGAACGTCGACGTGAAGTCGGCCTGCGTCTTCGTCGCGTTGATCATCAGATACACGAACGGGAACAGGCAGTACACCGCGAAGATCGCGCACAACACCGTCATCAACGTGCTGCGGCGCGGATTGTTCACGTTCGCGAACCCGGACTTCTCCGCACGGCGCCGCTCGGCCGCCTCGTCTTTGGCGACCCGCTTCTGCCTGGCCTTCTCCGCCGCCCTCGCGGCCTTCTCCTGCGCCTTGAGCTCGGCCGGAGTCAACGTCTCGATACCCGTCGTCGCACTCACTTCATCTGCTCCTTCATGCTGTTCAACTGCACCGCATACGCGATCGCCATCGTGATCACCGCCATCACGATCGCCAACGCGGCCGCGTAATTCGACTGGTTGCCCGAGAACGACAGGTTGTACGCGTACATGTTCGGCGTGTAGTACGTCGTGATCGCGTTGCCCGGCACCATGTTCTGCAAGATCGAAGGCTCGTTGAACAACTGGAACGAACCGATGATCGAGAAGATCACCGTGATCGCCAACGAACCCCTGAGCTCCGGCAGCTTGATCGACTTCACGATCTGCCACTCCGACGCGCCATCAATGGAAGCCGCCTCATACAGGGAATGCGGGATCGTGGACAGCGAGCTGTAGAAGATCAGCATGTTGTAGCCCGTGAACTCCCACGTGTTGATGTTCCCGATCGACGCCAACAACACGTTCGGCGCGAACATGTCGATATTCACGCCCAACACGTCGTTCAGCGAACCCACCAGACCGTACTTCGCGCCATACACGAAACCCCAGATCAACGTGGACACCACCGCCGGCACCGCATACGGCAGGAACGTCGAGATACGGAAGAACTTCGTTCCATGCAACTTCATCGAATCGATCGCCAACGCCATCGCCGCCGCCAGGAACAACATGATCGGCACCTGCACCACCGTGAACAACGCCACACGACCCACAGAACTCCAGAACTGCTGATCACCCAACAGACGCGCGTAGTTCTGCAACCCCACGAACTGCGTCCCACCGATCATCTGCTTCTTAAAGAAACTGATATACACCGCATACACGATCGGGATGATGAACACGAACACGAACACCACCGCAAACGGACCCATGAACTTCCAACCACGCCAATCCGCCTTATGCCGGTTCACACGCGCCTGTTGCGTGTGACGAGCGGTCATGGCGACCGACGACTCCATCGTCTGCCCAGACATTTACTCACCTTGCGCTTTCCATAATGATCGAAATGATCGATCTACGACAATCAACAATCGACAATCGCCAAACCGACGATGCAACGATCCGCAGCGGCCTTCGGTCGCCGTCGGACATGGCGAGGGCGGGGATACCGGACGCATCCCCGCCCTCGGCATCATGCAAGTGGTATGCGGCGACCAGGGAAGGAGGACCGGGAGCGGAAGGAGGAGACGCCCCCGGACGCAGTCGCCACGGGCCGGACCGGCCCCATGCCACTTACTTGACGGTGACGGTATAGCCCTGCTGCTCGCCGTAGTCGGCCAGCGTCTTGGCGTACGCCTGCATGGCCGCCTTAAGGGTCTTCTTGCCCTGATAGGCCGGAGCGATGTCGTCACCGTACTTGGACTGCGCGTACGGGTTGTACGGCAGGTACTGGAACTTGCTCACCTTGCGCTTGGCAGCCTCGACAAGCACCCTGTTGACCTCCTGGCCGCCGAAGTACTCGTTCTTCTGGGACTGGAAGTCCTCGTCGTCGAGGATGGCCGTCTTCGCCGGGAAGGTGCCGTGGTCGGCCATCACCTGGGCGCCGTTGCCATGGGTGAGATATTCGATGAACTTGTAGGCGGCGGCCTTGTTCTTGGACTGCTCGGTGACGGCGAGCGCGGAACCGCCGTCCTCGGAGGACGCCTGGTCGCCATCCTGCCACTGCGGCAGCTGCGCGACGCGCCAGTTGCCCTTGCCTGCGGCGGCGCTGGACTCGAGGTTCGTCGGCATCCACGCGCCGATGGTCAGGGATGCGGTGGTGCCGTCGCCGAGCGAACGGTACCAGTCGTCGGACCAGTTGGAGATCTTGGTGTTGATCAGGCCCTCGTCGATGAGCTTCTGCTGGAACGCGACGTAGCGCTGCATACCCTTGTCGTTCATATTGATGGTGATGTTCTCGCCGTCGACCTTCCACGGGTTGGAGCCCGCCTGCCACGCCTGCGCGGTGAACGGCTGGTAGCCGTTGGAATCGCCTGCGTTGTTGGCGATGTAGTAGTCGTCGCCGAGGGCGCGGATCTTCTTGGCGGCCTCGTAGTAGTCGTCCCAGGTCTTGATGGATTCGCCGTCGACGCCGGCCTTGTCGAACACGGCCTTGTTGTAGAAGAACACCTCGGGGCTGGAATCGATGGGCAGGGCGTACGGCTTGCCCTCGCCCTGCAGCATCTTGGCCCACGGGCCAGCGGCGAAATCGGATTCGAGTTTCTCGGCACCGAACGGGCTCAGGTCCACGATGCTGCCGTCCACGGCGAACTGGGAGATGGTGGCGTCCTCCATCATCACCACGTCCGGCGCACCCTTGCCGGCGGCCACGGCGTTCTGCAGGGCCGTGGCGGTGTCGGCCGCGGTGCCGGTGCTGGAATACTTGACCGTGATGCCGGGGTTCTCCTTCTCGAAGGCGGCGATGGTCTCCTTGATGCCGTTGCCCCAGCCCCAGAACACGACTTCGCCCTTGGCGTTCGCGGTATCGGTGTCGACGGACGCGGTATCGTCACCGCCGCCGCATGCGGCGAGGCCGACGAGCGTGGCCACGGCCGCGGCGGCCGCGATGACCTTCTTGACGTTACGCATATCATTCTCCTTGTTCCCGCCGCGAAGACCTTCCTCCACAGCGCTCCTCACGAGTGACTTCCAGCGGTACACCCGTGTACCAACAGTTCATATGATACACCCGTGTACCACACCACGCCGCCGGCGTGTCGCAGCCGACGCCACTCTCCACCCCACGGGCCGCATCTGAATTCGGCATCCGCTTGTGGAATACCCGGTGACGAAAACGGCCCCTCCGGATAGTATCGGTATGTAATCCCCCATCGATGCATTTGAGAGGAAGGCGCATGGCGGGTCTGTTTCATGCTGTCTCGAAACAGCGGAACCCCTTGGGAACGGCGGTACGATTGCACGGGTCGGGACGGTACACTTTCGGACTGGCGTTGAGCGCGGGCCTGGCCGGCCTGCTGTACGGATACGACACCGTGTCGATCTCCGGTGCCATCGAGTTCCTGCGCACCCGCTACCGGCTCGACACCGTGATGGAGGGCCTCGTCATCTCCTCGATCATGCTCGGCGCGATCGTCGGCGCCGCATGGGCGGGCTTCCTCTCCGACCGGTTCGGCCGCCGCCGCGTCCTCATCGCCGGCGGATGGTTCTTCTGCGTCTCCGCCGTATGGAGCGCGTTCACGTTCGGCCCCTATGACCTCATCGCCGCACGCATCGTCGGAGGATTCGGCATCGGCCTGACCGCCGCGCTGGCCGTCACGTACATCACCGAATCCGCGCCGACGAACATCCGCGGCACGCTCACGTTCTCCTATCAGATGCTCGCCGTGTGCGGCATCTTCCTGACGAACGTCATCAACTACATCATCGCCTCCTACGGCACGCCCGCATGGGACCTCGCAATCGGCTGGCGCTGGATGCTCGGTCTGGGCGCGATTCCGGCCCTCGCGTTCCTGATCGCCATGTGGCGGTCGCCGGAGAGCCCTCGGTTCCTCATCCAGAACGGGCGCCCCGAGGAGGGCTTCCACGTGCTCGAGCACATCCTCGGCACCGAGGACGCCCGCGTGCGCACCGACGACATCCAGGCGTCCATCCAATTGGAGCAGGAGATGTCGAACGAGTTCACCGACCTGTTCCGCCCGGGTCTCAAGAAGGCGTTGTTCATCGGCATCTTCCTCGCCGTGTTCAACCAGGCCGTCGGCATCAACGCGATCTCCTACTACGGCCCCGTCATGTTCTCGCGCCTCGGGTTCGGCGGCGACACCGAATTCATGACCGCCGCATGCGTGGGCGGCTGCGAGCTCGTGTGCACCGTGATCGGCATGTATCTGATCGACACGGTCGGCCGCAAGCGCCTCATGACCGTGGGCGCCGGTCTCATGGCCGTGTTCGCCCTGTGCATCGCCGGCTCCTACCTCGTCGGCATGCCGCTGCTCACGCTCGTGTTCATCATGCTGTTCGCCGCGTCGTTCGCCTTCTCGATGGGCCCGATCCCGTGGGTGGTCATCCCCGAGCTGTTCCCCACATTCCTGCGTGGCCGCGCGACCGGTCTGTGCGTCATGTGCCTGCTCACCGTGAACTGGGCAATCGCGCAGTTCACCCCGATGCTGGTGGACAGTCTCGGCGGCGGCATCACGTTCCTCATCTTCGGCCTGCTCGACATCGTCTGCGTGGCCGGCATCGTCGCGCTCGTCCCGGAGACGATGGGACGCACGCTCGAGGAGATCGAGCACCTGTGGCAGCCGAAGACGCCGCTCGCCGTCGCGAAGTACGCGCTCAGCTCGGCGGACGCGAACATCCGCCATGCCGAGGCGACGATCGTGGGCGCCGAGAACGAGCGTCTGCAGGCGATGGGCATCCTGGAGGCGGCGGAACGCGCACGCGTCGCCGCCCAGAAGCAGATCTTCGAGATCCAGGCGAAGGAGCGCGCGAAGGCGGAACGCCTGTCCGCCGAACGCGCCGTCGAGGAGGCACGCAAGGCCGCGCATACGCTCGTGTCCGTGCCGTCGCCGGCATCCGGTGCGGTTTCGGGGGCGACGGCGGCGCACCATCCCACGGCCGACGACCTCACCGCGCGCGTCACGCATGATTTCGACACGGCCGAGAACCGCGCCGACGGCACGCTGATGTCCACCACCGTGCCGCTGCCGTCGTCGGGCACGCATCACGATGCGGTCGCCGCGACGGCGCGCGCGCACCGCATCGCCGCCGACCTCATGGCCGGCACCGCCACGGCCACCGAAGTGGGCGACGGCGAAGTACGGCGCATCACCGTCGAATCGAATCCGATGAACGGCGCGGACATCGCCAAGGACATCACCGTCGACCTGCCGGAACGCCGGGCGGCCGGCTCCGATGCGGACGCGGCGAAGACCGCGGCCGCGATCGCGCCGGATAGTCCGGCGCGCGACCTCGACGCGGACGCGCAGGCCGCCGTGAACGCCATCGACATGCTCGGCTGCGAAGGCAGGGGACGGAACGCCGAGACGTCCGGGACGAGGCGCACCGACATCGATCTGGATTCCCTCCCCGGCTCCGACATGACGGACATGGACGCGACCCGGCATTTCGACCTTCAGCGGCTTCCCCCGGTCTCCGGCGCCCCCGATTCGCTGGCGACCGCGCATGAGCGTGCGGAGGCGATGGCCCGCCAGCGCGCCGAGGACGCGCGTGAGGCGAAGGCCATCGACGACGCCCTCGACACGTTGGATTCGTTCATCAAGGGATAATCCCCGATTCGGATATGCGAAAGCCCCCGTCGACGATTCGGCGGGGGCTTTCGCATGCCCGGAAACCGTGCGGACGGTACGGGCGATACGGTCAGAACGTCACGACGTGGTCGGCGATGCGCATCGCCGATTCGCGGTGCGAGACGAGCACGGCGGCCCGCCCCTCGGACGTGTCGCGGATGGACCGGAGGATGACCGCCTCGTTCAACGCGTCGAGACGGCTCGTCGGCTCGTCGTACAGCACGAGGTCGGCGTCGCGCAGGAACACGCGAGCCAATCCGATGCGCTGGCGTTCGCCCTCCGACAGCCGGTCGCCGAGCTCGCCCACCGGGGTGTCGATTCCCTTGGGCAGCGAGTCGACGAGCTCCAGCGCGGAGGCCTTGCGCAGGGCGTCGCGTAGACGGTCGTCCGCCACGGCGTCACCGGCATCGCCACCATCGTATTCCGGCAGGGCGAGCAGCAGGTTGTCGCGGATTGTGCCGTCGAACAGGTGCGTCTCCTGTCCCATGAGCGCCTGCACGCGGCGGCGGTGATGCGCGTCCACGTCGGGCAGCGGCGTGCCGGACAGGGTCACGCCGCCGGACTGCGGGTCCCAATAGCGCATGAGCAGTTTGATGGTCGTGGACTTGCCGCGGCCGGACGGGCCCTGCACGCCGAGGATGCCGGTGGCCGGCACGTCAAGGGAGAAGTCGTCGAGGACGGTGGCGGAAGCGGTGAGGGCGGCGGACACCCCCTCAGTCCGCGTTGCGGACAGCTCCCCCTCAAGGGGGCGCGAAGAAGGGGTGCCCTTCGGCTCAGGCAGGGGACGCGAAGAAGGGGTGCCCTTCGGCTCAGGCAGGGGACGCGAAGAAGGGGTGTTCGCAGGCTCGGGCAGGGGACACGAAGCGGAGGCGTGGTAGGCGAAGGTGACGTGGTCGAGGCGCATGCCCTTGTAGGCGGGGGTGGCGGTGCCGGTCTCCGCGACGGCTGGGGCCTCGTCCATCAGGGCGAACAGGCGGCGGGCGGAGGCGAACGTCTGCGTGAGGTTCGCGGGCAGGGCGCTCAACGCCATCGTCGGGCCGAACGAGCTGGCGATCAGCGTGAACGCGACGACCAATGCCGGACCGTGTGCGGGAGCCCCGGCGGCGAGCGCGATGGCGAGCGCCGCGGCGGCCGTGGTGAGCGCGAGCACGAGCACGCCCGCGATGCCGGCGAACCGGCCGTTGACGCGGCTCAATCGCACGTGCTCCGCCCATAGGCGTTTCGTGAGCCGCGTGATCACGGCGACGCGGTCCTCGCCGCGGCCGAAGCGGATGATCTCGCCCAGGCCGCGCATGTCGTCGAGCATGACGTCGTCGAGCGACGACGCCTGTTTGCGGATCGTGGGGCCGAGGTTCCTGACGCCGGTCGCGAAGAAGCGGGGCACGAGCACGCCGATGACGAGATGCGCGACGATGAGCGCGAGCGCCATCCACGGGTCGAGCGTGAGCAGCAGGATCGCGTAGACGACGGTCGTGGTCGCGGCGATGACGACGGGGCTGATGGTGTGCGCGAAGAAGATCTCCAGCAGTTCGACGTCGGTGGTGACGAGGGCGATGAGGCCGCCCTTGCCGTGGCCGGCGAGCTTGGCGGGCGCGAGACGGCGCAGCGCGGCGAACGCCTTGGAGCGGAACAGGGCGAGCAGGCGGAAGGCGACGTTGTGGTTGAGATACTGTTCGACGTAGCGCATGAGGCCGCGCAGCAGCGCGCACACGATCATCGCGGCGACGGCCGGCGCGACGCCCATCGACCATACGGGGTGGCCGGCGAGCGCGAACGCGCCGATCATCGCGAACACGGGCAGCATCGTGGCGGCGAGGTGGCCGACGGTGCCGGCGAGCGACGCGGCGGCCATGAGCCGTGCGAGCGGCCGCGCCTCCCCCAGCAGGCGGGTGATGGTCCGGAAGGTAGAAAGGGGTTGGTCCGGTGTGTCGGCAGGCTGGGCTGTGGCGGTTCTCTCCCCCAGTCCCGCGTTGCGGGACAGCCCCCTCGTCAAAGGGGGCCTGTTCTCCCCACTTGCCTCCCTCTGATGAGGGAGGTGCCGCGAAGCGGCGGAGGGAGAGACCGCCGAGTCACCGCCGAGGCGTTCGATGTCGGCCTGGGTGCGGAAGAGTTTCGCGTAGCGGCCGTCTTCGAGGGCCATGAGTTCGGCGTGCGTGCCGGTTTCGACGCTGTTGCCGTGGTCGAGGACGACGATGCGGTCCGCGTGTTCGGCGTTGGCCATGCGGTGCGTGATCATGATGACCGTCCTGCCGTCCTTGTGCGCGAGGTCACGGATCGCGTCGAGAATGAGCGTCTCGCTTTCCACGTCGACGCTGCTGGTCGCCTCGTCGAACACGTAGACCTGCGCGTCGTGCAGCAGGGCGCGCGCGATGGCGATGCGCTGGCGCTGCCCGCCGGACAGGTTGGCGGCGTCCTGTTCGATCGTCATGTCGAGTCCGTCGGCCTGTGCGCGCACGAAATCGTCGATGCGGGCGCGTCTCAGCGCGTCCCACATCATCATCGCGACGTCGGCGGCGTCATCATCGTCATATCGTTTCGGCAACGCCATCGCGAGGTTCTCGCGCAACGTGCCGGCGAACAGGTGGCTGCGCGCGCCGATCACCGTGACGGCGCGCGACAGCGCCTCACCGCCGAGCGTCGCGACCTCCACGCCGGCGAGACGCAGCGAGCCGGAGTATCCGGCGAGCGTGCCGGCGAGCAGCGAGGCCGCCGTCGACTTGCCGGAACCGGAGACGCCGACGATGGCGGTGAGCTCGCCGGGGCGCGCGTCGAAGGCGACGTCGGCGAGCGCCGGCGCGACGGGCGTGCCCGCGCCGGATGCTTCCGCCGCGTCGCCGGAACCGTCGCCGTACGTGTAGGCGACGTGGTCGAACGTGACGTCGAGGCCGGCGTCGTGCGTTTCGGGCAGATCGGCGTCGCCACGCGCGGGTTCGGGGGCGTCGAGGAGCGCGAAGATGCGTTTCGTGGAGGTCATGCCGTTCATCGCGACGTGGAAGAACGAACCGAGTTGGCGCAACGGGATGAAGAAGTCGGCGGACAGCAGGACGATGAGCAGCAGCGAGGCGAGCGTCATCGGCGCGCCGGTGGAGAAACGCCACAGGGCGACGCAGATGCCGGCCGCGGTGCCGCCGTAGGCGACCGCGTCCATCGCGGTGAGGGAACGCAGCTGAATCTGGAGGACGCGCATCGTCATCACGCGGAAGTTCTCGGCCTTCCCGTCGAGGTCGCGGGCGGCGCGCGCGTCGGCATCGAACGCCTTCAACGTCTCGAGGCCCTGCAGGTCGTCGAGGAACGCGGCGCCCATGTCCGTATAGCGGCCCCAGTATCTCTTGAACGTGCGGGCGGCGCTCATCGCGACCATGCCGACCACAACGATGATGAGCGGCGCGCACACGAGGAACGTGAGGGCGGCGGGCAGGTCCATCGGCGCGACCACGGCGAACAGGGTGAGCGGCGCGAGGACCGCGTAGAACAGCTGCGGCAGGAACAGGTCGAAGAACGATTGGATCTGCTCGATGCCCTCGCCGGCGGACTGGACGACGTCGGCGGTCTTCACGCGCTGCGCGTAGGAGGGGCCGAACGCGAGCATCTTGCGGTACAGCTTCTCGCGCAGCGCGAGTTTGACGCGTTCGGAGGCCTCGGTGCCGAGCCGCGCGGCGACGGCGGTCGTCAGATAGCGCACGAGGGCGGCCGCGGCGATGACGCCGGCGCAGAACACGATGTCGCCCGGCAGCGGCGTGACGGTGGCGCCGGAGATCGACAGCTCGTCCACGGGACAGGCGGTGCCGGAGGGCGTGGTGCTGCAGACGATCAATCCCGGCGTGGCGGCATGGAGCAGGTGGGCGAACAGGCCGACGACGGCCGTCACGAACGCGATGTTGGCGAGCAGGCCCACCCACATGCAGACGACCTTGCCGGCGACCAGACGGCCTATGCCGGGTGCCAGCCGGAACAATCGTTTGTCGAACATGTTTCCCCTTTCCTTGGCCTCAAGCCACCGTAACGGAAAACGTCGGGGAATGGAAGGGTTTGCGGCAATCGACAAAAGGCGGCGGCGCGATTGTGGCATGGCGCACAACACGGGCGAGGCTACGGCAGCGTAACTTGAGGGCAGGATGGCCGGAGAACCGCCGGCCGCACGCGCGCGTAAGGCGCGCGGAACGGAACGTAAGGAACGCGCACCATGCTTGACCACTACACCACCCCCGGATCGTCCGTCGAACTGCGCGACGACCAGACCATCTACTCGCTGCTCTCCGACCGTCTCGACCGCACCGGCGCGGACACGGTCATCGCCGAGAAAAAGCTCGGACCGGGCCGCTGGGCCAACGTGACCACCGGCGAATTCCACCGCATGGTCCTGTCCGCCGCGCGCGGCCTCATCGCGCTCGGCATCGGCAAGGGCGACGCGGTGACGATCTTCTCCTCCACACGCCTCGAATGGGGCGTGCTCGACTTCGCGCTCGCCGCGATCGGCGCGGTCAGCGTGCCGATCTACGACACCGACTCCGCCTCGCAGGCCGAACGCATCATGAACGACGCGGACGTGAAGCTCGCCGTCGCCGACGACCGCACGCGCTTCGACCGTCTCGACTCGGTGAAGGACCACTGCCCGGCATTGAAGCAGATCCTCATGATCGAAGGCAACGCGCTGGGCGCATTGGAAGGCCTCGGCGTGACCGTGTCGGACGAGGAGCTGGACGAGCGCATCGCCTCCGTGCGCATCGACGACCTCGCGACCATCGTGTACACGTCCGGATCCACCGGCACGCCGAAGGGCGTGGAGCTCACGCACCGCAACTTCGTGTCCGTCACCATCGCCGCCTCCGAGGCGCTGCACGAGATGATCACCGACGACCATCCGCGCCTGCTGCTGTTCCTGCCGCTCGCCCACTGCTTCGCGCGCTTCATCCAGTACGCGTCGATCGCCTCCGACGACGGTGTGGTCGGCTACCTGCCGGACACGAAGTCCCTGCTGCCCGACCTGCGCTCGTTCGAACCCACGTACCTGCTGGGCGTGCCGCGCGTATTCGAGAAGGTGTACAACGCGGCCTCGCACAAGGCGGGCGCCGGCTGGAAGGGACGCCTGTTCCTTCGCGCGGCCGAGGCGGCGCGCGTGTGGAGCCGTGAGGAGCAGGCCGGAGAGAAGCACACGCTGAAGGAGATCGCCGAGCATGCGAAGTACGAGACGCTCGTCTATCGCACCGTGCGCGGCGCATTGGGGCCGAAGATCAAGTACGTGGCGTGCGGCGGCGCCCCCCTGTCGCTCGACCTCGCGCACTTCTACAACGGCATCGGCCTGCCGATGATCCAGGGCTACGGCATGACCGAGACGGCCGCCCCGTTCGCGGCGACGCGCGTGCACGACAACGTGATCGGCACGGTCGGCCAGCCCGCGCCCGGCTCCTCGGTGCGTATCGCCGAGGACGGGGAGCTGCAGGTGAAGGGCCCGAACGTGTTCCGCGGCTACCACAACCTGCCGGAGAAGACCGCCGAGGCGTTCACCGCGGACGGCTGGCTGCGCACCGGCGACCTCGCGACGATCGACGACGAGGGCCGCATCACGATCACCGGCCGCATCAAGGACATCATCATCACGGCCGGCGGCAAGAACGTCTCCCCCATCCCGCTGGAGGAGGAGATCGCCAAGTGCCCGATCGTCGAGCACGCGGTCGTGGTCGGCGACCAACGGCCGTTCATCGGCGCGCTCGTCACGCTCGACCCGGAGGCGCTGGCCGTGTGGCTGCCCGCGCACGGGCTGTCGCTGGACACGCCGGTCGACCGCCTCGCCACGAACGCGGCGGTGCGCGACGAGATCCAGGAGTACGTGGACAAGGCGAACGCGACGGTCTCCCGCGCCGAATCGGTGCGCAAGTTCGTCGTGCTCGACGAGCGTCTCACGCAGGAGAACAAGTGCCTGACGCCGTCGCTCAAGGTCGTGCGTCCGGCCGTGAACCGCGTGTTCGCCGACGTGATCGACCACGAGATCTACAACGGCAAGCGCTGAGGCGGAGCCCGAGCATTCGTGTCGGTCGGTTCCGTGCCATACGCGTCGGTTCCCGCCAGTCCATGGCACGGAACCGACGCCGATGAAACGGGTCATCAACGGCGGATCATCGGAGACGATGCCATACTGGTGTCCATGAACAACGACGTGCACGCATCTTCCAATGCTCCGGCAGACATACTGAAATACTGGAGGGCCATCGAACTACTGACGCCTCAGAACTTCAAACTCCTGGAGAATTCTCGGCGCACCGCTCCCTACGTTATGTACGGTCCGATCCCGGAGCCGGGAAACGAGTACGGCGATCATGAGCCTTGGCAGCCATTCGAGGTCGAAGTGCATATCGTTGCGTTCGCGGACCAGAGCGAAGCCACAGTGCCGTGCAACGCCAAGGAACGCAAGAGCCGAGCGCGACACCTGTACGGCGAGAAGCCTCATCTCATCATGAAGGTCGACTCGCATGCCGTGCTGCGCAGCGCGCATCTCACCGATGAGCCGTCAAGCGAACGCCGTTACGCGGTAAGCCCATCGGCCCAACGACGGTTGCATCTGATGACGGATACGCTCACGGGACCTGGCTCCATCATCGATGACGGATATATGGACCGTATCCTCGATCATGGCGACGATCGCGGCCGGCAACACGCGATCGTCTATCGCGTGCATCGTCCCAGGCCTTCGTCGGGGGGTACGCCCCGCACATGTCATCACGGACTCCGGCGAATGCGACTATGTGCTGCACACCCGCGACGTGGCGGCACGCCGCAGACAGTACAGGGATCGATGGGAACTGCTCCGGAACAGGAACCCCATAACGTGGCTTCCCCACCACAGCTATCAGATCACCGTGGCCATCAACCAGCGGACCGCGTTCAGGACCCTTGTCCGCATACTCTCCACCGCAGCGGGGAATCCGCAGCGATGCGACGGTCATTCGCCGGAGGAAGTGGCGCTGCATGAGCAGACGCCGGACGGCCAGGCCGCATGTCTCACCGTCAGCGTCCGCGATGACGGGATGCTGCTCGATGACTCACTCCACCTGTCGCAATACGCCCGCGCATTAAGCGATCTCATCACCGCCGATTACCAAGGTATGCCGATTCCTCCTGAATCATGGCCCAGGGCAGGAAGTCCCGACCAAGCCGCCGCTCTTCTCTCCGAATGGGAAAAATCCGACGCGGGTGTCCGTTTCCATACCCCCAACGAGTTCATCACGTTCCGAGGCATCGCGAATCTCATAGGTTTTCTCCGAGCCCGACTGCGTTTCGACACCGGCAACGGCATCGATGCGAACGAGGACAGGCAGCCGGACTCTCCGCCGCTTATGGAGTGCCGGATCGTCAGCATCAATCTCAAGAACGGCATATCCCCCCTGTACACCGCGGCGGACTTCATGGACTCCTTCTATCTGCAGGATCTGAACCGGTTGGTCAGTGAGACGGAGAACAACCCGTGGTCGTCGTCACAGCCGCTCGCACGGTACCTGTCCGAGAACCATCCCGACCGCATGGATCTGAATCCGAAGTCGGAGAATGGGCGATCACGCAGCGACCAGGTCATTTTCGACCGTGTACAGCCACGTGATATTCCGCAGGCATGCTGGCCCGCCAATCCGAAGTACACGCTCTCGCTGCACCAGCAGCTTGCCGTGAACGAAATACTCAAGGCTTTTCTGGCGGGAAGCATCCAGCCGCTGCTGGGAGTAAACGGTCCTCCCGGAACCGGCAAGACGACATTGCTGCGCGACGTGATAGCAGCTGTCGTCACGGAACGCGCGAAGAAACTCGCGAAACTCGACAAGGCTGATGATCTGTTCGCCGGCATGGTGTCCGCCGATACAAAATCCAAGTATTGGAGACCGAACGAGGAAATCACTGGATTCGAAATCATCGTGGCTTCCGCCAACAACAAGGCAGTGGAAAACATCAGCCTCGAATTGCCTTCGGTGAAAGGAATCGATTCATACTGGCAGGATGAGATCAACAAGCATTTTGCATCACGCTTCTCCTCCTCGTATGGAGGATTCGCGTTCGGTAAGACCGCAACGGCGATGACGGCGAAGGACAACGATGACGAGACAAACGACTCCGCCGTCGAATCATGGGCGTTGTTCTGCGCGAAATTGGGCAACACCAAGAACATGAATCGCTTCTTCGACGGATTCGATAAGGAATTCGTCACGGGGAGATACATCCGGAACGAGCTGGTCGCCAAAAGCGTGCTCAATCAGGTCGATGACAACCGCATTGACTGGAACCGCGTCTGGTTCCAGGCCAAGCAGTCCTTCGACGACGCACTGAGACGCGAAGAGAACATACGCCACCAACGCCAGAAGGACTACGAGCGGTGGATCGCCGGAATACGCCAACATATAGGCATAGAGCGGGTGGACGCCGAAATCCAGTCGCTGCAGAAGTCGATTAGCGACCAAGAAGACCGGAAGTCTACCATCGAGCGACGGATGGACTCCATCAACGGGTTCATCCGCAATCAGGTACTCGCGGGAAACGAGCTTCTTGCGTCCAAACCATCCTGGCTTCTCGTGTGGAAACGTCTCGCGTGGGACAGAAAGCTACGAGACAACGCCCAGCATATCGACGAGGCAAGGCGCGAATGGGAGAGCTGGCAAAACGAGTGGCGCAACGTCACCCAGGGTATCGAGCGATTGAAGTTCAAGATGGACGAGTCAAAGAATCGGCGGCACGATTTGGAGAAGACGCTCGACGATGAGCTCGGGAATCATCTGGATCCCCTCAAGACCCCCTATCTTGACCGGGAGTGGAATGAGGCACGCACCCGGGTGTTCCTGGAGGCGTTGGCACTGCATCAGACGGCGATCCTCGCGAATCATTCGAGATTCTGGACGAACCTTCGCGGTCTCGAGTCCGGCATCTCATTGTCGGGCGAAAGCCTCCCCGCCGATATGTCCGCATCCCTTTGGCGGACGCTGTTCCTGGTGACTCCGGTCATCTCCACGACATTCGCATCAGTCTCGCGCATGTTCGGTCCGCTTGCCGGCGGCATAGGAGTCGCAGACCAGCAACGGCTGGGATTGGCTCTGATCGACGAAGCCGGTCAGGCACAGCCGCAGTATGCCGCCGGCCTGTTGCAACGCGTGCGTCACTGCGTGGCCGTCGGCGATCCGGTCCAGCTGGAACCGGTGGACACCGTACCGCCGCAAGTCAGACGATTGTTGGCCCGCACCTTCCATGTGACGATCGGCCCTGAATCCTCCAACGTGCAGGAGTGCGCCGACCGGCAGACCCCTTTGGGCCAGTACACGCGACTGGGAGACACCGACCAGTGGATCGGCATGCCGCTCATCGTCCACCGGAGGTGTCTTGATCCCATGTTCACCATCTGCAACGCCATGGCGTACGAAAACCGCATGGTCCAAGGCGCCTCCTCTTCCCGAAAGACACCAGGCACGGATGGACCGCAGCCGTCGGCTGATTCCCTCGAGGAATCCTGCTGGTACGACAGCGCCGCAGCGGCTTCTTCATCGGCCGTCCCCTCCAGACCGACCGACCAATGGCGACCCGACGAAGGCGAACGACTGCATAAACTGCTGCACAGGCTGTTCGTCCGCGGAATGATGCCGCAGGACATTCTGGTCATCTCCCCGTTCAAGGCGGTGGCCAGGAAGGTCAAGCCGATCTATGAGGAGGAAGTACGGCAATACTTCAACGGAGACGACGGACATCCGCATATCGACGATCAGACCGCCACGAATCTGGCGCAGAATCGTTCCGGAACCGTGCACATCAGTCAGGGGCGCGAGGCCGACGTCGTCATTCTCGTACTTGGCAGCCAAGCCGGGAACGCGGGATCGGGCTCACGCCGATGGGTCAACGGCAAACCGAACCTGCTGAACGTCGCCGTGTCCCGAGCGAAAACCCGCCTGTACGTCATAGGCGACCGTGACGACTGGTCCGAGGGAAGATACTCGCATCAGCTCGTCGATGGTTTGCCTCAAGGCACAGACTTGGGACAAGACAATTTGGGACAAGACAATCCGAAGGTCGATCCGGAGACCGGTGAAATCATCGACTAGACGATGGTGTGGGACGACCCTCGTGAGAATCATCCCACACCATACTCGGACCACTATCGGAACCGGCTCAGCCGTCCGTCACTCGCGACGGCGGCGCCGGACGGTCAGGACGGCGAGGCCGGCCATGGCGAGCGTGAGCGTCGCCATGGCGAGGCTGGCGACGGCCGTGCCGGTGCGCGACAGGCCAGCGACCGTGCCGGAACCGTCGGTCTTGCCGGAACCCTTGCCGCCGGTGAGCGTGCCGGCGTCCTGCGTGCCCGCACCCGGCTCGCCCGCGGACGGGGCGGGCTTGAGCGCCTTCCTCGCCTCCTCGAGTTTGGCGAGCGCGTCGTTCACGTCGATCTGCGAGACGGTCTTGTCGTCGTGGACGCTGATCGCGTTCTCGAGCGCGGCGCGGAACGCCTTCCACGTGGCGGGCGTGTAGTCGGACTCCTTGAGCGCGGACGCGCTCTGGATCGCGGCGGCCAGCGCCTCCTTGTTGACCGTGTTGCCTTCGGTTGGATTGACGGTGACCGTGAACGTGGCGGTCTTCGTCGTATCTGACTTGAGCACGATGGTGACGGTCTTCTCGCCGGCGGCCGTGGTGTCGAAACCGGACGGATCGGCCAGCTCGTAGTCGTCGCCGTAGGTCAGCACCTTGACGGTGCCGTCGGAGAGCGTGGCGGTCACTTCGAGGCCGTTGAGGTCCGGACCGGCGTCGCCCACGGTGTAGGTCGTCCTGTCCGGGGCTTTGGTGACTTCGATCTTCTCGATGGTCGCCTCGGGTTGGACGCTCTTCGCCGTGACCGCGGCCATCGCGTTCTTGAGGTCGGCGGTGACCTTGGTGACCTCGGCCTGCGTGGCGTCGGTCTTCTTCAGCAGCTTCCCGGCGGCGTCGATCGCATTCTGCAGCGCGTCCCACGCCTCGTCGGCCTCATAGTCGGCGGCGGCATAGCCCTTGGCTTCGGCGAGCGCCGATTCGAGGGCGGCCGTGTCGACCTTGGCCGTGCCGGCGGCCTTCGTCCAGGTCACCATGCCGGTGGAGTTGCTGTTCTGCACGTAGGTGGTGCCGTCGGAGCGGTTGTTGGTCGCGTAGAACGGGATCGCCTGGATGTCGATGTCCTGCGTCGTGTCGCCGTCCACGTACTTGGCCTTGCCGGTGATGATCATCATGCGGCTGGCGTCCATACCGTCGATGAGCGTGCCCTCGGCGGCCTTGAGCGTGTTCTTCTCGTCGCGCCGGATCTGGATCTTGCGCGGGTCGAAGTTGGCGATGCCGCTGTTGAGCTGCTTGTTGCCGGCCTTCTCCATGGAGAAGACGAGCGGGCCGCGTTCGACGGCGACCTTGCCCTGCTGGTCGGAGACCTTCTCGTTGCCTTCGGTGAGCTTGATCTCCATCGGGAAGTCGAGGGAGACCACGTCGCCCTTGACCCACGTGCGGTCGATGGACACGTAGCCCTTGACGGCGTCGGCCTTGACCTTCTTGCCGTTGACCTTGATGACCGGCGTCTCGTCGCTCTGGCCCTTGAGCCAGCTGGGGATGCGTACCTTGAGGGTGAACTCCTTGGACTGCTCGGGGTTGACGGTCATCTCGACGTTGCCGTCGTTCGGATAGGCGGTCTTCTGGGTGACGCCGACCTTCACGCCGGACACGCTGATGGTGGCCTCGCTGCCGATGTACATGTTGACGAACACGTTGTCGCCGTGCGTCGTGTACATGTATTCGGAGAGGCGTGCGAGCGTGCGCATCAGGTTCGGCGGGCAGCAGGCGCAGGCGAACCAGCTGGAGCGGCCGAGCGTGCCGCCGTTCTTGGTGGGCAGTTCGAGCCTGTTCGCGTAGTAGAAGCGGTCGCCTTCGAGGTTCACGCCGTCGAGGATCGCGTTGTACATGGCGCGTTCGATGACGTCCGCGTACTTGGCGTCCTCGTGCACGAGGTTCATGCGCAGGTTCCAGTTCGCCAGGGCGATGGAGGCGCAGATCTCCGCGTAGGAGTCGTTGCTGGGCAGCTCGTAGTCGGTGCCGAAGTCCTCGCCGTGACTGGCCACGCCGATCGATCCGGTGACGTACATCTTGCGGTTGACGACCGAATCCCACACCTCGTCGAGCGCGTGGAGGTACGAGGTCTCGGTCTCGCCGCCGACGAGCCTGGCCACGTCGGTCGCGCCCGCGTACAGGTAGTTGGCGCGCACGGCGTGTCCGACGGCGTTGGTCTCCTCGGTGAACGGCAGCGCATCCTGCGAGTATTCGTAGCCGTCGTACTGGCTGTCGCGCAGCTTCGGATCCTCGCCGCGGCGGTCGATGAGCGTCTTGGCGGTCTGGACGTACTTGTCGCCGGAGACCTCGCCCTCATGCTGTTCGACGAGTTCGGAGAACTTGGCGAGCGCGAGCTCGATCTCCTCGTGTCCGGGGACCTCGTGGCGGGTGCCGTTCGGCCCGAACAGGTTCACGATCTCGTCCGCGTATCGCTTGGCGGCCACGTACAGGCTGTAGTCGGGGTCGCCGATGCCCTCGCGGTAGCGGGTGTATGCGACGGCCGACTCGATGAAGTGGCCGGCGTTGTACATCTCGTGGTTGTTGAAGTTGCGCCAGCGGTGGGTGCCGGGGGCGCGGCCGCCGGAGTAGCTGGAGGAGCGCAGCGTGAAGTGCGTGTTGATGTAGCCGTCCGCGTACTGCACCTTCTGGATGAGGTCCACCCATTCGGCGAGCTTCTTCTCGAGGCGCGCCTTGTGCTCGAGCACGGTCGGGTCGGTCTCGTCCTTCATCGCGGCGAGCGTGTAGCTGATCGCCTCGAGGGACTTGTAGATGTCGGAGTCCTGGAACACGAAGCCCTGGAACGCCGAGTACTCCTCGCCGTTGAGCTTCTTGACGGCGTTCTCGAAGTTCGGCTCGCCGCCGGACGCCTCCTCGATGTGCCCGATGGACACCTCGAGGGACTTCATCATGTTGACCTTCTGCTTCGGTGACCAGAAGTCGTCGGTGAGGGTCACGTTCTCGAAGGTGACGGACTTGTTCGCCGTGGAGGCGGCGACCTTGCTGTTCACGGCGATCTCCGCCTCGGCGGGGAATGCGACGCCGTTGACGGACACGGTGCCGGTCACGGTGAACGTCTTGCCGACCTGGTCGGCCGCGTACTTGGCCGGATCGACCTTGTCCCAGGTGACGGGCATGAGCTTCGAGTCGAAGGTCTCGCCGAAGTCGTAGGAGACGGTCTTCTGTCCGGTGTTGTGCGTGGAGGGTGTCGGATCGTCGAACTGGATGCCGTTGACGACGACGCTGTTCGGCAGGATCGGCGCAGTGCCGGCCACGGTGGACGTCTTGTACGTGTCGACGCCGGTGACCTCCTCGACGGCGACGGAGGCGGTCGCCGTGCGCGTCTCGCCGCTGGTCTTGTCGGTCATGGCGACCTTGACGGTCCCCTCGCCCTTCTTCGCGCCGGCGACGGTCACGGTGGCCCCGGTCCTGTCGCCGACGATCGAGAGGGCGTCGCCTTCCGTGCTCCACTGGTAGGTGAAGTCGCCCGCGTAGCCGGTGGGCAGCGGGGAGGCGGTGTAGGTGGCGTTCTCGCCGTTGACGATCTTCGCCTTGCCGGTCACCTTCGCGGTGACGAACTCGTCGGTGACGGTCTCGCCGTACACCTGCCATTCGCCGATGCCGACGCCGGTCTGGCCGCTGCCGTCACGGTCGACGAGCATGCGGATCCTCGTGGTCTTGATCGGGTGCTTCGCGTCGATGGCGACGCCGTTCCACGTGCGGTTGTCGCCGTTGTACTTGCCGTCGGCGTGGTCGACTCCGACCGTGTCGACGGTCTTGCCGTCCTTGTCGAGCATGCCGGTGACGTCCGCCCACTTGCCGGTGGCGTGGTTCCAGTACTGGAGCCTGGCGCTCTTCGGATACTTGACGCCGCCGCCGTCGGCCCACCACATGACCTGCATGCTGCGGATGTTCCTCGGTTCGCTCCACGTGAGTTCGATGGGCTGCGGGTATTCGAGGTCGCCCTCGCTCTTCCACGTGTTCCACGAGGTGTCGCTCTTGCCGGCGAGGTTCATGTCGTTGACGTTGGCCGTATTGGTGCCGGAGTTCGTGTAGTCGGCGGAGACGACGCCCTCGGGCGCGATGTTCTTGCCTTGGGCGATACCGGGCTGGAAGTCCTCGCCCTGCGCGCCGTACACCTCCCATTCGCTGATGCCCACGCCGTTCTTGCCGCTGCCGTTGCGTTCGACCTTCATGCGGATCTGCGTGGTGGTCACGTCGGCGGCGAACAGCACCTCGTTCCAGTACTTGTTGGCGCCGTTGAGGCCGTTGCCGTCGGAAGTGTCGTATTTGACGCCCATCTGGTCGGTGGCCTTGCCGTCCTCGTCGGTCATGCCGGTGAGCTGCTTCCATTCGCCGGTGGTGTCGTCGAGGTATTCGATGGTCGCGGATTTCGGGAAGGTGACGTTGTCGGTGGCCGTGATGTCGTTGTTGTCGGCCCACCAGATGACGCGTGATCCGGACAGCTGCTGCGGAGTGTCCCATTTGAGCCACACCTTGGTCGGGTATTCGACGCCGCCCTGCGACCACGTGTTCCACGAGGTCGAGGCCGAGCCGGCCAGGTAGCCGTTGTTCACGTTGGATACGGGCGTGTTCTCCTTGTCCGCGCCTGCCTTGGCGTAGAGGGCGAGATTGACGAGCCTCTTGCCGGCCCAGCCGACCGCCGCCTGCGCGGGCAGCGCGGTGACGAGCATGGCGAGGGCCGCCAATACGCCGATCGCCGCGCGGAACGCACGGCTCTTCAGCGTATGGTTTCGGATGTGATCGAGCACATTCTCTCCTTACATGGTGACTGCACGGTACGGGCCCGAACGCCGTGTGGGTCTGCTGTCCGCCGTGCCGTCGGCTTCTTCCTCGTGAGCGTTTACAGGGCTTGTCTCCATTGACTGTGAACATTGACTGTGAACGCTCTCGAACCGATTGGTCTCAAGTTTATAACGATAAGAGCGATACCACTTGAGGAAAAGGCTTTCACCGCGTGTCGCCATTGACAACGGCACGGCTCATGTTCACAAGTGTTCGCCCACGTTGATTCGCACATCTCCCACGCGCGTTTTTGTGCGGATGACGCACACGTTTCACGCCCGCTCCTGCGGCAGCAGGTAGAGGTCGTCATCGTCCGTCGCCATTGCATCGGCAACCGTCACCATCACCTCGTCCTCCGTATGCCCTGTTCCTCCAGTTCGTGGATGACGCGCCATGGGGCATCCAATTCGTTGGCATGCATGCGGATGACCGATAGTCCCTGCCGCTCCAGGCAATACTGCCGACGACGCTCATCGTCGACGACCTCGCGAATCGCCCTGCCGGAGGTCATGTCCGGATCGACGTACTTCCGCGTTCCATCGAATTCCAATGCCACCTGCCCATCGCCCGACGTCCTCCAGAGAAAATCGACGCGATGGCAGCGATTCGGGCGGTCCAGACAGGGAAATTCGACCTGGATATCGTCCGGAGGACAGCCCATGTCATGCAGCATGCCCCGCGCCGACGATTCACCGCCGTTCTCGCTGCGCGCGTCCGCCAGATCGAACGCCCGCATGACGGTTTGGCGATGGCGGGAATACTTCACCGACGACGGATAGGCGAGCAGGACATCCTTGTCGACGGAGCCGGAACGCACCGACGAGTCGATGGGGGCCAACGAATATCTCAGGCTCAAGGTGGCGGCGCAGTCGAACAGGGTACGCAGCAAGCCCGTCACCTTCACTCCTTCCACCTCCACGACCTCGGGATCGGAGATGACGTGCCGTTCCAACCGATTGGTATTGCGGTAGTGCGTGCCAGGAGCGCCCACGACATACAACGGCCACGCCAGACGATAGGAGCCCGATGCATGACGGCTGCGGTGGGTCCGCCGAACACCCAATCAGGATGCCGTTTGGCCAATGCCCGGACGATGTGCCGGATTCGTTCGTAACGGTCGAGGGAATTCCAATAATCGACCTGCGCATATAGTCCGCGGAAAGGCTTCACGATGGTGCCGGAACGCATGCGACGCTGAATCGCCTTGAATTCGGTGTCCGTGGGAGCCACGACGCAACGCTTCTCCCGACGCGCTTCGGCGAACAGCGCATCAACCGCATGATGCCTTACCATGTCCCCATTGTAGAAGGGCCTGGCATCGCGAATCTCAGGGACGAAACCCCCGTTATCCGAGATTTACAGCACCAAACACCCGTTTTGATGGGGTTGTTCCGGGCATTTGACGCTGTGAATCGGGGATAACGGGGGTTTGGTACAGGGAGGGAAGAAGGAGGGGGAACGACAAGGGCCCATCCCGGGTGGGATGGGCCCTGATCTACCGATCAGTCAGCGGGAACGAACGTCCCACCTCTAATCAGTGACGGTTGTCGAGACGGTGGTACATCTCGGACAGCTGCAGTTCCTTCTCGAACTGGCGGGCGGTCGTCTTGTCGTCGATGACGGCGAGCTCGACGCCGGCGATGCGGGCGAAGTCCTCCCAGGCCTCACGACCGACGGAGGTGGTCATGCAGGTGTGGTGGGAGCCGCCGGCGGTGATCCAGCACTGGACGGCGGTCTTCAGATCCGGCTGCGGCTTCCAGACGGCGCGGGCGCACGGAAGCTCCTTGAGGGAGCCCTGCGGCTCGACGACGTCGACGACGTCCATGAGCAGGCGGAAGCGCTCGCGCTCGTCGGCCATGGAGACGACGACGGCGTCCTTCTTCGGCTTGCCGGAGAAGACCAGGCGGACCGGGTCGGCCTTGCCGCCGATGCCGAGCGGGTGGATCTCCAGCTTCGGCTTGGCGATGGTGCCGATGGCCGGGGAGACCTCGAGCATGTGGGAGCCCATGTCGAGCTCGTTGCCCTCGGTGAAGTTGTAGGAGTAGTCCTCCATGAGGGAGGCGCCACCCTCGAGGCCGTAGCCCATGACGGCGCCGATGCGCACGAGGACGGCGGTCTTCCAGTCGCCTTCGGCGGAGAAGCCCCAGCCGTACTCGGACGGGAAGCGCTGCGGGCCGACACCCGGCAGCTGCGGCAGGGCACCGAGGTCCTCGAAGTTGTCGACGCCGGCGGTGCAGCCGTTGGCGCGCATCATGTTGACCATCGCGGCCTCTTCCTTGGCGGCGATGAACAGGGAGTCGTACTTGGCGTCCAGCAGGGCCGGATCGACGTCGTACTTGGCCTTGTAGTCCTCGATGATCTCCTTGACCTGGTCGTCCTTGACGGCGTCGTACGCGGCGACGAGCTCGTTGACGGCCCAAGTGTTGATGGAGGCGCCGAAGACGCGCTCGGCCTCGGTCTTGTCGCCTTCGGTGACGGCGACGTTACGCATATTGTCGCCCCAGCGCATGACCTTCATGTTGTTGGAGGCGTCCCAGCCGGCGCAGGCGCGGGCCCAGGTGCCGACCTTCTCGGCGACCTCCGGGTCGGTGTAGTGGCCGACGACGATCTTGCGCGGGATGCCGAGGCGGGAGACGATGTAACCGAACTCACGGTCGCCGTGGGCGGCCTGGTTCAGGTTCATGAAGTCCATGTCGATGGTCTCCCACGGAATCTCCTTGTGGTGCTGGGTGGCCAGCTGCAGCAGCGGCTTGGTCAGCACTTCGAGGCCGCGGATCCACATCTTGGCCGGGGAGAAGGTGTGGCACCAGGTGATGACGCCGATGACGTTCGGGTTGGCGGAGGCTTCGACCATGAACTGCTTGACGCCGTCGGAGGACTTCAGGGTCGGCTTGAGGACGATCTTGGCCGGAATCTTGCCGGTCTTGTTCAGGTAGTCGACCATTTCGGCGGAGTGCGCGGCGACCTGGCGCAGCGCCTCCTCGCCGTACAGGTCCTGCGAGCCGACGCCGAACCAGATTTCCTTGCCCTCGAAGGGGTTCTCCATAACCATGGGTTACTTCCTTTACTTCGTTGTGATGGATGGAATCACATCTCGGGTCCCGCCTCCAGGACGGGGCCCAAAGTCTTTTGCTGTTGTGTTGTCGGGGTCTCTTGTGGGGTCTCTCCCCCACCCGGCTTCGCCGGGAGCCCCCTCGTCAGAGGGGGCCAAGGGAAAGCCTCAGTGCTGACCGTAGACGTTCTGGTAGCGATCGTTCAGCTTGTCGATGTCGGCCTGGTCGATCTCGATGATGTCGCCGAGCTGACGGGCGGCCCACATGGTGTGCGCGACCTCCTCGGTCATGGCGGCGGCCTTGACGGCGCCCTCAGCATCCTTGCCGATCGTGAACGGGCCGTGGTTCTGCATGAGGACGGCCGGGGACTTCGGGTACTTCTTGAGGGTCTCGACGACGCCCTTGCCGATGGCCTCGGAGCCGATGAGGCGGAACGGGCCGACCGGCACGGGGCCGCCGAACTCGTCGCCCATCATGGTCAGGCCGCACGGGATGTTCTGGCCGGTGGCCGCCCAGGCGGTGGCGTAGGTGGAGTGCGTGTGCACGACGCCGTAGACGTCGGGCATGTTGCGGTAGATGTAGGCGTGGGAGGCGGTGTCGGAGGACGGGGCTTCGGAGCCGTCGACCACGTTGCCTTCGAGGTCGCACACGACCATCGAGTTCGGGGTCAGGTTCTCGTAGCGCACGCCGGACGGCTTGATGACCATGAGGTCGGCGGTGTGCAGGCGCTGGGACACGTTGCCGGCGGTCCACACGACCAGGTTCCACTTGATCAGCTGCTGGTGCAGGTTGGACACGACCTCGCGCACCTGCTTGACTTCGGCGCGGACCTCGGGACCGTAATCAGCCAGAGTTGCCATTGTTGGTTTCCTTTCGTTTGTTCTGACGTCTATGGGCTCCCTCCGGAGAGGGAGCCGAAGTCTCATGGATATATGGGGGTTATGGGGTTACTTGTCCTCGAGGTCGATGCTCTCGATGGCGGTGTGCTCGATGGGCAGGCCCTTGCTGAAGCGCTCGAAGAAGTCCTCGAAGCCGACGACGTCGCCCGCATAGGGCGCCTCGGTGGTGGACTGGGCGTCCTTGAAGACGCAGCCGTCGAGGTAGTCGGCGAGGTTGTCGTGCGCCTCGTCGGTGTGCCACAGGTAGTCGGCGAGCACGGCCATACCCCAAGCGCCGCCTTCGGCCGCGGTGGACATGACCTTGATCGGCGTGTTGAACGCGGCGGCGAGGATCTTCTGGGCCACCTTCGGGGTGGTGAAGATGCCGCCGTGGCCGACGAGGGAGTCGATCTGGACGTGCTCCTGCTTGGTCATGACGTCCATGCCGATCTTGACCGGGGAGAACGCGGAGAACAGCTGGGCGCGCATGAAGTTGCCGAGGGTCATGTTGGCCTCGGGGCTGCGGGCGAACAGCGGGCGGCCTTCCGGCAGGCCGGCGAGGAATTCGCCGGAGCGGAACGGGTAGTTGAGCAGGCCTCCACAGTTGGCGTCGACGTCGTCGGCGATGGCGGCGCGGAACAGCGTGCCGTACAGGGTGCCGGCGTCGACCGGGTTGCCGATGGCCTTGGCGAACTGGCCGAACAGGCCGACCCACGCGTTGAGGTCGGAGGTGAAGTTGTTGGCGTGGCTCATGCCCGCGAGGTCGCCGGCCGGGGTGGTGACGAGGTCGACTTCCGGGTGGAGGGCCTTGAGCTTGTGTTCGAGCACGACCATCGCGAAGATGGAGGTGCCGGCGGAGACGTTGCCGGTGCGCACGCGCACGGAGTTGGTGGCGACCATGCCGGTGCCGGCGTCGCCTTCCGGCGGGGCGAGCACGACGCCGGGCTCGAGGGCGCCGGACGGGTCGAGCAGCTTGGCGCCTTCGGCGGTGAGCTCGCCGGCCGGGGTACCGGCGACGAGCGGCTTCGGCAGGAGGTCGGTGAGCTTCCACGGCTGGGCGGCGACTTCGGGCAGCGCGTTGAACTTCTCGATGAACTCGGTCTCGTAGTCGTGGGTGGTCGGGTCGATCGGGAACATGCCGGAGGCGTCGCCGACACCGAGGACCTTCTTGCCGGTGAGCTTCCAGTGGACGTAGCCGGCGAGCGTGGTGAAGTACGCGACCTTGGAGACGTGCTCCTCCTTGTTGAGCACGGCCTGGTAGAGGTGGGCGATGGACCAGCGCTCGGGGATGTTGTACTGGAACAGCTCGGAGAGCTTCTTGTGGGCCTCGGAGGTGTTGGTGTTCTGCCAGGTGCGGAACGGCACGAGCAGTTCGCCGTCCTTGTCGAAGGCGAGGTAGCCGTGCATCATGGCGGAGAAGCCGATGTGGCCGATGTGGGTGAGGGTCTCGCCGTAGGCGGTCTTCACGTCGTTGGCCATCGAGGCGTAGGCGGTCTGCAGGCCCTTCCAGATCTCCTCCTTGGAGTAGCTCCACAGGCCGTCCTCCAGATGGGAGGCCCAGCCGTAGTCACCGGAGGCGATGGTCTTGTATTCGTCGTCGATCAGGACCGCCTTGATGCGCGTGGAACCGAATTCGATGCCCAGCGAGGTCTTGCCGGCGCGAATCTTCTCCGCGATCGTGGCGACCTGCTCGGAGGCGTTCGTTGCTGCCATTCTGTGGACTCCTTCTGACCGGCCGGCCAGCACCGCCCGATCGTCGTTCCTTGGGCGCTTACCGCACCCCTTCCTTGGGTGGCCGTTAACGCTCACAATTTCCGTATTCATTGTAACGGCCTTCAGGCCGTATCACAACCCCGACGTGCCATGAAAGATAACGGTTTGATAACAGGTCATCGACACGTCTGATACCCCCTACACGCGAGGCACCGGTCCGAGCGAGATGCGGTCGCGCACCGCGGCCGGCACCAGGCCCACGCCATGCTGCGAGTTCGGCAGCGAGGGCTCCTGGCCTTCGCCGAGCAGACGCAGCACCTCGCGCATGGCGGCCGTGCCGAGTCCCTCGAAGTCGGGGCGCACGGTCGTCAGCGGCGGGAAGAGGTTGTCCATGCCGGTCATATCGTCGAAGCCGACGAGGCTCACGTCCTGCGGGATGCGCAGGCCATGCTCCTGGATCGCGCGCGCCACGCCCACCGCCTGCGCGTCGTTCGCGGCGACGACCACGGTCGGCAGCTTCGCGCCGGTCACGCCGGCCGTGTCGATGAGACGGTTCATCTTCGCGTACGCCTCGCCGGAATCCCACGTCTCGCAACGCATCACCTGAGTCTGGATCGACTCCGCGCCGGACAGCGTCTCCCACGCGGCCAGTCGCGTCGCCGCGTCACGCCAGTCGTGGGGACCCGCGAGATAGAGGACGCGACGATGCCCCGCGGACTTGACCAGGCGCATCACGTCGGCCATCGCGCCCCACTGGTCGATGCCGACGAACGACGTGCGCTCCAGATCCTCGGCGGGGATCAGCGAACGCGCCTCGCGCATGCTCATGCCGCCGTGCGTCGAGGTGACGATGACGCGCGGCTGGCTGACGCGCGCGCGGCAGGCGACGTCAAGCATCACGTCGGTGGGGGTCAGGAAGATGAACGCGTCGACGTTCTGCTCGTTGAACGTGTCGATGAGGTCGTCGAACTCGGCCTGCGTGCACAGCGCCTCGTGCACCATCATCACGCTCATGAACAGGCCGTGCCCGCGCGCGATCGACTCAATGGACGAGATCGCGGAGATCGGACCGAAGAACTTAAGGCCGCCGGCGATGAGGCCGATGGTGCGCGACCGGCTGGAGGCCAGGGCGCGCGCCGAGTTGGAGGGACGGTACCCGAGCTCGCGGATCGCCGCCTTGACGCGCGCACGCGTGGCGTCGGAGACGTCCGGGGAGTTGTTGATGACGCGGGAGACGGTCTGGTGACTCACTCCCGCGAGTTTCGCCACCTCGAACATCGATGGCCTTTTGTTGGCGCGGCGAGCAGACATAACCTCTTCTCCTTTCGCGCGGCACTGCACTGACTTACGCAGTGTAGCGCGAAAACCACCGCGACACGTGAACGTTCACACGCCGGTTTTCCCGTGTCGCGCGTGTCGCATGTGTCGCACGCCGGTCACACGAGCTTCCAGGAGACGCGGTGCAGGTCGCACGGGCCCTGCGCGGCGATGGCGGCCTTGTGCGCCGCCGTGCCGTAGCCCTTATTGCTCCCCCACTGGTACGCCGCGTATTCCGGGCGTTCGGCGAGACGCTCCATGAGCCGGTCTCGCGTCACCTTCGCGATGACGGCGGCCGTCGCAACGGTCGCGCAGGAACGATCGCCCTTCACCTTGGTCGTCACGTCGGCGGGCACGGGCACGTCGGGCGCGTCGAACGTGTCGAGCGCCTTGGTGATGTAGTCGTACGGACCGTCGAGGATCGCGCCGACGCGCACGCGCCGCTCCCCCGCGGCGCCCGGCGCGCCGAGTCCCAGCTTCGATTCCGCCTCGGCGAGCGCGCGCAACGCGGCTATGCCGAGTGCGTGGCCGATGCCCCACTCGTCGATCTCCGCGTTGCTCGCCGCGCCGACCGCCCACGCGGCGGCCCAGCCGGTGAGCTCGTCGTAGATGGCCTCGCGGCGGCGTTCGGTGAGCAGCTTGGAGTCGGCGACGCCGGCGGGCACGGCGAGGCCGGAGCCGTCGCTGGAGCCGTCGCCGGAGACATCGCCGGTTCCGGCGACATCGCCGCCGTCCGCCGTCTTCCCCATCAGATCGCGCGCGCGGATGATGGCGCAGCCGACCATCGCCGGGCCGGCGAGCGCACCGCGTCCCACCTCGTCGAAGCCGGCGATGAGGTCGAATCCGCGGGAGGCGAGCTCACGTTCGAGGTCGAGCGTCGGCGTGATCATCAGTTGCCCAGACCGTCATTCGCGTGCTTCGGGTCGATGGTCGTCACGCTCGACTCGGACGTGACGCCGGACGTACCGGCGGTCGTGCCGGACGTATCCGACGTGGCCGAGACGCTCGCGTCCGGCACGTCGGCGAACACCTCGTGGTGCGCGTCGAGCGAGCCGAGACGGCTCAGCGGCCAATAGCGGCACAGGCCCACGCCGACCACGTCGGCGATGGGGACGAGACCGTGGTCGCCGTCGTCCTGATGGTAGCGGGAGTCGGCGGAGTTGGCGCGGTTGTCGCCCATGACGAAGACATGTCCGGCGGTGACGGTCACGCTGAACGGGAAGGCGCTCGGCTGCACGCCGTCCTTGAGATACGCGGTCTCGGTGATGGCGACGCCGTTCACCTTGATCGGCTGGCCGGCGCCCTCGCAGGTGACGGTGTCGCCGGGAAGACCGATGACGCGCTTGATGAGATAGTCGCCGGCGAGCGGGCTCGTGGTCTGCTCGTTGGCGAGCCAGCCGGCCGGATCGTGGAAGACGACCACGTCGCCGCGCTTCAGGCCGACCGTCTTCGGTGCGGGCTTGAAGGTGATGACGCGGTCGCCGGGTTCGATGGTGCTTTCCATCGACCGGGTGGGGATCTCGTAGAAGCCGACGAGGAACACGCGGATGAGGATCACGACGAGGATCGGGATGCCGCACCAGATGAGTGTGTCGCGCCAGGAGAAGCGGTCGTCGCGACGGGTCCGCTTCGGGTCCGCCGGCGTCGCGGCCGTGGCCCGTGCGGGCGATGCCGACGATTCCGGCGTCTCCGGCATGACGGCCGGATCGACGCCGTGGTCGGCCACCAGGACGGTGTGACGGTCGCGCTCATCGTTGTCGTATGGCATGTGCCCTCCTGTTCCCCGCGAAAACTCCACTCATCGTAATCGGGCGCATGCCCACACGCACGCCGCGGGCGTGACGTGCACCGAACACGCACGGGGATGCGGGAGCCGGAAATACGAAACGGTCCGGAACCGCGGAGGTTCCGGACCGTTCTACGCTTCGAGCGAGTCAGCGACTCAGGCTGCTCACTTGGCGCGACGCTCGACGATACGAGCGGCCTTGCCGCGCAGCGCGCGCAGGTAGTACAGCTTGGCGCGACGGACGCGGCCCAGACGCACGACCTTGATGGAGTCGATGGACGGGGAGTGCAGCGGGAAGCGACGCTCCACACCGGTGCCGAAGCTGATCTTGCGGACCACGAAGGTCTCGCGCACGCCGGCGCCCTGGCGGGCGATCACCACGCCGGTGAAGGTCTGGATACGGGAGTTGTTGCCTTCCTTGATCTTCACGTTCACGTCGACGGTGTCGCCGGGACGGAAGGTCGGGATCTCCTCGGCCGGCTTCATGTGCTTGGCGTCGAAAGCCTCGATGGCGTTGACCATGATTGTTCCTTAGGTGCCGCCGCATATCGGCCACCGGACGGGGCGCGCGCACGACCCGCGGTTCTCTCGCGGGCTCCGGGGACGTATCCGTCTCCCGGCTTCGGTGCACGCACCGATGTTCCTTCCCCGCAGGTCTGCCTGCGAGGGGTGCCGATCCGCCGGAAATCGCGCCCGAGGGCGGCCCGGCTGGACCTCATGCGACAGGGGTTTATGCGGCGACCCCCGCCACGACACAGCAATCTTTAAATCTACTGCAGACTACGGACACTGCTGCACATCGCGAGACCCGAGAACCCGACACGACGCATACGAACATCGCATGATCAGCACACGACGCAGCGCTGCCAGAACAGGGTCCCAGTCAAGCCATAACACAAAGCACGGCACATACCGATAAGGAGAAAGGCAGAACGAGAGGGCATGCATCTCCGGATAAGGAGACACATGCCCTTTTATTTTATATTACAGACCCCATAGATCTGATCATTATTTCAATCCACGCCCCATGAGGAGCGACAATGCAGAGATGCAGCGAGCAACTGCAGAGATACGACGGTCGGAGATTCCGGCACATTCCACATCAACAGCGAGCTTCATATGAACGTGATAGCATTTCGCCTTACGCGCACCCCTGTATGATATTGTTGCTTCGCACCTTGTTTTCACGCCGCTAAGGCAAAACAAGATGAGGAGCAGAATGAGTGAGATAATGAACTGTTGTTCCATTATTCCACTCCTTTCTCCAAAATCTATAATTGGATATTTATTGTTTGCTGCTGGCGGTTTACTTTGGTCGAGCCGACTGCCAGCAGCAAATACTCTATCGTGATGCGACGACTTTCACAACTTCAATGATCAGTGTATACCAACTGGCATACATCACTTGCGCATGAGGCGGGCAACGGCGGCTCGGATGGCGGGTTCGGCGGCGGTCGGGTCGTCGATGTGCTCGACCGATTGCTCGATGGGGCACATGCCGTCTCGCCCGCGGTTGAGGATGACGGGGACCAGCGCGCCGTAGGCGGCTTCGATGCCGTGGGCGCGCAGGGCGGCGAGTCCGGCTTCGCTCATCGTGCACGCCCATACGGCTTTGACTCCAAGGCGAGCGTAGAGCAGGGCGGCGCCCTTGCCCACCACACGGTCGGCGGCGCAGAAGCCTGCGAGGCTGCGGCCTTCGTCGAGCCATATGAGCAACGGGCGCACGCCACGGCCCGTGCCGGTCAGCGTTTCGGTGCGGCCGGCGGCGTCCGTGCGGCAGGCCACACAGCCGAGCGCGCCATCGGCGAGCAGATCGGCGCGGGCGCGAAGACGATCGTCAGTCACGATGACGATCCACGGCGAACATGACCAGCGGGATGAGCACCCATTGGAGCACGAGGCCGGGCAGGCCCGTGCCGACGGCGGCCCATATGCTCGCGACCGACATCTGCGCGTTGCCGAGCAGGAAGACGGCCACGGCGATTGCGAGCGCGTCGACCAGTCGTCCGCCGATCTGGGCGGCGACGAGCTTCGCCAGCCAGCCGAGCGGCAAGGGGACGGCTTCGGGGACGCGCACGCCGCGCAGAAGACCGGCGATCAGGCCGTAGGAGGCGAGTTCGATGACCATGAACGGCACCATCGGAGCCATCGGCATGCCGGTAAGGAGGAAGCTCACGATCGGGGCGAGCGCTCCGGTGACGAGGCCGGCGAACGGACCGGCGAGCAGCCCCACGAGCAGCACAGGCAGGTGCATCGGCAGCAGGGTCTGGCCGATCATCGCGCCGAGCCCCATCGCCGCACCAGCGAGGTGGAAGACCTGCGGCAGGGCGACGGCGGCCACGACGGCGAGCAATGTGGCGACGGATTGAAACTTGATGGATGGCAGCGCGGCGGCGCGGGCCGAAGCGGTGGATTGTGGTCGCATGATGGATTTCCTTTCGATTCAGCGCAAATCGAGGTCGATGAGCTGGTATTCGCGGCTGCCGAGGCCCATTTCGACGGCGTGTTCGATGGTGTGGATGCCGTGGCGCGATTCGATGCGCTCGATCAGCGGCTCCTTGTTGTCGTGCGAGACGTACACCATGTCGACGCACGCCTGGTCGACGGCGACCGGGTCGAGCGAGGCGCAGATGCCGATGTCCGCCATGACGGGCGCGTGCGGATTGCCGTCGCAGTCGCAGTCGACGGACAGGTTGTTCATCACGTTGATGAAGCACATCTCGCCTTTGAGCGTGTTGAACACGGCGGTGGCGGCTTCGGCCATCGCCTCGAGGAACGCGTCCTGGTCGCCGCTGAACGGGTTGGCGAGAATCTCGTCCTGCCCGGAGTGGAGGCGTTTCTTGCCTCGCGAGGAGGCCATGCCGATGGAGATGTTCTTGAGCGCGCCGCCGAAGCCGCCCATCATGTGGCCTTTGAAGTGCGAGAGCACGGCGTAGTAGTCGTAGTTCGGGAAGTGGGAGCCGACGATGTCGGCGGTGATGCGCCTGCCGCCTTCCACGGGGATTTCGATCTCGCCGTCCTCGTCCTGGATGTCGCAGGGGGCGATGTCGAGGAATCCGTGCTCTTTGATGGTCTTCCAATGGTGTTCGGTGGTGTCGCGGGTGCCCGCGTACGCGGTGTTGCATTCGACGATGGTGCCGTCGAGCCGCTGCACGAGGTCCTTGATGAGCGCCGGCTGCAGGTAGTGCGTGTTGCCTCCTTCGCCGGAGCTGAGTTTGACGGCCACCTTGCCCTGCGGTTTCGCGCCGAGCGCCTCGTAGACGCGCATCAGCCCGGCCGGGCTGATGTCGCGCGTGAAGTAGACTTTGGCCGCCATCGGATAGTCGGTCTCGTAGGTTCCGGGTGTTCTGGGCGTCGTCTCCGTCATGTGGTGCCTCCTTGCTGCCGGACGGTCGGTTTCCCGTTTCCAAGGATACTTCGTCCGCGTGAACTCGTTCCCTCACCCCGGCAAAAGAACGATGCCCGGCATCCGTGGGGATGTCGGGCATCGGGTTCATGGCCTACGCCTTGTCGCGTATGACCGGTCCGCGGTCATACGCATCTCACGCGCGCTTGCGGCGCACGGCGAGCGCGGTCGCGACGGCCGCGAGCAGGAGCGCGACGCCGGCGATGCCGGCGACCGTGCTGCCGGTGCTCGACAGCGTCGGCTTGGCGGCGGAGGCGTTCGTCTCGCCCTTGCCGGAGTCGGCCGCGCCGTTCCCGGACGTCGCTCCGGACTGTCCGGTGATGTCGGAACCACTGCCGGTGCCGGGGTTCGGGGTCGGCTCGGGTTCCGGTTCGGCATCCGCCGGGGCGGAGGAGTAGGACACGGACAGCGGCGATGTGGTCTTGCCGTCGAGATCGGTCACCGTGACGGTGACGGCCTGTCCGTCCGTCGAAGCGGACCTGGCCTTCGCGGCCACGGTGCCGAAGTCGACGTCCACGCTGGCGGTCAGCGTGTTGCCGTAGGTCTTCTTCTCGGCGGTCACAGTCTTGGACTGTCCGGCGGTCTCGATCTTCAAGGCCTGCACGGCGCCGGTGGCGGTGGCGCGGATGGTGGCCTTGCCCTTGACGGTCGCGTTCTCGAGCGGGTTCCACGTCGTGCCGCCGTCGGTGGAGTATTCCACGGAGGAGTCGGAGACGTTCGGCTCCGGCTGGTCCTCGGTGACGACGGAGAGCGCGTTCACCAGTCCGGCGCCGCGGTACTCCTTGCCGGCGTCCGCGGACGGGTCGGCGAGCTGGCCGTAGTTCTCCTTGGCCTGCTTCTTCATGAGGTCGAGCACCTGGGCGGGCGTGTAGTCGGGGTGGACGCCCTTGATGAGGGCGGCGACGCCGGCCGCGTGCGGGGACGCCATCGAGGTGCCGCTGTAGTAGGCGTAGTTGGCCTTGTCGAGATCGGGGTCGACGGTCGAGGCAATATTCACGCCCGGAGCGGCCACGTCGATGCTGTTCTTGCCGTAGTTGGAGAAGGAGGCGCGCGAGTAGCTGCCGAGCTTGCCCCAATCGGTCTCGCCGACCGCGGAGACGGTCACGACGCCGGGCAGGGACGCCGGGATGTCGACGCCGTTCTTCACGTCACGGTTCTTGATGATGGTCTTGCCGTCCGGATCGCCTTCGACGTCGTTCGGGCTGCCGTTGTCGGGGGACGGGTCGTCGAGGTTCTGGTCGGAGTTGCCGGCGGCGGCGACGTTGGTCACACCCTTGGACGTGGCGTAGGCGACGGCGCGGCGCACGGCCTCGTAGCCGGCGGTCTGCGTCGGATCGGACGGCACCCAGTACTCCCACGGATCGGAGTAGTAGCTGTTGTTCGTCACGTCGATGCCCTTGTCCGCGGACCAGGCGAAGCCGCAGGTCACGTACTCCGGGTACAGGAAGCCGCCGTCGTTCATGGCCTTGATGGCCGCGATCTTGACGGTCGGGACGACGCCGTCGACGCCGATGCCGTTGGAGGCGGCCGCGATGGTGCCGGCCACGTGCGTGCCGTGCGAGCTGGCGGTCGGCATCCACGGCTTGTCGCCGTTCGCCTTGGTCGCCTGCGTGGCGATGCCGTTCGTGGAGCAGTCCACGGAGAGCGAATCATCGATCTGGCTGGTGCCGTCGGTGTTCTTGAAGTCGGCATGGCGGTAGTCGACGCCGGAGTCGATGACGCCGACGGTCACGGGCGCGAGCGAGACGCCCTTGGCCTTCAGCGTCTCGTTGGCCTTGTCCGCGCCGAGCGCAAGCACGCCCCATGCCTTGTCGGCGGTGGTGTACGGGTCGTTCTGCAGCGACTCCTCCTTGGCGAACTGGCTGTTCGCGTCCATGCGGTTCAGCGAGAACGTGCTCGCGCCATCCTTGGCGGCGCCCTTGTCGACCACGTCCTCGTTGCCGGTCACCCGCGCCTGGCGGGTGGTGCCGACCGAGTCGATGGCGATGCCGTCGGCGGTGGCCTTCTCGGCATAATCCTTGGCGAAGCTCTTCGACTTGGCCTGCACGAAGAACGTGCCGAACTGCGGGTACTGGGCCAGCGCCACGACGTCGCCCATACCCTCCGCCTCGGCGACGGCGGCCTTGATCTGGGCCTCGCCGGAGCCTTCGGGCAGGTTCACCGCGTAGTTGCGGGCCGCATCGGACTGCTCGACCGGCGAGTACACCGGGGTCGCGTCGGCGGCGTGCGCCGTGGAGGCGACGCCCATGGCGCCGCACGACAGCGCCATGGCGAACGCGGCGCATGCGGTCGCGAACTTCCTGGTCAGCGCAAAGTGCTGCATGACTTTCCTCTCTTCCAATCCGTGCATAACGCACAAGCGGACCGCCCCACGTATGTGGACGCGATCCGCGATGACAAGAGGCACTCTATGAAAGTCGTGTTACGATGCGGCGGAACGACCGCATCGTGGAATCGGAAGGCTCCGACCGGCCGGACGCCCGGCGCTCACAGCAGCCAGTTGGTGGCGCAGGAGGCGAGGAACACGGCCAGTCCGAACCACATGACCGGCACCATGCCCATGCCGAGCCACGAGTACGCACCCGGCTTCTCCAGCGCGTTCCAGCGTTTCGTGGAGACGCGCAGCAGCACGACGGCCGCCACGACGAGCACGATGAACACCGTCCATCCGACGGAGGACGCGGCCTCGGGCTTCGACATGTCCGAGTACATGGCGGGCAGGAAAATCCACGAGGCACCGCACAGCGTGGTGAACCCGGCGGTGATGCCGACGCGCGTGTAGCCGTCGTCCCTGCCCTTGCCCCGCTGGAGGTTGTTCCACAGGAACGACGCGGCGACGACGAGCGCGGCTGCGATCGCCAGATACGCGGCCCAACGGATGTAGGTCACGTCCGTGTAGAACTCGCTGGGCAGCACGACGATCGCGGAGACCACGAACGTGGCGGCGGCCACGGCGCGCCCGAACACGGCCTGCGAATCGTCGCCGCCGAACGGCCAGCCGACGATGAGCAGCATCGTGGCGGACATGGCGAGCATGCCGGAACCCATGATGCCGCCGGGAGTCAGCACGCCGAGCGTATAGACGATGCCGAAGAACAGCGCATAGGCGACGAGCTGGGTGATGACGACGGTGAACTCGCCGTGCACGGTCATGCCGAAGCCGGGCCGACCGTTACGCCCGTCCCGGCCGCCACCGGCGCGCCGTGCCGGTTCCGGCGCGCCGGAGCGCGGCCGTTCGCGGCGTTCGCGCGTCTGCGATGCGTCGGCGCGGCCGCCCCGCGCATTGCGGCGTGCGGCCTTGCGTTTCCTCTGCGAATTGCTTGCCACCATGTATCTCCTGTCTCTCCTTGGCGCCGATGGCGCTTTCGTCGTATACGGATGATGCCCGGCGCCTCTTCGACGCCGGGCATCATCATGCGTTCCGATTCGGGACCGATGTCTCATCGGCCCCGTCCCCGCCCGGCTTCGCCGGAATCGGGTTCACGGAATCAGAACTCGCGGTTCTTGCGGTAGAACTCGATCAGGGACTTCGTGGAGGCATCCTGGGCGGCGAGGGCCTCGTCGTCCTTGGAGATCGCCGGGGTGATCTGCTTGGCGAGCTGCTTGCCGAGCTCGACGCCCCACTGGTCGTAGGAGTCGAGGCCCCACACGGTGCCCTCGACGAAGGTGATGTGCTCGTACAGGGCGATGAGCTCGCCGAGCGCGAACGGGGTCAGGGCCACACCGAAGATGGAGGTGGTCGGACGGTTGCCGGTGAACACGCGGGCCGGGACGATCTCCTCCGGCGTGCCCTCGGCGCGCACCTCGTCGGCGGTCTTGCCGAACGCGAGCGCCTTGGTCTGCGCGAAGTAGTTACCGAGGAACAGCTCGTGCACGTCCTGGTCGCCGTCCTTGGTCGGGTTCGGCGTGTTGACGAACGCGATGAAGTCGGCCGGGATGAGCTGGGTGCCCTGGTGGATCAGCTGGTAGAAGGCGTGCTGGCCGTTGGTGCCCGGCTCGCCCCAGAAGATCTCGCCGGTCTCGGTGGTGACGGGGGTGCCGTCCCAGCGCACGGACTTGCCGTTGGACTCCATGGTGAGCTGCTGCAGGTAGGCCGGGAAGCGGTGCAGGTACTGGTCGTACGGCAGCACGGCGTGGGAGGCGGCCTTGAAGAAGTTGCGGTACCAGACGTTGAGCATGCCGAGCAGCACGACGACGTTCTTCTCGAACGGCGTGTTGGCGAAGTACTCGTCGATCTCGTGGAAGCCGTGCAGGAACTCCTCGAAGCGGGCCGGGCCGAAGACGACGGCCAGGGAGGTGCCGACGGCGGAGTCGACGGAGTAGCGGCCGCCGACCCAGTTCCAGAAGCCGAACGCGTTGGCCGGGTCGATGCCGAACTCCTCGACCTTCTCCAGGTTGGTGGAGACGGCGACGAAGTGCTTCTTGATGGCCTCGGCCTTCTGGGCCTCGTCGTTGTCGGAGATGGCGCCGTTGGCGACCAGCTCCTCGAGCAGCCAGGTGCGGGCCTCGCGGGCGTTGGTCAGGGTCTCCAGCGTGGTGAAGGTCTTGGAGACGATGATGAACAGGGTGGTCTCCGGATCGAGGCCCTTGGTCTTCTCGGCCAGGTCGTTCGGGTCGATGTTGGAGATGTAGCGGGCGGAGATGCCGGCGTCCGCGTACGGCTTGAGCGCCTCGTACGCCATGACGGGGCCCAGGTCGGAGCCGCCGATGCCGATGTTGACGACGGTCTCGATCTTGCGGCCGGTCACGCCGGTCCACTTGCCGGAACGCACGTCGTCGGCGAAGGCGTAGATCTTGTCGAGGGTCTCGCGCACGTCCTTGACGGTGTCCTGGCCGTCGACGATGTACTTGCCCTCGTCCTCGACCGGGCGGCGCAGCGCGGTGTGCAGGACGGCGCGGTCCTCGGTGTTGTTGATGTGGACGCCGCTGTACATGGCCTTGATGCGCTCGTCAAGCTTGACTTCCTTGGCGAGGTGGACGAACAGCTGGAGGGTCTCCGGCTTGATGAGGTTCTTGGACAGGTCGAAGTGCAGGTCGCCGGCGTCGAAGCTCAGCTCCTTGACACGGTCGGAGTCTTCGGCGAACCACTTCTTGAGGCTGATGCCCTCGGCCTGAAGCTCGTCGTAGTGCTTCTGCAGGGCGACCCACGCCGGGGTGGTGGTGGCGTCAACGGGCGGATTGATGGCCATAGGATTCCATTCCTTTCATCATTGATTGGAGACGGCGTGCGGGCCGCTTGCATCTCGGTCCGCCTACCGTTCCGTATCACGCAACAGAATACTCACAAAAGCGGACACAAGAACACAAAAAGAACACGCGGCTACGCGCCGGCGACGTAGCGGTGAACGGAAAGGTGGAGACAGGACGCGGCGGGACGTCACACACCCATCAGCGCGTGGGCGACGGCCATCATCACGAGGGCGATGATCGCGGTGAACGCGAGCGAGAAGCCGGCGAGCTTCGCGTTGCCGAGCACCTTGTCGGTGAACAGCGTGGAGAAGATCGCGATCGGCGCGAGCACGCAGATCACCAGCACCGCGCGGATCTCCGCAGTGAACGGCAGCAGGAACCAAGCGACCGCCGCGAACACGACGGCGAACGGCAGGCGCCAGGCGACCACGGCCAGCACCTCCTTGACGTCGTGGCGGTCGCGCGGCAGGTCCATGAGCATGCCGACCATGAACATCGAGCAGAACGCGTTCGCGCCGCTCAACGGCTGCATGACGGTCGCGATCCAGCCGGGGATCTGGACGTGCGCGACCATGAGCACGATCATCAGCATGTAGGTGTCGAACGGCACGGAGCCGAAGAAGCTCTTGAACACGTTCTTGGCGAAGGCGCGCCGGGCGAGTCGCCTCGCGTCCCGGTCCTTCGGCTTCTCGTACGGCAGAGTGGGCGCGCTGCCCGCATGCTGTTCGGCGAGCGTCTTGCCCGGCTGGATGTGCAGCAGCTGCTGGGTCATCACGTTCGTGCCGGCCGCGACCATGATGCAGTTGCCGATGTCGAACATGGCGGCCGGCACCACCGCGCCCGCGCCCCAGAACGAGGTGACGACCGGGAAGCAGAAGCAGCCGAGGTTGAAGCCGGCGCCGTTGAGCATGAGAAACGCGCGGTCGGTCACGTTGCGCCGGCGCGTGGTCAGGTAGATGAGGACGGGCGGGATGAGCGCGCAGAAGAACGCGAACACGCTGATCCACAGATAGCTCACGTCGTGCGGGTTCGTGGCGAACGAGTAGACGATGGCGCCCGGCAGCACGACGTTGAACTCGGCCGTCTGGATGACGCGGTAGTCCTTCGCGCCGAACAGCCCGAAGCGCTTGAACAGGTATCCGGCCAGGATGATGAGCAGCAGCGAGGCCGGGCCGAGTATCGCCGTCATGGTTCCCTCCCCACCCCGCGGCCGTGCGAGCGACGGATTGGACGGGGCCCGGGGATTTCGTGCGCGAGATGGGACTCGAACCCACACGTCCGAAGACACAGGAACCTAAATCCTGCGCGGCTACCATTACGCCACTCGCGCGCAAGAAGACAATCTATCAGTCGGCTGGGAAAACGGGGCACGGCACCGGAAGACGGACGGGGAAACGAAAAACCCGGATTCGGCGAACCGAATCCGGGTGCTGGAGCCACTTGTCAGAATCGAACTGACGACCTGCTCATTACGAGTGAGCCGCTCTACCGACTGAGCTAAAGTGGCTTTGCGCTTGGGAAGCATTCGCTACCCATGCACAAGAGAAAAAGTATAGGGGCCGTCGCGCAAAACGCAACCCGGCGTGTCGCGCGCCGCATCCCCGCGCTACCGCAGCAGCGCCTCGATGGCCGGCACGAGCGCCTTCAGCGCCTTGCCGCGGTGGGAGATCGCGTTCTTCTCGGCCGGCGTCATCTCGGCACTGGTCAGCGGCTCGCCCTCATGGTCGGGGTCGTCGCTGGTGCGTCCCGGCTGGTCGTCGGGCACGAAGATCGGGTCGTAGCCGAAGCCATGCTCGCCGCGGACCTTGCGGATGATGCGTCCGGGCATCTCCCCCACCTCGACCGTCTCGGAGACGATCTCGTGATGGGCGGCGAGCGCGGCCGCATCCCCGGCGGCCACGGCGTCGCCGCCGGTCGCGTCCACCGCGTCGCCGGGCACGACGAGCGCGGCGGCGCAACGGAAGCGCGCGGTGCGCTTGTCGTCCGGGATGTCCTCGATCTGGGCGAGCAGGAGCGCATTGTTGGCCTTGTCGTGGCCGTGCGCGCCGGCCCAGCGCGCGGAGAGGATGCCGGGGGCGGCACCCATCACGTCGACGATGAGGCCGGAGTCGTCGGCGATGGCGGCCAGTCCGGTGCGGCGGGCCACATCGCGGGCCTTGAGCAGCGCGTTCTCCTGGAAGGTGACGCCGGTCTCGACCGGATCGGGCAGGTGCAGCGAGCCGGCGGAGACGAGCTCCACCTGCGCCGCGTCGTCGCCCAGATCCTCGGCGAGAATGCGGCGGATCTCCACGAGTTTGCCTTCGTTGTGCGTGGCTACCACGAGTTTCATGCTGGTTCCTTCGTTCGGTGGGTCTGGTCGGTTCGTCGGATCGTCTCAGTCGAGGGCGAGCGCGGCGCGCTGGGCGGCCTGCAGCTCCTTGTTGCCCTTTTCGGCGAGATCGAGCAGCGTGCCGAGTTCGGCGCGCGTGAACGGGCGGTGTTCGGCGGTGCCCTGCAGCTCGATGAATTCGCCGTGGCCGGTCATGGCGACGTTCATGTCGGTCATGGCCTGACTGTCCTCCACGTACGGCAGGTCGAGCATCGGCGTGCCGTTGATGACGCCGACGGAGACGGCGGAGACGACGTCCTTGATCGCCTTGTCGGCGGACTTGATGTGGTGGTTGCGTTCCGCCCAGTTCAGGGCGTCGACGAGCGCGACGTACGCGCCGGTCACGGATGCGGTGCGCGTGCCGCCGTCGGCCTGGAGCACGTCGCAGTCGAGCTGGATCTGGTTCTCGCCGAGCGCCTTCATGTCGATGACGCCCCTCAGGCAGCGGCCGATGAGGCGGCTGATCTCGTGCGTGCGGCCGCCGATCTTGCCTTTGACGGACTCGCGGTCGGTGCGCTCCTTGGTGGCGCGCGGCAGCATCGCGTATTCGGCGGTCACCCAGCCGAGTCCGGAGTCCTTGCGCCAGCGGGGCACGCCCGGGGTGAACGTGGCGGTGCACATGACGCGCGTGTTGCCGCATTCGATGAGCACGGAGCCCTCCGGCGCGTCGGTGAAGTGGCGGGTGATGCGCACGGGACGCAGTTCGTCGACCTTGCGTCCGTCCTGACGGGTGATGGAGCGATTGCCCAGCATGTCTGTGATTTCAACCATGATGCCCAGCCTACCCCACTTGGCCGGAACGGGCTCGTCTCCCGAGGACCGTCCGCTTTCAGCCGAGCAGCTGCCGCTCAGGCAGGATGCGGTCGACGACGAACACGATGAGGCTCAACGCAAGGAACCCTAGGGCGAGTTTGCCGCAGTTGACGCCGAACTGCGGCCATCCGAGCGCGGTCGGGTCGATGAACGCGTACGGGTACGGGCTGCCGCCGGCCGCCGGGCCCGATGTGGGGAACATGGCGGCGCGCACGAGCACGAACGCGAGGTACGCGGGAAAGTAGATGAGCCACGAGAACATGTAGTGCCACTGGAACCGGCGATGCGGGTCGAAGAGCACGAAGTCGACGACCGCCATGATCGGCGCGACGCGGTGCAGCCACGTGTTCGTCATCAATCCGAGCACCTGCGGCACGTAGGCGGGGTCGTCGGGCGGCATGAGCAGGAACGCGACCACGGCGGTGACGATCGCGTACAGGGTGAGGCACCCCTTCAGCCAGGCGGGCGGCTGGATGCCCTTCAGGATCGTGGCCGCGCCGGCCCACAGCATCACGAATCCGAGCGCGAATCCGGTCTGGAACGTGAAGTATGTCCAGTATTCGGGCCTATGCCACGCCTCGTAGGTGCCGACGAAGCACATGCCGGCGATCGCCAGCCGCCACAATCCCGCGAAGAATCTCATATCCCCCAGTGTACGCGGCCGTCCTTTCCCGCCCATCCCTCACCCCGCCTCCTTCACCCCTACCCCGCCCACTCCCATGGTGCGGTAAATCTCCCATGGTGCGGTTTCACGAATCCGCCATTTTCCAACGAAAATCGCCTACCGCACCATGAGCGTTTACCGCACCATGGGAGGTTGGCGGCCCTAGGCGGGGACCTGGGCGGGACCTGGGCGGGGACTGGCGCACCGTGGGCGACGGCGAGTAGGCTGGTTGGCAACGAAAACAACGAGAACAGCGGTACCCCAACGGGCAAAGGAGAGAACATGGATTATTCACCGGCGTTGATGACCGACATGTACGAGTACACGATGCTGGACGCGTGCCTCAAGGACGGCACCGCGAACCGCAAGTGCGTGTTCGAGGTGTTCACCCGCCACCTGCCCGTCGGCCGCCGCTACGGCGTGGTCGCCGGCACCGGCCGCATCCTCGACGCGCTCGAGCGCTTCCATCTCGACGACGAGGACCTGCGCTTCCTCGCCGACCGGCACGTGGTGAGCCCCGAGACCATCAAGTGGCTGGAGGACTTCCACTTCTCCGGCTCGATCAAGGGCTACCGCGAAGGCGAGATGTTCTTCCCGAACTCGCCGATCCTGGAGATCGAGGGCACGTTCGGCGAATGCACGCTGCTGGAGACGCTCGTGCTGTCCATCCTCAACTACGATTCGGCGGTCGCCTCCGCCGCCTCCCGCATGGTCTCCGCCGCGAAGGACCGCCCGTGCATGGACATGGGCGGACGCCGCACGAACGAATGGTCGGCCGTGGCCGCCGCCCGCGCCGCCGTGGTCGGCGGATTCAAGGGCACGGCGAACCTGCTCGCCGCCCAGATGTACGGGCTCAAGGCGATCGGCACCGCCGCCCACTGCTTCACACTCGTGCACGACAACGAGCGTCAGGCGTTCGAATCGCAGATCGCCGCGCTCGGCAAGAACACGACGCTGCTCGTCGACACGTACAACATCGAGGAGGCCGTGAAGACGGCCGTCGAAGTGGCCGGACCGGAGCTCGGCGGCGTGCGCATCGACTCGGGCGACCTCGCCCTGATGGCGCAGCGCGTGCGCAACCAGCTGGACGCGCTGGGGGCGACGAACACGAAGATCACCGTCACCAACGACCTCGACGAGTACGCGCTCGCCGCGCTCCAGACCGCGCCGGTCGACTCGTACGGCGTGGGCACGATGCTCGTCACCGGTTCGGGTGCGCCCACCTGCGCGATGGTGTACAAGCTCACCGAACGCGAGGGCGCGGACGGCACGATGCAGACGGTCGCGAAGAAGTCGAAGAACAAGGCGACCGTGCCGGGCAGGAAGCTCGCCTACCGCTCCTACGAGTACAATCTCGCCGACGTGGAGCACGTGGTCTCCGGCTCCGAGGACCAGCTCGCCGCGTTCACGCCGGAGGAAGGGTGGAAGGACCTGCTCGTGCCGTTCGTCGACCACGGCGAGATCGACCACCAGTGGCAGGGCCACGACGCGATCGTCAACGCGCACGAATACCGCGCGAAGGCCCTCGCCGAACTTCCCATCGCCGCCCAGAGCCTCATGCGCGGCGACCCGGTGATTCCGACTGAGATCACGGTTCTGTAGAACCGCGACTCGGTAGGAATCCTTCGCGATTGCCTATAGCGCAATCGCTCACTTCGCCTACGGACACCCCACCGGGGTGTCCGTTTCACGGCTCAGCTACTGAGATCACCGTTCTGTAGAACGGCGACTCAGTCCTGTAGAACCGGACCGGCTCAGCAGTCGATGGTGTAGACGCGGGTCTTGTAGTCCTTCCAGTCGGGCAACCCCTCCCCCGCGTCGAGCGCGCGCTTGATGTCGCCGTAGTAGTGCAGTTTGCGCTGCACGTGCATCGCGGCCTCGTCGAGCGCACGCCGCTGCTCGTCGAGCGTCTTCCGGCGCGATTCGAGCAGGTCGAGGATTTCGTCGATATGCGCCGGCTCGTCCTGTTCGTAGGCGAAGAACCGTTTCAGGTCCTCGATGGTCATGCCCGCGTTCTTGAAGCAGCAGATGGCGCGCAGCCGGTTGATGTGGCACTCCTCGTATTCGCGGCGTCCGGCCGCGTCACGCCCCACGTTCGTGAGCAGCCCCTGGTCCTCGTAGTACCTCAGCGTGGAGGTCTGCATGTGGAAGCGTTCCGCCACCTCGCGAATCGTGTACGTCGCCATGTCGTCCCGTTCCTTTCCGTTTTCGCCGTCGCGCGTCATCGCGGCGCCGCGCCGTCGCGCGACACGCCGCGGACGCCGACTTGCGTTCAAGTCTACTTGAATTGCGACGATGATTGCGTAACCACGGAACATTCACGGAAACACACGCAAGGAGCATCGATGCTGGAAGCGACCACCACCTACACGCCGGCCGAAGACCGCTACGACCACATGACCTACAACCGTTGCGGGGCCTCCGGCCTCAAACTGCCGGCCGTCTCGCTCGGATTCTGGCACAACTTCGGCGACCTGACGTCGTTCGAGCATATGAAGCAGCTCGTGTTCACCGCGTTCGACAACGGCATCACGCACTTCGACCTGGCCAACAACTACGGCCCCGAACCCGGCCAGGCCGAGAAGAACTGCGGGCTGCTGCTGAACAAGTACTTCAAGGCCCACCGCGACGAGCTCATCGTCTCCACGAAGGCCGGCTACGAGATGTGGACGGGCCCCTACGGCGACCACGGCTCGCGCAAGTACCTCATCGCCTCGCTCGACCAGTCCCTGACCCGCCTCGGCCTCGACTACGTGGACATCTTCTACCACCACCGCCCGGACCCGGACACCCCGCTCGAGGAGACGATGGGCGCGCTCGCCCAGATCGTGAACTCCGGCAAGGCGCTGTACGTCGGCCTGTCCAACTACGACGGCCCGACGATGGAGAAGGCGGCGGCAATCCTTGACGAACTGCACGTGCCGTTCGTCATCAACCAGAACCGCTACAACATCTTCGACCGCACGATCGAGCGGAACGGACTCAAAGACACGGCCAAGCGCCTCGGCAAGGGACTCATCACCTTCTCGCCGCTCGCGCAGGGCCTGCTCACGAACCGCTACCTCGACGGCGTGCCGGCCGACAGCCGCATCGCCCTCGACCCGCGCTTCCTCAAGGACTCCGCGCTCACCCCGGAACGCCTCCAGCAAATCCGCGAGCTCAACGACATCGCGATCGCCCGCGGCCAGACGCTCGCCGAGATGAGCCTCGCCTGGCTGCTGCACGACGGCGTCGTCACCTCCGTGCTCGCCGGCGCCTCGAAGCCGCAGCAGATCCTCGACAACATCGGCGCGCTCAAGAACACCACGTTCAGCGACGAGGAACTCGCCAAGATCGACGAGATCTCGCTGCGATAGCCGCAAGGAAAAGGAATCGGCCTTCGGCCGATACGATGTTTTCGCGGCCTTCCAGCCGCGGACTTCTCTCCCTCCGTCAGCCTTCGGCTGACACCTCCCTCGTCAGAGGGAGGCTTTCCGGCCCCCTCTGACGAGGGGGCTCCCGGCGAAGCCGGGTGGGGGAGAGACTGCGGCCGGAAGGCCACAAATGAATCGTATCGGCCGAAGGCCGATTCAATTCCCAGGCCGTCTCACCAGCCGCGCATCTCGTCATAGATGCGCTTGCAGTCGGGGCAGACCGGGTACTTGGACGGGTCGTGCTTGGGCACCCACACCTTGCCGCACAGCGCGACCACCGGGCGGCCGGTCATCTGCGATTCGGCGATGCGGTCGCGCGAGACGTAGTGCGCGAAACGGTCCGCGTCGCCGTCGTCGGAGCGGCTGGTCTCCTCCTTCTCCTCCGGGCGTTCAAGCACCGCGGTGCCGGTGCCGGCATCCGGGTCGGACAGCGGCGACGACGTGTCCGCGTCGAGGAATGCGGCGGGAATCCTGTCATCGTTCAGATCATCGTTCATCATGGCGACCTCCTGCATGGCCATTTTGGGCTTATGTCGGGCTTATATACTGCCCACCATCATAGTTGCCGTCATCGCGCATGGACGTCATCGCGCATAACCGCCGCCGTCGCACACGCCCACCGCCGCCGCATCCGCATCGTCGCGCCCTCCCGCACGCTGGCGGCGCGACGCGGTAGGCTAGTGAACCATGACCATAGCAGTGTGCCCCGGCTCGTACGACCCCGTGACCGCCGGACATCTTGACGTAATCGAACGCAGTGCGCGCTTCTTCGAGGAAGTGCATGTGGTGGTGGCGGTGAACGCGGCGAAGACGCCGATGTTCCCCACCGAGACCCGTGTCGACATCATCCGCCGCGCCCTCGCCAAAGACGGCTGCGCGAACGTCGTCGTCGCCTCCACGGACGGCCTCATCACCGACTATTGTCGTCAGGTGGGTGCCACCGTAATCGTGAAGGGACTGCGGCAGAACGGCGACTACGAGGCGGAACTCGGCATGGCGCTCGTGAACCGCAAGATCGGCGACGTGGAGACCGTCTTCCTTCCCGCCGACCCGGTGCTCGAGCACATCTCCAGCTCCATCGTCAAGGACGTGGCGCGTCACGGCGGCGACGTGACCGGCATGGTGCCCGACTGCGTGGTGCCGATGCTCACCGAGGCGCTGTCGCGGGAGGCGGCCGCGCGCAAGGCACGCGCCGGGGCGTGACGGCCGCGCACGCGACGGCCGCCGACAATCGTGGGCGCGCGGGAAGCGCGTCGAAGGAAAGGAACGCATCATGACCGATGCAACGCAAGACGACAACCAGGAGGGCGCGGACGGCGCCGAGGCGCGTCCGGAAGGCTATGTGGACCTCACGGCGCAGCCTGCCGCGCCCGCGCCGGCGGGCGACGGCGGCTCCGCACCCGTGACGTTCGAGCCGATGATCGCGCCGCCGGCACCGTCCGATGCGGGCGCGGCAGGCGAGGCCACGCTCGCGCCTCCCGCGCCGTCGCCTGTCCCGTCACCCGCTCCGGCGGCCGTCCCGGCGCCGCCGGAAGGCGCGACGCAGGCCGCGCCCGGCTCCGCCACCGTCGCCGCGCCGACGATTCCGGCGGACGGCGACGGTGCGGACGGTTCCGCCGGCGACGGGAGCGACGCGGGCGACGACGAACGCGTGCTCAAGTCGCCGTTCCCGCTGCCCGACCTGCGCGAGGGCGACGACGATGACGACGACATCGACGCCAGCCGCGACGAGTTCACCACCGTCTACGACATCATCGACCGGCTGGAGGCCGTGCTGGAGGAGGCGAAGGGCAGCATCTTCTTCCCCGACCAGGTGAAGATCGACCGCGCCGAGTTCGCCGGTCAGCTGAGCGACCTGAAGAAGATGCTCCCGGTGCAGCTGGAACGCGCCTCCGCGCTCATGCGCGAGGCGGAACGCCGGCTGGAGGGCGCGCAGACGCAGGCGAACGCGATCGTCGCCTCCGCGCAGAGCCGTGCCGCCGACATCGTCAAGGAGGCGAACGAGCAGGCGCAGTTCCTCGCCGGGCAGGAGAACGTCACCGAGATCGCGCGGCAGAAGGCGCGCACGATCCTCAACACGGCGCAGACGAAGGCCGACCGGCTCACGCGCGGCGCCGACGAGTACTCGACGAAGGTGATGGAGTCGCTGCGATCCCAGCTCGCGAAGATGAGCGGCGACGTGGACGCCGGGCTCAACGTGCTCTACGAGCGCCGCAAGTCGGCGGGCGAGCAGATGCCGCACCTCGACATCAGCGACTACCCCGAGTCGCGCTGACCGGCGGATGCTCCCGGACAGACCGAACGTCAACAAACACGTCAACAGACACAGACACACCGAAAGAAAGGCTTGGACCATGTCCCGTCCCGAAGATTCCCCGTGGGCCGTTTCCGTCGCGCAGGTCGCGTCGCGCGCCGGCCAGTCGAAGGCCGTCGACGCCGACTTCCCCGCGCCGAGCGGCATCGGCGACGAGGTGATCGGCGTCGAGGAGGGCGCGCCGGTGCACGTCGCCGGCTCGTTCGACTCGATCGTCGACGGCCTCATCCTCACCGCGCGCGTCACCGCGCCCGTGCACGCCGAGTGCACGCGCTGCCTCAAGCCGATCAGGCGCGACTGGGGCGTGGACGTGACCGCGTTCTTCCCCTACGAATCCGAGCGCGACGCGAACCGCGGCCGCGACGACGGCAAGGGCGAGGTGGATATCATCGCCGGCGAGGAGGAGTCGGAGGACACGTACCCGCTGCTCCAGGGCGGAGCGTTCGCCGATCTCGAGGCGCTGCTGCGCGACACGCTCGTCGAGAAGCTGCCGCTGCAGCCGCTGTGCCGCGAGGACTGCAAGGGCCTGTGCTCGCAGTGCGGCGTCGACCTGAACGAGCACCCGGACCACCACCACGAGACCACCGACATCCGCTTCGCCGGACTCGCCGCGCTGAAGGCGCAGCTGGAGGCCGACGGACAAGGCGAGTGACGACACGCGGCGGCGTGCGCACCGTCTTTGTACAGGCGGTGCGTTACAGTACTGAACGCTTAAGCTCAATGTTCGAACGAAACAGAGGATACTGAAATGGCACTGCCTAAGTACAAGACCTCGCGCGCCAACACGCACTCGCGTCGCGCGAACTGGAAGGCGACCGCTACGGCGACCGTGACTTGCCCGAACTGCGGCGAGCCGGCCCTGCCGCACATGGCCTGCCCGAGCTGCGGTTCCTTCCGCGGCCGCATCTACCGTGAGGCCATCCGCCCCGGTCACGCCAAGTGATCATCGCGGCATAGCCACGAATAACGGCATGAAGAAAGCCCTGCCATCGACGGGTGGCGGGGCTTTCGCATAGCTGCACGCCGTTTTCATGCGGCCGTTTTCATGCGGCCGTTTTCATGCGGCCGTCCGCAAACGGCCTGAAGGACAGCGAAATCCCCAAGGACATCAAGGAGCATATGATGACCGAAACCACATCCACCCGCACCGCCGGCCCGTCCGACGCGGCGAACGAACTGCTGGAGCGTCTGGGCACGACGATCAGCCCCGACCTGCTCGTGCAGGCGCTCACCCACCGTTCCTTCGCGCACGAGCACCCCGGCGTCAAGCACTACGAGCGTCTCGAGTTCCTCGGCGACGCCGTGCTCGAACTCGTCGCCACCGAGACCCTCTTCCGTGTCCACCCGGACATGACCGAAGGCCAGTTGGCGAAGATGAGGGCCAAGGCGGTGAGCGAGGAGGCGCTGAGCGCGATCGCCCGCACCAAGCTGCACGTCGAGCCGTACATCCTGCTCGGCCGCGGCGAGGCGGCGCAGGGCGGCGCCTCGAAGAGCTCGATCCTGTGCGACATCGTCGAATCGCTGATTGGCGCGACGTTCGTCGAACACGGCATCGACGGCGCGCGCGAGGTCGTGCACCGTCTCGTCGACGATACGCTCGCCGAGGTCGCGACCGAAGGCCCGGCGCTCGACTGGAAGACCTCGCTGACGGTGAAGGCGCACGAGCTCGGCAGACCGGAGCCCGTCTACCACATGTCCGTCTCCGGACCGGAATACGCGCAGGTGTTCACCGCGCGCGTCACGCTCGGCGACGACGAGACGGTGCTCGGCACCGCGCGCGGCTCCAGCAAGCGCAAGGCGCAGCTGGCCGCGGCGGAGATCGCCTGGCACAAGCTGTCCGACTGATTCCGTCGCCTCGGACGCGCGGAACACACGCGTCCGGGGCGACGCGCGTTCCGCCCATTGGGCCATGTCTCGCAAACATCCACGGAACGCATAGACTGGTAACACGCGCGAAAGCCGGCCACGACCCGGCTTTCCATGCAACGGGGCCGCCTGCGGTTCGGGTCACACGCCCGGAGAAGGGCGGCCATGGACCAGTAAGTGAAGTGTGAGAGGGATTATGGCTTTACCCACGCCTTTGCAGGCTTTCAGCGGCGTGCCCAAAACGCCCGTGAGCGACAAGCAGACCATCGTCGACGGTGAGAAGATGACCGGCGCGCAGGCGCTGGTCCGTTCGCTGGAGGATCTCGGCGTCACCGACGTGTTCGGCATCCCGGGCGGGGCCATCCTGCCCGTCTACCATCAGATCAACGACGACCTGAAGTTCCGGTTCATCCTGATGCGCCACGAGCAGGCCGCCGGCCACGCCGCGGAAGGCTACGCGATCGCCACCGGCAAGGTGGGCGTGTGCATCGTCACGTCCGGTCCGGGTGCCACGAACGTGGTCACCGCCATCGCCGATGCGAACATGGACTCCGTGCCGATGGTCGTCATCACCGGCCAGGTGGGCGTCAACGCGATCGGCACCGACGCGTTCCAGGAGGCCGACATCGTCGGCATGACCTACCCGGTCTCCAAGCACTCGTACCTCGTCACCCGCGCGCAGGACATCCCGCGCGTGCTCGCCGAGGCGTTCCACGTGGCCGCCACCGGCCGCCCCGGCCCGGTCGTCGTGGACCTCACGAAGACCGCGCAGGTCGGCGACATGTATTACTCGTGGCCGCAGCGCATGATCCTGCCCGGCTACAACCCGACGACGAAGGCGCACGGCCGCGTGCTGTCCGACGCGGCGAAGCTGTTCAACCAGTCGTACCGCCCGGTGCTGTACGTCGGCGGCGGCGCGATGCGCTCCAACGCCGGCGCGCAGGTGAAGCGTCTCGCGGAACTCACCGACTCCCCGATCGTCACCACGCTGCCGGCACGCGGCATCGTGCCCGACTCCGACCCGCACAACCTCGGCATGCTCGGCATGCACGGCACGGTGGCGGCCACCGGCGCCGTGCAGCGCTGCGACCTGCTCGTCGCGATCGGCGCACGCTTCGACGACCGCGTGACCGGCAAGCTCGACGCGTTCGCGCCCGGCGCGCGCGTCATCCACATCGACATCGATCCGGCGGAGATCGGCAAGAACCGCACGCCGGACGTGCCGATCGTCGGCGACGTGGCGACCGTGCTCGACGACCTCATCCCGGAGATCGAACGCGCGCAGGCAATCACGCCGAAGCCGAACCACAAGCCGTGGTGGGACCGCATCGCCTACTGGCGCAAGCAGTACCCGATGACGTGGGACGAACCGACCGACGGCTCGCTCGCCCCGCAGTGGGTCGTCAAGACCCTCTCCGACATGGCCGCCCCGTCCACGATCTGGGTGACCGGCGTGGGCCAGCACCAGATGTGGGCGTCCCAGTTCATCGACTTCGAGAACCCGAAGTCGTGGATCTCCTCCGGCGGCCTCGGCACGATGGGCTACGGCCTGCCGGCCGCGATCGGCGCGTCCGTGGGCTCGGCCCGCGAGTTCGACGGCAGGAAGCCGGTGTGGCTCATCGACGGCGACGGCTCGTTCCAGATGACCAGCGAGGAGCTGGCGGCCGCGTTCTTCGCGCGCACGCCGGTGAAGATCGCGCTGCTCAACAACTCCGTGTACGGCATGGTCCGCCAGTGGCAGACCCTGTTCTACGACCACCACTACTCGCAGACGAACCTGCTCGACGGCGAGGCGCACGGCGCCGAGGGCGACGCGCAGGCTGCCGCCGGCGAGCTGCCGCTCGAGGTGCCGGACTTCGTGAAGCTGGCCGAGGCCTACGGCTGCGTCGCGTTCCGCGTGTTCACCGAGGAGGAGGCCCGCGAGGCCATCGAGAAGGCGAACGCAATCGACGACCGTCCGGTGCTCATCGACTTCCGCGTGTGGAAGGACGCGATGGTGTGGCCGATGGTCGCCGCCGGCGCGTCGAACGACGAGGTGACGTACAAGCCGGGCGTCAAGCCCCTGCTGGACGACACCGAGGGCGACGCGTACGTGAACGCCGCCGAGGAGGCCCGCGAGGCCGCCGCCGGCGCCGATACCGCGACCGCCGCCGCGTCGGATGGAAAGGAGAACTGACATGCCCGCGAACTATCCTGCTTCCAAGCCCGGTTCCGAACGCCATACGCTGTCCGTGCTGGTCGAGAACCGACCGGGCGTGCTGGCGCGCATCGCGGGGCTTTTCGCTCGCCGCGCGTTCAACATCAACTCGCTGTCCGTCTCCCCCACCGAGCGCCCGGACATCTCGCGCGTGACCGTCACGGCCGACGTGGAGGCCGTGCCGCTCGAGCAGATCATCAAGCAGCTCAACAAGCTGCTGCACGTGCTGAAGATCGTCGAACTCGAACCGAACACCACGGTGGAGCGCGAGCTCGTGCTCATCAAGGTGGCCGCCGACGAGTCCAACCGTTCCGACGTGCTCGAGATCGTGCGCCTGTTCCGCGTGCGCGTCGTCGACGTGAACCCGGAGTCGCTCACCATCGAGGCGACCGGTGCAGAAGGCAAGATCGACGCGTTGCTGGGCCTGCTGGAGCATTACGGCGTGATCGAACTGGTCCGCTCCGGCGCGGTCGCCGTGACCCGCGGCCCGAAGGCGCTGAGCGAGAAGGTCCTCGGCTCGGAGATCACCGGCCGCTGAGTTCAGTCATCGGCCTGCCGCCGATTGGGTGACCCACGCATAGGGGACATAGGGGGTTTGGGAGTGTCGCGAGACATTCCCAAACCCCCTTTTCCTTGGCATTCATCTGCTAGCATTGTGCTTGCATATATGACTGCATCATGACAGCACGAGGGGCTGCCATGACGAAACGGCGAGGAGGCGACGATGAGCACGAGCGAGGCGACCGGCACCATCACAGTCCGCAAGGTGCCCGCGGACTGTCTGGCCACGCTGAAGAAGATGGCGAAGGACAACAACCGCTCGATGGAGGCGGAGGTGCGTTCGCTGCTGGAGGACTGCACCACCGAGTATCTGGCGCACCGCATCACCACCTCCGCCGATCTCGTGGCGGAAATGCAGCGTCTGCTCGATGGCGAAGGCCTCGGACCGGACGAGGAGCTGTGCCCGCCGCGCAATACCTACGATTTCGGGCCACGTTCCGTAGACCTCGGCCTTGGAGACGACGATGACGATTGCGGGGACGATGATGATCACCGTCCTTGACACCAACGTCATCAGCGAAGTCACCAGCAGAAGTCCCATGAACGTCAACGTCCGCGATTGGGTCATATCACAACGCCTTCAGACCCTTCACACCACAAGTATCACCATCGCCGAGCTGCTGTATGGCATCGCCCTGCTGCCGGAATCACGCAGGAAGGAGACACTCAAACAGACCACGTCGGCGATCATCGACAACTTCCGGCAGCGGACACTGCCTTTCGATACCGCAGCCGCATCATATTACGCCGCCATCGTCGCCACACGACGGGCATCAGGGCACCCCATAGGCATGCAGGACGCGATGATCGCGGCGATTGCGCGGGCGCACGGCGCGGCCGTGGCGACGCGCAACGTCAAGGATTTCGAGGGCACCGGGGTCACACTCGTCAATCCGTGGGAGCACGGCCGCCGGTAGCGCGCGGGCACCGGCGGCGCACCACACCGCCCCGTCCGCTCACAGGTCGAGCGGCGGCAGGGAGACGGTCGCGTCGGCGCGGTCGCGGCAGGCGGCGATGCGGCGGGCGTTGACCTCGTCGACCTCCATGACCCACGTGCGCGCCCGCTCCGGAGTCTTGCCGAACCTGATATGGCGTTCGACGAGTCGCTCGCGGCGCAGCTCGTCGTCGACGTCGACGTACCAGACCTCGGTCATGGCCGCGCGCACGTCCTGCCACGCGTCGGCCTCATCGAGCAGGTAGTTGCCTTCGGTGACGACGAGGCGCGTCCACGGGAACACGGGAATCGCACCGGCGAGCGGCTGCTCCAGGTCACGCTCGAACATCGGGGCGTAGATGACGCCGTCCTCGCCCTCGTGGATGCGGCGCAGCAGGGAGCGGTAGCCACGCGCGTCGAACGTGTCAATCGCGCCCTTGCGCTCCAGACGGCCCAGACGCCTGAGTTCGACGTCGGCCAGATGGTAGCCGTCCATCGGCACCCATGCGGCGAAATGGTCCTTCGGCTCGGCATCGCCGCCGGGCACGCCTTCTGCGAACGCCTCGGCGAGGAGCTGCGCGAGCGTGGACTTGCCGGCGCCCGGCGCGCCCACGATGCCGAGGATCACGCGCTCATGGGTTGCGAGCAGCTGGGCGACGCGGGACTTGGCTTCTTCGAAATCTGCGATATGGACAGTCATCGTCGTTTCCTCCTGTGGAATGTGCGGGTTGCGGCATCCGCATGTGTTTGCCTTGGAGTGCCCCGGAAGCTTCACCGCCTTCCATTGCTCTCCTTGTAGTACATAAATGTACCATAGTTTTGTATAGTGCTATACAAAATAGAAGCAATTATTGTGAAGATATTGTCAATACAGTGATGCGCTATGCTAACTGATATGAATAAGCCCGTGGAACAACCCGAACTCGGTGACGGCGCCGTCGAACTCCTCACCCAACTGCGCACGCGAGGCCCGATGACGCGCAGCGAGATCGGCGCGGCGACCGGATGGGCGCGTCCGACCGTGAACAGACGCATCGAGGAATTGGAATCGATCGGCATCGTCCGACCACTCTCCATGCCCAGCCGAACCGGCGGACGCCCGGCACAGGGATTCACGTTCGATCCGTCATGCGCGGTCATCCTCGCCATCGACATCGCCACCACGGTCACCACGATCGCCCTGTGCGATCTCGCCGGCGTGCCGACCGCGGTCCGGACCATCGGGACCGGCGCCGAGGACGAACCGGAGCATGCGCTCGATCTGATCGAGACGGCGGCGGACGCGCTGCTGGCCGACACCGGCGATGACGGCGCCACCGGCCCGTATCGTCTGTGCGCGGGCTCCATCGCCGTGACCACACGCGTCGAGACCGCCACCGGCAACATCATCCAGGCGCCGGTGATGCGCCACTGGGAGAACCATAATCTGCGCGACCACTTCTCCGCGCGCTACCACGTGCCGGCGTTCGTCGAGAACGACGCCAACGTGCGCGCCCTGTGCAAGGCGCACCGGATGGCCGCCGACGGCGAGCGCATGGTCGCCGACCTGCTGTACATCCACGCGGGTATGGGATTGGGTGCGGGCATCGTCTCGAACGGCGAGATCATGCACGGCGCGTTCGGCGGCGCAGGCGATATCGGCCACATCCACGTGTTCGGCGCGACCGGCGCGGAAAGCCCATGCCGATGCGGCAATCTCGGCTGCGTGGAGGCCACCGCGGGCGGCTGGGCCGTATTGGAGGCGCTGCAGGATGCCGGCGAACCGGCGCGCACACTGGCGGACGTGGTCGATCTCGCCGCGCATGGCGATGTCGAGACGGTGCGGCTGGTCCGTCAGGCGGGACGTCTGATCGGCGATGTGGTCTCCGCCTGCGTCAACATGCTCAATCCGTCGTGCATCGTGGTCGGTGGGGAGCTGTCCCATTGCGGCGAACTGCTGATGAGCGGTGTGCGCGAGCGCGTATGGGCCCGCGCGCAGCCGCTTGCCGCCGCGCCGCTGCGCATCGAATCCTGCGACGACGAGGCGCGGGCGGGCATCGTCGGATTGGCCTACGCGGCCATCGACCAGGGATTGACGTCCGCGGAGTTTCTGCGGAGGCTCGCCCGAGACTGACCGCCCGCCCCGACTACTGTTCGAGCTGTTCGGAGAGTTCCATCCATTCGGTTTCAAGCGCGTCGGATTCGTCGGTGACGGCCTGCAATTGCTCGTTGAGCTTGTTGAGCCCCTCGTAATCACTCGGATCGTGCGCGGCCATCTGCGCTTCGAGCTCGGACTTGCTCTCCTCCAGCTTGGCGAGCTTGCGTTCGATGGCGGCCACGCGCTTCGAAGCCTCGTGGAACGCCTTGCCGGTGAGCTTCGGGGCGGCGGCTGCGTCCTCGGCTCCCTCGACGGCGCTACCCCCTCCGTCGCGTGGCGACACCTCCCCCTGCAAGGGGGAGGAAGAGGTGCTCTTCCGTCCGCTCTTGCCGCCGGTGCCGGCGAAACCGGGCGTGTCCTCGGGCAGCCCCTTGCCGTTCTTCAGGCTCTCGACCATGTCGAGGTAGTCCTGCACGCCGCCGGGCAGATGGCGCACCTTGCCGCCGATCAGCGCGAACTGCTGGTCGGTGACGCGTTCGAGCAGGTAGCGGTCGTGGGAGACGACGATGAGCGTGCCCGGCCACGTGTCGAGCAGGTCCTCCATCACGGCGAGCATGTCGGTGTCGAGATCGTTGCCGGGCTCGTCCATGATGAGCACGTTCGGCTCGTCGAGCAGGATGAGCAGCAGCTGCATACGGCGCTTCTGACCGCCGGACAGGTCACGGATCGGGGTCATCAGCTGCGCCGACTCGAAGCCGAGACGCTCCATGAGCTGGCCGGGCGTGACCTCCTTGCCGTCGACGATGTAGCTCGGCTTGTAGCGCGACAGCACTTCCTTGATCTTGTACTTGCCGAGCTTCTCCAGTTCGTCGAGACGCTGCGAGAGCACGGCGAAACGCACGGTCTTGCCGATGTTCACGCGGCCCACGGTCGGCGTGAGCGTGCCGTCGATGAGCTTGAGCAGCGTGGACTTGCCGGCGCCGTTCGCGCCGACGATGCCGAAACGGTCGCCGGGGCCGATGAGCCATGTCACGTCGTCGAGGATCTCACGGCCGGAGACGGTCACCTTGCGCGCGGCGGACGTGCCGTCGCCGGAACCGTCGGCCGCGCCGCCGTCCGCGCCCGCCGCGGAGGCGTCCACGCCGATGGACTCGCCGCCGGTGTTCCTGCGGCGCACAGCGCGATCGTCGTCCGACGTCGCGGCGCCGCCCTCCGCCTCGGCCTTCGCGCGCGCCTCCTCGGCGGCGGCGACCGCCTCGGGCACGCCGGCGTCGACCAGACGCGGGTCCGTCATATCGGTCACGGCCACCTCGACCGAGCCGTGCAACTGCGGTTCCGCGTACATCGGTTCCACCACGTCCACACGGGAGGCGGATTCGGCGAGCGCGGCCGCGTCCGGATCGACTTCGACGTCGGTCTTCTCGAAGATCTGCGTCACGTCGACGAGGTCGACGACCTGCTTGCCGAGGCGCGAGGTCGCCATCTGCTTGAGCTCGAGCGTGTTGCGCATCGGCGGCACGTCGGCGATGAGCTCTCGCGCGGCCTTGACGTGGAACTTCTGCTTGGTGGAGCGGGCGCGGGCGCCGCGCGACAGCCAGGCGAGCTCCTTGCGCGCGAGGTTGCGGCGCTTCGTCTCGCGCACGTCGGCCTGACGGTCGCGTTCGACGCGCTGGAGCATGTACGCGGAGTAGCCGCCCTCGAACGGCTCGATGACACCGTCGTGCACCTCCCACATCGATTCGCATACCTCGTCGAGGAACCAGCGGTCGTGGGTGACGAGCAGCAGCGCGCCGGCGCCCTTCGACCAGCGGTTCTTCAGGTGTTCGGCGAGCCAGTGGATGGTGACGACGTCGAGATGGTTGGTGGGCTCGTCGAGCGCGAGGATGTCCCAGTCTTTCAGGAGCAGTCGGGCGAGGTCGGCGCGGCGGCGCTGGCCGCCGGACAGGGAGCCGACCTTCGCGTCGAGGCTCATGCCGCCGAGCAGCGCCTCGACGATCTCGCGGGAGGTGTTGTCGGACGCCCACTCGTAGTCGGCGCGCCCCTCCAGCGCGGCCTCGCGGATCGTGGCGTCGTCGTCGAGCGGATCGCGCTGGTCGAGCATGCCGAACGTGAGTCCGCCGCGTTTCGTCACGCGGCCGGAATCCGGCTCCTGCGTGCCGCGGAACAGGTGGAGCAGCGTGGATTTGCCGTCGCCGTTGCGGCCGACGATGCCGATGCGGTCCCCTTCGAACACGCCCTGCGTCACGTCGGTGAAGATGGTCTTGGTGGCGAAGGCGAGCGAAACGTGTTCCAGTCCAATATCGTAAGTCGGCATAAGCCACTAACTTAGCGCCACCACCGGGCATCGCCGCCCCTCACGCCCCACGGCACCCCTCCCGCACCCCATGGTGCGCTCTTTCTCCCATGGTGCGGCAACACACTTTCTCCATAATGGCGGAATGACGCCATTCCCGCTCACCGCACCATGAGGGGTTTACCGCACCATGGGATGGAAAGGCGGGGGAAATCAGCAGATGACCGGGTCCTTGGGGGCGTTCGCGCTCGCCTCGCGGACGAGACGGCGCGCGTAGCTGTTGCAGCGGGCGGCGAACCCGGTGAACACCTGGTCGGCGAGCGGGTGCAGCAGCGGGTTGTATTGCGCGAAGTCCTCGCGCAGCTTCGACTTAGAGCCGCCGGCGGCCTTCAGGTCCTTGACCATGCTCGGCTCGTCGAGCCACTCCTCCATCAGGGCGGAGCTCACCTCGAGATGAAACTGGAGGCCGAGGGCCGATCCGGCGCGGAACGCCTGCACCTTGGTGAGGGGCGAGCGGGCGAGCAGCTGTGCGCCCTCGGGGAGCCCGACCACGTCGTTGTGCCAGTGCAGCACATTGATCTGCTTGTCCCACATGGAGAAGTAGTCGTGCTTGTCGACGCGCTTGATCGGCGCGAACCCAATCTCCGGCTGTTCGCCGCGGTGCAGTTTCGCACCGAGCGCGGTGGCGATGATCTGGTGGCCGAGGCATACGCCGAGCACCGGCTTGTTCACGGCGATGGCGGCGCGCGTCAGCTTCGCCTCCGCCTTCAGGCCGGGATACTTGTCATAGTCGGTGGCCCCCATCGGACCGCCCATGATGACCAGGCCGGCGACCTCGTCGAACGAGGGGAGGTCGGGTTTCTTCTTGTCCACCACGTTGAGGATCTGATAGCCGAGGCCGATCTCGTCGAAGGCGGTGGCGATGCGGCCGGGCTTCTCCCATGGGACATGTTGCAGAACAAGCACTTGTGGCGTCATGTCTCCTATTGTGGCACGACCCACGTAAACGACGGGCGCGTCGGCCATCCGGTTGCGCCCGTCGCCGTCCGCACATACTCTGTTGACTTATGGGAAACAGCCAAGAACCGCATGATTTCAGCACTTCCGTGATGCCGAGCGCGTTCACTCCGGTGAAGGTCGCCAAGGCCGCCGCGGGCCTCAAGCTCTACGACACCGCCTCGCATACGACGAGCGTGTTCACGCCGATCAAGCCCGGCGAGGTGGGCATCTACGTGTGCGGCGCGACGGTGCAGTCGTCGCCCCACATCGGCCACATCCGCGCCGCCGTCGCGTTCGACATCGTGCGTCGGTGGTTCCTCAAGCTCGGCTACAAGGTCACGTTCGTGAGGAACGTCACGGACATCGACGACAAGATCCTCGACAAGGCCGCCGCCGCGGGCCAGCAGTGGTGGGCGCGCGCCTACTACTACGAGCGCGAGTTCACGCACGCCTACGAGACGCTCGGCGTGCTGCCGCCGACGGTCGAGCCGCGCGCGACCGGCCACATGTCCGATATGATCGACCTGATCGAACGCATCATCGCGAACGGCCACGGCTACGTGGTGACCGACGCGGACGGCAAGCCGACCGGCAACGTGTACTTCGACGTGGCGTCGTGGCCGCACTACGGCGAGCTGACGCACCAGAAGCAGACCGCCGAGGTGGACGAGGCGGCGGCCGTGGCCGACCGCATGGGCCCGTCCGTCGACGCCGCCGGCGACGACAAGTACAATCCGGTCGATCCGGCCGATGCCTCCCCCGACAAGCACGACCCGCGTGATTTCGCCCTGTGGAAGGCCCCGAAGGACACCGATCCTCAGGACGCCCGCTGGAGCACCCCGTTCGGCGTGGGCCGCCCGGGCTGGCATATCGAATGCTCGGCGATGAGCCACCGCTACCTGAAGGACGGATTCGACATCCACGGCGGCGGCCTCGACCTGCGTTTCCCCCACCATGAGAACGAGATGGCGCAGACGCGCGCCGCCGGCTACGATTCGGCCGCCCGCTGGATGCACTCCGCGTGGGTCACCGCGAAGGGCGAGAAGATGTCGAAGTCCCTCGGCACCGGCCTGTCCGTGCCGAGCGTGCTCGCCGAACATTCCGCGTGGGTAGTGCGCTACGCGCTGGGTTCCGTCCAGTACCGTTCGATGCTGGAGTGGTCCGATCAGGCGCTCGTCGAGGCGCAGGCCGCGTACGACCGCATCGCGAACTTCATCGAACGCGCCGGCGTCGCGCTGGGCGGCCAGCCCGCGCGCGACGAGATCGAGGCCGTCTCCGCCGACGATCTGCCCGCCGACTTCACGGCCGCGATGAACGACGACGTGAACGTCTCCGGCGCGACCGCCGCGATCTTCACGGCGATCCGATCCGGCAACACGCTGCTCTCCAAGCTCGCCGACCACGCCGACTCGGACGAGGCCCGCGCCGAGGTGCGCGCCTCGCTCGTCGCCGTGCGCACGATGCTCGATACCCTGGGCCTCGACCCGCTGGCCGAGCCGTGGGTGTCCGCCGGAGCCGCGGGCGGCGCTGGCGACGGCGCCGGCGAGTCGCCGGAGCATGTGGCGTTGGAGAAGCTGATCGGCGAGCAGCTGGCCGCACGCGCCGAGGCCCGCAAGGCGAAGGACTTCGCGAAGGCGGACGCGATCCGCGATGCGCTGGCCGGAGCCGGCATCGCCATCGAGGACGGCCCGCAGGGCTCCACCTGGAGCCTCAAGTAGGCGGATGCCGCGCCTGAGGGAGAGACTGTGAACGGGGTCGACCGGTCTCTCCCTCCGACCTCGCTTCGCTCGGCCACCTCCCTCGTCAGAGGGAGGCAAGGAAGGTGCCCCTTCGTTTTCCCCCGCCACGGCTAGACTGTTGCCCATTATGGCAGCATTTAGTTCTTTGACTGACAAGCTCTCGAATGCGTTCAAGCATCTGAAGAGCAAGGGCAAGCTTTCCGAAACGGACATCGACGGCACGATCCGCGAGATCCGCCGCGCGCTGCTCGACGCCGACGTGGCGCTCGAAGTGGTGCGCCCGTTCACCGCGCATGTGCGCGAACGCGCGCTCGGCACCGAGGTGTCCGACGCGCTGAACCCGGCGCAGCAGGTCGTGAAGATCGTCAACGAGGAGCTGACGGCGATCCTCGGCGCGGGCGTGGACCGTCCGCTGAACTTCGCGAAGAACCCGCCGACGATCATCATGCTCGCCGGTCTGCAGGGCGCCGGCAAGACGACGCTCGCCGGCAAGCTCGGCTACTGGCTCAAGGACGCGGGCCACACCCCGCTGCTGGTCGCGGCCGACCTGCAGCGTCCGAACGCGGTCACCCAGCTCCAGGTGGTGGGCGAGCGCGCCGGCGTGCCGGTGTACGCCCCGGAGAAGGGCGTGCAGTCAGACGGCGGCGACGCGGTGTCCGCGCCGGGCCAGACCACCGGCGACCCGGTGAAGGTGGCGCGCGATTCGATCGCCTTCGCCAAGCAGAAGCTGTACGACACGGTCATCATCGATACCGCCGGTCGTCTCGGCGTCGACGAGGAGCTGATGAAGCAGGCGCGCGACATCCGCGACGCCGTGAACCCGAACGAGATCCTGTTCGTCATCGACGCGATGATCGGCCAGGACGCGGTGCGCACCGCGAAGGCGTTCGACGAGGGCGTGGACTTCACCGGCGTGGTCCTGTCCAAGCTCGACGGCGACGCGCGCGGCGGCGCCGCCCTGTCGGTCGCGTCCGTGACCGGCAAGCCGATCCTGTTCGCCTCGAACGGCGAGGGACTGAAGGACTTCGAGGTCTTCCACCCGGACCGCATGGCATCCCGCATCCTCGACATGGGCGACATCCTCACCCTGATCGAGCAGGCGCAGAAGCAGTTCGACGAGAAGCAGGCCCGCGAGGCCGCGGCGAAGATGGCCGAGGGCGAGTTCGGTCTCGACGACTTCCTCGAGCAGCTGCAGCAGGTCCGCAAGCTCGGTTCGATGAAGTCGCTGCTCGGCATGATTCCGGGCATGGCGGCCCATCGCAAGGAGCTCGAGCAGTTCGACGAGCGCGAGATCGACCGCACGGAGGCGATCATCCGTTCGATGACGCCCGAGGAGCGTCGCAACCCGAAGATCATCAACGGCTCCCGCCGCGCCCGCATCGCCTATGGCTCCGGCAACACGGTCTCCGCCGTCAACGCGCTGCTCCAGCGGTTCGAGCAGGCCGCGAAGATGATGAAGCGCATGTCGAACAAGGCCGGTCTGGGCGGCGGCGTGCCCGGCTTCGGCGGTTCGATGGGCGGCGGCAAGAAGAACAAGAAGGCCAAGGGCAAGAACAAGAACAAGAAGGGCCGTTCCGGCAATCCGATGAAGCGCGAGGCCGAGGAGAAGGCGTTGCGTGACCGTCTGTCCGGCAAGAAGTCGGGCGGCTCCGCGTTCGCCAAGCCGCAGAACCCGGCCCTGCCCGCCGGCCTCCAGCAGGCGCTGGACGCGAACGGCGGCGAACTCCCGCCGAACCTCGGCGGCGGCCTGGCCGGCCTGCTCCGGTAGACCACGTCTCGGCTCCCCTTGTCAGGGGAGCTGTCGCCGAAGGCGACTGAGGGGTAGTCCATCCTTGGTCGGTCTCTCCCCCAGTCAGCCTACGGCTGCCAGCCCCCTCGACGAGGGGGCCTATTTAATTGTCCTCAAGAAAGGTGTCTGTTCATGCTGGTCTGGTTGCTTTGGGGCGTGATGATCGTCGGCATGCTGTGGGTGCTGCTCAGCGAGCTGCCCGCGGGCATGGAGGCGCGCATGCCGTTCCCGTACATGATCGCCCTGATCCCGTTCCTGTGGGTGCCGCTCGTCGCCTGCGCCGTGGTCGCCGGAATCATCCACGCGTGGGGTCCGATGTGCTGTCTGCTGGGCGTCGCCCTGTCCGCTTCGACCCGCCGCATCGCGTATTGGGGCACGGACCCGCATCCGCGGCGGGAGCGCCGCACCGAGGCCATGGCGCGTGACGCATCCCGTGAAACGTCGCGTGAAACGGATTCCGACGATCGTGGAACATCGCGTGAAACGTCACCCGCCGAACCGCCGTCGTCGCTCACGCTGATGACGCTCAACTGCCGCTACGGACGCGCCGACGCCGCCGCGATCGCGCGCGAGGCGCGCATGCGCGGCGTCGACGTGCTCGCGCTGCAGGAGGCGACCGACGACCTGCTCGCGCGTCTCGACGCGGCCGGCATCGCCAATCTGCTCCCCTACCGCCAGTCCGGCGAGTCGAAGGAGACCGACAACGGCGGGTTCAACGTGATCCTCTCCCGCGTCGAACCGGACGACGCCACATCCGACGCGATCGCCATCCCGGCGGCCGACGTGCCGTCAATCACCCTGCCGATGGCGGGCGGACGCGACGTGACATTCGCGTCCGCGCATCCGAAGTCGCCGATGAGGGGGCCGCGCGAATGGTCGGCGGGCATCATCGGTCTCGGTGGACTCGCCAAGGCCGCGAAGCAGGAGGACCACGCCATCGCCGTCGTGCTCGGCGACCTCAACTCCTCCACCGAGCATCCGAGCTTCCGCGCGCTGCTGAAGACCGGATTCCACGACGCGAGCCTCACCCAGGCGAAGGGACCGAACCTCACGTTCCCCCGCTGGCTCAAGTGGCCGCGCATCGAACTCGACCACATCCTCGCCACGCGCGGGGCGGACTTCGACGCCGTCGCATCGTTCGAGATCCCCGAAACCGACCATCTCGCGCTGACCGCCCGCCTCACGGTGCGCGCGTAGAGACGCACGTACCGAAGCACGCGCATAGGCGTGTCGCGAGTCCGGGGCACGGCGCTATAATGAACCGGTTATTCGCGAGTGCGTGGCGCCCTCTACACCCCGTGCCGCGAGGAACACGTGGGCTCGGCGAGCTGCGCCCCACAATGCGAACCGAACACACACCCCTGATATTTTTAAGGAGAGCCACTTTGGCAACCAAGATTCGTCTGAAGCGCATGGGTAAGAAGTTCTACGCGTTCTACCGCGTGGTCATCATGGATTCCCGTACCAAGCGCGATGGCCGCGCCATCGAGGAGATCGGTACCTACGATCCGAACACCCAGCCTTCCACGATCAAGATCAACTCCGAGCGCGCCCAGTACTGGCTCGGCGTCGGCGCCCAGCCGACCGAGCAGGTCTACAAGCTGCTGAACATCACCGGCGACTGGCAGAAGTTCAAGGGTCTCGACGGTGCCGAGGGCACCCTGAAGACCGTTGAGGCCGGCCCGGACGCCGCCGCCCGCGTCGAGGCCGTCGAGGCCGAGGCCCAGAAGCTCAAGGCCGCCAAGTCCGAAGCCGAGGCGAAGGCCAAGGCCGAGGCTGAGGCCGCTGCCGCCGCCGAAGAGGCCCCGGCTGAGGAAGCCGAGGCTCCGGCCGAGGCCGAGTGAGCCACGCCGCAAGGCGTACTTGACGACGACATTGCCTTCGACGCGGTAGGCTGAGTAATCAGCGACCCGTGGTCGAAGGCAATGCTGCATAGAAAGGCTGATTGGAATGCTCGCACAGGCAGTGGAACATCTCATCAAGAACATCGTCGATTTCCCGGACGACGTGTCCGTCAAGTCCCATGAGAACGCGCGCGGCGAACTGCTTCGCGTGCGCGTCAACCCGGAGGACATCGGCCGCGTCATCGGCCGTTCCGGTCGCACCGCCAACGCGATTCGCACCGTGATCCAGGCGCTGTCCGACCACAAGGTGCGCGTCGACATCATGGACGTGCGCCACTGAACCGACTGGCGAGGCCGACGGACGACTAGGTACTCGATGGGGTACACTGCTTGGCATGGCAGATCAGAATATGCATGACGACCCTCAGCAGCTCGAACTGCTGAGGGTCTGTCGTATCGGACGGGCGCAGGGCATGAAGGGCGAGGTCACCGTCCAGGTGTTCACCGACGAACCGGAATGGCGCTTCGAGCCCGGTTCCGTGCTCTACTCGAAGGACGGAGAAACCGAATACGTGGTGGAGTCCTCGCGCACGTTCAAGAAGCGCTGGATCATCAAGCTGGAGGGCTGCGACAACCGCGACGCCTCCGAGGCGCTCAACGGCACCGAACTGTACGGCGAGGCCGACGATCCGGACGAGATGCTCGAAGCGGACGAATGGTACCCGAAGGACCTCATCGGACTCGAGGCCCGCATGGCCGAAGGCAACGGCCTCGGCGTGGAGGAGGGCCACGTGGTCGGCAAGGTGGTCGACGTGATCGACTCCCCCGCCCAGTCGCTGCTCAAGATCAGGCTCGCCGAACCGGTGCAGGTCGGCACGGCGAAGGACGGCACGCCGGTCATGGAGAAGACCGCGCTCGTGCCGTTCGTCGACGAGCTCGTGCCGGACATCGACGTGGAGGAGGGCTACCTCACGCTCGACCCGCCCGGCGGCCTGATTCCGGGACTCTGACCGGGCGAGCTCGAACCACCCGAGCCACCCAGACGAAAAGCGAGGCTGTGACCGGACGCGGTCGCAGCCTCGCTCGCATTCACACTTCCGCGACCCAGTGATCGGCGTCGCCGACCCGGTGCAGCGCCGGCACATGTCCCTCGCGGATCGCCTGCGCATAGGGGCGGTGCGCCGCCGGATCGCCGTCGCGCCCGCCGCGCCCGCCGTGCAGTCCGGTCGCGGCGTGGCGGCGACGCGGGTCAGGCACGGGAATCGCGTCGAGCAGCTCCCTGGTGTACGGGTGCAGCGGGTTATTGAACAGTTCCTCGCGGCTGCCGCTTTCCACCACGACGCCCAGATACATGATGACGATCCGGTCGCACAGGTGCTCGACGACGCTCAGGTCGTGCGAGATGAACAGGAACGCCGTCCGGCGGATCTCCTTCAGATCGCTGAACAGGTTGATGATCTGCGCCTGGATCGACACGTCGAGCGAGGCGACCGGCTCATCGGCCACGACGAAATCGGGGCACAGCGCCATCGCGCGGGCGATGCCGATGCGCTGCCGCTGGCCTCCCGAGAACTCGTGCGGGTAGCGGTCGAGCGCGTCGGCGTTCATGCCGCAGATTCCGAGCATCCGCACGACCTTGTCGCGCACGTCGTCCTTCGTGGCGAGCCCGTGCTCGACCATCGGCTCGCCGATCGCGTCGACGATCGGCAGCCTCGGGTTGAGCGAGCTGTACGGGTCCTGGAAGATGTACTGCATCTGCGGGCGCAGCGTGCGCAGCTCCTTGGGCGGCAGCGCGAAGACGTCGCGCCCGCGGAACCGCACCTCGCCATCGGTCTTGGATTGCAGGCGCAGGATCGTCTGTCCGAGCGTGGTCTTGCCCGAACCGGATTCCCCGACGAGGCCCACGGTCTCGCCGGCGTTCACCGTGAGGCTCACGTCGTTGACGCCGCGCACCACATCGGTCGTCCGGTTGAACAATCCGGTTTTGATCGGGAAGTACTTTTTGAGATGGCTCACCTCGACGAGCGGCGCGTTCGGGTCGCCGAGGTCGCGGTCCGACAGGTCGACGTCGTCGAGACCGCCGAGCGCGTCCATCGTGTCCGTCGCGTTGCCGGCGTCCGTCGCGGCCGCGGCGGGACCGGCGTGGCCTGCGGACGTCCCGTCCGCGGCGCCGCCGTCCGCCGTCGCGCCGTCGAAACCGTACCGTTTGCTGAAGAACGTTCCGTCGGACAGGTCGGCGAATTCCGGCGCGATGTCGCGTACGGTCGCGAGACGGCGGCGACGGTCGCCGATCACGGGCCTGGTGGCGAGCAGCGCCTTGGTGTACGGGTGCGTCGGATGGTCGAAGATCGCGTAGACGTCGCCCTGCTCCATGATGTGGCCCTCGTACATGACGACGACCTTGTCGGCGACTTCCGCGACCACGCCGAAATCATGCGTGATGAACAGGATTGTCAGGCCCATCTCCTGTTTGAGCGAGAGCAGCAGGTCGATGATCTGCGCCTGGATGGTCACGTCCAGCGCGGTGGTCGGCTCGTCGGCGATGAGCAGCTTCGGCTCGCAGCTCAATGCGATGGCGATCATCGCGCGCTGCACCATGCCGCCGGACAGCTCGTACGGGTACAGCCGCATGATGCGTTCCGGGTTCGGCAGGCCGACGCGTTCCAGCCATGCGATGGACTTGCTCCGCGCCTCCTTCTTGGTGACGTCCATGTGCGTCAGGATCGTCTCGACCATCTGGTCGCCGATCGTGAACACCGGGTTGAGCGAGTGCATCGGCTCCTGGAAGATCATCGAGATGCCTTCGCCGCGCAGTCGCTGCAGTGATTTGGCGTCCATCGCGAGCACGTCCCGTCCGTCGAAGACGATGCTGCCGGAGTCGATGCGGCCCGGCCGGTCGATCAGGTTGATCGCCGACATCGCGGTCACGGATTTGCCGGAGCCGGATTCGCCGACGATGCACGTCACCTCGCCGCGCGGCACGTCGAACGTGACGCCGTCGACGGCCGTGCGCACGCCGCCGTCCTCCTGCGGGAAGGACACGTGCAGCTCCTCGATGCGCAGCAGCGGGCCGTCGCCGCGCTGGTTCCGGTCGTTCCGGTCGTTCCGGTCGATGATGTTGTCGCCCGACAATTCACGCCTCCTTCGAGCGGGGGTCGACGACGTCGCGGATGCGGTCGCCGAGCACGTTGATGCTGACCACGGTGATGAAGACCGCGAATCCCGGCGGAATCCACAGCCACCAGCGTTTCTGGAAGTCCATGAGGTTCGAGGCGACGGCCATCATGTTGCCCCACGAGGCGTTCGGCGGCATCACGCCGAGGCCGAGGAAGCTCAGCGTCGACTCCATCAGGATGCCGCCGGCGACGCTCAGCGTGGTCTGCACGATGAGCAGCGGGTAGACGTTCGGCATCAGATGGTGGAACAGGCGGGACCGGGTGCTCAGTCCCAGCGCCTCGGTGGCCTTCATGTAGAGCTCCTCGCGCAGCGACAGCACCTCGCCACGCAGCATGCGGGCGATGCCGGGCCATCCGATGAGGCTCAGCATGACCATCACCACGTAGATGCGCGAATCGGCCGGCACCTTGAACGCGGAGAGGAACGCCGCCATGATGATGAGCAGCGGCAGGCTCGGGATGGACATGAGCAGGTCGGCTACGCGCATGACGACCGCGTCGACCAGTCCGCCGAAGTAGCCGGAGACCACGCCGATCAGCGCGCCCAGCACGATCGACATGACGGTCGAGAGGATGCCGATGAGCATCGAGACGCGACCGGCGTACATGAGTCGGGTGAGCACGTCGCGGCCGTAGTCGTCGGTGCCGAGCCAGTGCGCGAGCGTCGGCGCCTGTTCGGCGACGCGCACGTCGAGCTGGTTCTGACCGTACGGGCTGAACAGCGGGCCCAGATAGCTGAACACCAGCATGAAGATCAGGATGCCGATCGCGATCTGCGCGGCACGGATGCGCACGAGGTCGCGCGCGTAGCGGCGCCACAGCGGGAGCGTGCGGTCGGTTTTCTTCGATTTCGCCGTCTTCGGTTTCGTCGTCTTCATCGTCGTCACCCCCATCTCACGCCTGCACCTTCTGCGCGAGCCTGACGCGCGGGTCGGCGAGCGAATAGGCGATGTCCGCGAGGAAGTTGCCGAGGATCGTCAGGAACGACAGCAGCAGCGTGCAGGTCATCAGCACCTCGTAGTCGCGGGCGTTCAACGCTTCGAGCTGGATCGGGCCGATGCCGGGCCATGCGAAGATCTGCTCGGTGATGATCGCGCCGGAGAACAGTCCCGGCAGCTCGAAGCCGAGCAGCGTGATGGCGGGCAGCATCGCGTTGCGCAGCGCGTGCCGGTACACGACGGCATGCTCCTTGATGCCGCGGGCGCGGGCGCATTTGACGAAGTCGGCGCGCAGGGCGGTGAGCATCCCGGAACGGAAGTACCGGGTGAGCGACCCGGCGGAGAAGAAGGCGAGCAGCAGCACCGGCAGGATCATGTGGCGTCCGACCTCGAGCGCATGGGCTAGCCCCGTGCTGGTGCTGCCGGTGTCGATCATGCCGCCGACGGGCAGCCAGTGCAGATCCACGGCGAAGAACTTGATCGCGAGAAGCCCCACGAAGAACGAGGGGAACGACATCGAGGCGAACACGACGATCGTGACGATCTTGTCGATGGTCGAGTACTGGTGGGCGGCGGAATACACGCTGATGATCACGGCCACGGTCCAGGCGACGACCATCGCGGCGAGCGCGACGATGAACGAGTTGAACATGTACGTCTTGAGCAGGTCGGTGACCTTCTCGTTGTATTTGAGCGACCAGCCGAAGTCGCCGTGGAGCACGTTGCCGAGCCAGATGAAGTAGCGCTGCAGCGGCGGCTTGTCGAGTCCGTACAGGGCGCGCAGCTCGGCGAGTCGCGCCGGCGTGAGCTTGCGGTTGCCGGAGAAGAAGTCGCCCGGCATCAGGGCGAAGAGGAAGAAGACCAGAATCGAGAGGAGGAACATCATCACGATCATCTGGCCGAAGCGTTTGAGTGTGTATCGAACCATGGGGAAGCTTTTGTGTCTCGGGGGTCATAGGTTGGTCCCGTGACGCCCGGCGAGGGGCGTCACGGGACCGTTCGATGGCGTCAGAGCGTCACCGGAGCGTCGGCCGCGTCACTTGCTGGCGATCTCGAGCTTGGCGAGCACCTGGGAGACGTCGCTGTTGCCGGTGGAGTACTTGTCGGCGCCCTTGATGCGGGCGTTCCAGGCGCTCACGGACTGGCGGTAGGCCAGCGGGATGGTCGGCACGTCGGCGTTGAGAAGCTTGTAGATCTTCGCGTAGATCTCCTTGCGCTTGGCCTTGTCCTGGGTGGAGATGCCCTCCTTGGCCAGCTTGGTGACCTCGGGGTTGTCATAGCCGGTCAGGTTGACGCTCGGGTTGGTGCTGTAGAACTCCTTGATCGCGTCATCCGGATCGACGAGGCCGTTGGTGCGGAAGCCGCCGACCAGATCCCAGTCGCCGCCCTGCGTCCAGCGCTGGATGATCGTATCGCCGTCCAGCACCTCGGGCTGGAAGTCGACGCCGATGGCCTTGTAGTTCTCGGTGGCGATCGGGACGACCTGGTCGTCGTCCTTGCTGGTCAGGTAGTGGATGGTGAGCTTCTTGCCGTCCTTGACGCGGATGCCGTCGGAGCCTTCCTTCCAGCCGGCCTCGTCGAGGAGCTTCTTGGCCTTGTCGGCATTGAACTTGTACGGGTTCACGCCCTTGTCGGTGTAGGACCACTGGGTGGGCGCGGCGTAGACGTTGGCGACTTGGCCGAAGCCCTTGTAGGTCACGTCGATGATCTGCTGGCGGTCGAGGCCGTAGACGAGGGCCTGACGCACCTTCTTGTCCTTGAGGATCGCGTTCTTGTTGTTGATCCAGATCTCGCCGATGTCGGGCACGGTGGATTCACGCACGGAGGCGAAGCCGAAGGACTTGAGCTGGTCGACGTTGTCCGGGTCCGGGGAGAAGCCGTCGAAATCGGTCTCGCCGTTCTGGAAGTTGGCGAGCGCGGTGTCCTTGGAGGTGACCTTGAAGATCAGGTGGGCAATCTTCGGCTTGCCGCCGTAGTAGTACGGGTTCGCGTTGTAGCGGATCTCCTGGCCGTCGACGTACTTGTCGAGCTGGTAGGGGCCGTCGCCCATCGGCTTGGAGTACAGGTCCTTGAGGTAGTCGAGCTTGCCCTTCTTGTAGTCCTTGCCGTAGTAGGCCTTGGAGAGCACCTGGCCGCCGAGCGTGGTCAGCGCCAGCGGGTTGACCTTGGTGGTCTCGATGGTGATGGTCTGGTCGTCCTTGATCTTGATGCCGGAGATCGAGTCGGCGCTGCCGTTCTTGTATTCGTCGGCGCCCTTGATGCCGATGTCGGTGAAGTCGGCGCTGCCGGAGTAGGCCGGGTCGTTGAGCAGGGTGAGCGTGAACGCCACGTCCTTGGTGGTCAGCGGGCTGCCGTCGGAGAACTTGAGGTTCTTGCGCAGGTGGTACGTGTAGTCGAGGCCGTTGTCGGAGACCTCCCAGGATTCGGCCAGGTCGGGGATCGGGTTGCCGGCGGTGTCAGTCAGGACCAGCGAGTTGAAGATCGGCTGCGTGGCGTTGCCGTCCCAGCCGTTGTCCTGGAAGTAGGGCAGGAACACGCCGCTGGGCGAGCTGATGGTGGCGACGAACGTGTCCTTGCGGGCGTTGGCCTTGGCGGGGCTCTTCGAGGCGTCGCCGGTGGCGACGATCTTGTTGAGCTTGCCGTCCACCGTCGTGGGCGTGGACGTGGTGGTGGTCGCGTTGCTCGCGCCGCATCCGACGAGCAGCAGGGCGGCCACGCCGGCCGCGAGCGCCGAGACGGCGCGCGTGGCGAAGGTCGTTTTCTTGGTCATATGCGTTTTCCTCTCATTCGATTCGCACGAGAGGTATGGAATCGACGACCCGTCCCCCTCGCGTCATCACCGCGCAAGAGTAATACCTCGTTTCGAGCCCCGGGAACGTTTGTCATCAAATCATCTGATGGCGCGTTATCAGTCCCAGACCGCCCACGGATTGGAGACGCCATCATTTTTCGTGATATCACGCTGCAAGCCCCCGTAATCTCACGTTCCGCACCACGATTCGAGATATTCACCTGAAAGCCGCCGGCCGCACCCCTTGCGATAGGGTGGATGCTTATGAAGATCGATATCGTGAGCGTGTTCCCCGAGTATTTCGACGTGATGGGATTGAGCCTGATGGGCAAGGCGCAGGAGAAGGGCCTGCTGAGCATCACGGCGCACAACCTGCGCGACTGGACGCATGACGTGCATCATTCGGTGGACGACACCCCGGTGGGCGGCGGCGCCGGCATGGTGATGAAGCCGGCCGTCTGGGCCGAATGCCTCGACGAGCTGCTGGGCCTGGACCCGCAGGAGGACGCCGATACCATTCACGACGAGGTCCGCCCGGTGCTCATCTTCCCGAACCCGTCCGCGCCGCTGTTCACGCAGAAGGACGCGACCGAGCTCTCGCACGCGGATCATCTGCTGTTCGGCTGCGGCCGCTACGAGGGCTATGACGCGCGCATCCCCGAGTACTACCGTTCGCGCGGCGTGGATGTGCGCGAGTATTCGATCGGCGATTATGTGCTCAACGGCGGCGAGGTCGCGACCTCGGTGATGGTGGAGGCGATCACGCGGCTCATTCCGGGATTCATGGGCAACGCCGATTCCATCGTCGAGGAGTCATACACGGGCGCGAACGCGCTGCTCGAACACCGCCAGTATACGAAGCCGGCGGAATGGCGCGGATTGAAGGTGCCGGACGTGCTGCTCTCCGGCGATCACGGCAAGGTGGACCGCTACCGCCGCGACGAGGCGCTGACGCGCACCGACGAGATCCGCCCCGATCTCATCGAACGGCTGGACTGCAAGTCCTTGGACAAGGCCGACCGCAAGACCCTGATGGCCCTGGGCTGGGAGGTCTCCGCCGCCCACCCCCGCAAACTGCGGTAGATATGATTTGGCCCCCTCTGACGAGGGGGCCAAAATCGGCAGCTTACAGGCCGAAGACCTTGACGCGCTCGTCGGCCGGCTGCTTCTCGACCGGGCCGGCGGGCTGGGCGACGACGCCGAACGGCATCTGGGCCTGGAGCTTCCAGCTCTTCGGCAGGCCGAACTCGGCGGCGACGGCCTCGTCGATCAGCGGGTTGTAGTGCTGCAGGGAGGCGCCCAGGCCCTTCTCGGCGAGGGCGGTCCACACGGCGAGCTGGAGCATGCCGGCGGCGTCGCGGGCGAAGCCCGGGAAGTTGGCGGCGTAGGCCGGGATGTTCTCCTGCAGCTGCTTGGTGACGTCCTCATCATCGTAGAAGAGCACGGTGCCGTGGCCGGCGGCGAAGGAGTCGATCTTCGCCTCGGTGGACTTGAAGGCCTCCTCGTCGTTCACGACCTTACGCAGGGTCTCCTTGACGATGTCCCACAGCTTCTTGCTGGCGTCGCCGAACAGGACGACGGCGCGCTGCGGCTGGGAGTTGAAGGCGCTCGGCACGTCGACGACGACCTTCTTGACGAGGTCGGCGATCTCCTGGTCGCTGATTGGCGAGGCATCGGTCAGCGCGTACTGGGAGCGGCGGGTTTCAAGGGCGGTGACGAAGGACATGGTTTCCCCTTTTCGTTCGTGATGCGGCCGCACATGCGCATGCCGCACACACAATATCTCGTTTCGAGATATGACTATACATGCATATCCCGATTCGAGGTATCTCCGGCGTGGCGCACCGGAACCCGAGGCCCCCGATCGGCTCTCAGTCCGCAATCCGCTCGATGTAGTACACCGCGGTCTCCCCGTAGTCGCGGTCGTCCGTGATCTCCCAACCATCCGGCGGCGTCGGCCGCTCGGACCGCGCGGAACGCTCCAGCATGATCACTGTCCCCTCCCCCGCGAATCCGTTCGTCGCGAGGTCGGCGAGCAGACGGTCGCACGCCTCCGTCTCGAACGCGTACGGCGGGTCGATGAAAATCACGTCGAACGCGCCTGCCGCACCCGCGCCGGAGGCCGCGTACGCCTCCGCCTTGCGCACGATCACGCGCGCCGAGAGATCCGACGACCATGACCGGTTGCGCTTCAGCTGCGCGATGGTCTTCACGACGAGCGCGGCCGCCGGCTTCGACGCCTCCACGGCCACCAGCTCGTGGGCCCCGCGCGACAGCGCCTCGATGCCGAGCGCCCCCGTGCCGGCGAACAGGTCGAGCACGCGCGCCTCGTCGAGCACGCCCCACGCGTCGAGACGCGAGAAGATCGCCTCCTTGGTGCGGTCGGTGGTCGGCCTGGTGCCGGTCTTCGGCGTGGCCAGAGCCACGCCCTTGAATCGTCCTGAGATCACTCGCATGATCATCGACTTTAGCGGTACGCCACGTCGTCCATTGCCGGTACGGACTACCCCTCAGTCCCGCTGCGCGGTCCAGCTCCCCTGACAAGGGGAGCGGAAAAACGGGCGTCAGTTGGAGGTGAGGAAGGTCTCGTTGCCGCGCGTGAAGTCGAGCACCGCGCCGGCGAGCTGCGCGTGCCCGTCGAGCGTCGGATCGTCGGCGAGCAATCGTTCGGCGCGCGCACGCGCGTCGGTGATGAGGTCCGCGTCCTTGACGACGCGCAGCAGTTTGAGGCTCGATTTCGCGCCGGACTGCGCGTCGCCGAGCACATCGCCGGCGCCGCGGAACTCCAAATCGGCCTGCGCGATCTCGGCGCCATCCAGCGAATCATGGATGACCTCGAGCCGCGCCTCGGCCGTCGTGCCCGTTTCGGCACGCGAGACGAGGAACGCCCAACTGTCCGTGCCGCCGCGGCCGACGCGCCCGCGCAGCTGGTGCAGCTGGGACAGACCGTAGCGGTCCGCGTCGAAGATCACGATGCAGCTGGCCTGCTTCACGTCCACGCCGACCTCGATCACGGTGGTGGAGACGAGGATCGGCGTCTCCCCCGAGGCGAATCCGGCCATGACTTCGGCCTTCACGTCGTCCTTGTCGCGCCCGGTGAGCGTCGCGAACCGGATGCCGGCGAACTGCGGCAGCGCCTTGAGCCGCGCCGTGATCTCCGCCACCGAGTGCAGCGGCGGCCTCGCGACCGCCTCGCCGTTCTCGTCGAGCGTCTCATACGCGTCGTCGATGCCGTCCGGCACCGCCGCCTCGCCGCGCGAGCCGCGCCCGCCGCGCCGCGCCCCGCCATCGTCGTCCGAGTCCGCGTCGATGCGCGCGCACACGATGTAGGCGCGCTCCCCCGCGTCGATGCGCGCGCGGATGTGCGCGAACATGCGCGCCATCGTGCGCCCGTCCGCCTCGTTGACGACGATCGTGCGGATCGGCTTGCGCCCGCCGGGCAGTTCGGTGAGCCACGAGATGTCAAGGTCGCCGAACCAGGTCATCGCGGCGGTGCGCGGGATCGGCGTGGCGGTCATGACGAGCAGGTGTGGCGCGGTACCGTCCGTCGATTTCGCGTTCAGCGATTCGCGCTGTTCGACGCCGAACCGGTGCTGCTCGTCGATGACGACGAGCGCGAGTCTCGGCGCCTGGAACGTCTTCGAGAAGGCGGCGTGTGTGGCGACGATGATGCCCGGCGTGCCGCTCGCGGCGGCGGCGAGCGCCTTGCGCCGCGCCGCGAGCTTCATGCCGCCGGTGAGCAGCGTCACCGACACGGACGGACCGGCGTCGCTGGCGTCCGTACCGTCGCCGGCGCCTCCGTCATCAGCGCCACCGTCGCCGTCGATGCCGTCCATCGCGGCGATCATGCGCGTGATGGTCGCCACGTGCTGTTCGGCGAGCACCTGCGTGGGCGCGACGAGCACGGCCTGATAGCCGGCGCCGACGGCCTGGAGCATGGCGGCGAGCGCGACCACGGTCTTGCCGGAGCCGACCTCGCCCTGCAGCAGGCGTTGCATCGGGGCGTCGCGCGTCATGTCGGCGGCGATGTCGTCGATGACCTCGCGCTGGCCGTTCGTGAGCATGAACGGCAGGGAGGCGATGAACCGGTCGCGCAGGGACGGGGCGTCGGCGTCCGCGTCCGGCAACGGGCACGGATGCGCCGCGGACTTGTGCGCGCTGCGCCTCGCCTCAAGCAATGCGGTCTGGCAGACGAACGCCTCCTCGTAGCGCAGGGTGGCGATGCCCTTGTGGAAGTCGGCGACGGTCTTCGGCTCGTGGATCGCGCGGAACGCCTCGGCGCGGTGCATGAGTCCCCGTTCCGCGCGGATGGTCTCGGGCAGCACGTCGGGGATGGCATCGGCGAGCGTGCCGGCGAAGCGCTCCTCGTCGTCGTGGGATTGCAGGGTGATGTCGTCGGTGCCGGGCGTGGGCATGTCGCGCCCGCCGAGCGCCCACATGAGACTCAGGATCGTCTCGTGGATGCGTTCGCTGGACAGTCGCGCGGACGCATGGTAGACGGGGCGCGGCCGGGTGACGCGCGCCAGCGCCTCGGCGACGGTCGGCGCGTCGTAGCCGTTCGCGCGCGGCATGGCCGTCGCGGCGGGCGCGGCGGGCGACGTCGCGAACGCGCGCCACGGGTCGTTCGCGTCCGGCGTCATCGTCCGCCCGGCAATCGGCGACGACGGTTCCGGCGCGACGGTGATCACCTGCGGATGGTTGAACTGCAATTGACCCATATACTCGCCGGGGACGCCGGAGGCGACCACGACGGCGCCGGGGGCGAGACGGCGCGACATCCAGTCGAGATATCCCTTCTTGCCGGAGAAGAAGACGAACTGCGCGACCGATGCGCGCATGCCGCGGGAGGCGGCGAATCCATCGTCATCGACGTCGACGACGAGACGCATGTTGCGCGAACCGTGGAACGTGCGCGCCGAGCGCACCGTGCCGGCGAACGCCATCGCCTCGCCGACGCGCGCCTCGCCGAGCGCGCGCGCCGGCACCGGGTCGGCGACGCGGAACGGATAGTAGGTGAGCGCGTCGCCGATGGTGACGATGCCGAACGACTTGAGCGTGGACGCGCGGCGTTTGTTCGCCAATAGCGCGGCGATCGGAGTGTCCCAGGTGATGCTCATAACGTCCCATTCTCCCACACACGACGACGCGCGCGGCGGCTAAAACGAAAGCCCCCATCGGCGAACCGATGGAGGCTTCGATACGTTGACGCTATCCGCGCACTCACGCAACCGCGCGCTGGACCTTGCCGGCCTTGATGCACTTGACGCACACGCGCAGGCGAACGTTCTCGCCCTCGACGGTGGTACGGACCGACTGGAGGTTCGGACGGAAGGTGCGCTTGTTGCGGATATGCGAGTGAGACACGGTGTATCCGACCTGCGGACCCTTGCCGCACACGTCACAACGAGCTGCCATGATGGACTCCCTTTAACCTTGACTATCAAGTCTTTTTCGCGATTCGGCCGGGCATGCGAACACGCTTAGCCGAACACACAACTTCACGAATATATCCCAGCGGCCCGACAAACGCAACACGCGTGGTATCCTATGCGGTTCCGTACACGCCACGTACACGGCGGATACGCGGCGGACGCGCCTCGGATACGAGGCAAAGTCACCCCCGTTGCCCGTTGCGCCACGCCCCGAACGGCCTACAATCCACCATACGCCGTACGCACGGCCATAGAATGGTGACAGTGCATCGCGTCGGACGCGTGCAATCGAGCGCTCAAGGAGGACGCCATGTTGTCGAAGCACATCAACGGGGAAACGAAGGGAACGCGACTGGGCGAGTTCATCGAACAGCGGCAGGAGGAACGACGCATCGACCGGGCCGTGGCGGAGTCGGCCGCCGAGGAGGCCACGGCCGCCGAGACGCCGGCGGGCTCCCCGAACGGCGGGCACACCCCCTCGGTGATCTCGCTCGGCCAGGTGTGGGTCGACATCATGATGGACGTGGACGCACTGCCCGCCCCCGGCGGCTTCGCGGTCTCCAACGCCGCGCGCCCGGTGGTCGGCGGCAGCTACCGCGTGCTGGACGCGGTGAGCAGCATGGGCGTGCCCGCCAAACACGCCGGGATCATCGGCAACGGCGTGTGGGCGACGATGATCCGCGAAGCGTACGAGCACGACGGCATCACGCACGTGGGCCCGAGCCGGCTCGACGCGGACTCCGGATTCCGTCTCGTCTTCCACGACGACGACGGCCGCAAGACGTTCGTCGCACGCTACGGCGTGGAGGCGCAGGGCGACGGGCACACGTTCGACGCGGTCGAACCGGAGACGGGCGACGTGGTGCACATCAGCGGCAACACGCTGCTCGACCATGCGGCGGCCGGCATCGACGAGTTCATGCACCGGGCCGGCACCGACCCGAAGAAGCGCCCCTACCGGCTCGTCATCAACCCGACGAACACGCTGAAGCTCGTCAACGACCATCTGCTCGAGGATCTCGTGCTCGCACGCCCCACGTGGTCGTGCAACCGGCAGGAGGCGAACACGCTCGCGGAACGTCTCGGCGTCGACCTCGGCGAGGCCGGGGCGCTGACCGTCGGCGGCGGATTCGACCAGGCGATGAACGCGCTGTGCGACGCGCTCGGCAACACGCTGCGCGCGCCGCTGGTCGTGCGCGCCGGATCGCGCGGCGCATGGGTGCGCGAGCCCGGCGGCGAGGTGCTGCACATGGAAGGCCATCCGACGAAGGGCGTGCACACACGCTCCGCGGGCTCCTGCCATACCGGCGTCATGTGCGCGATGCTCGCGAAGGGCTGGTCACTGGCCGACGCGGTGGCGATCGCCAATGCGGCCGCCTCGCTCGCCATCCAGCGCCATCGCGCCGGCGTGCCCGTCTGCCCGGGCTACAAGGAGGCGGTCACGCTGGCCGGCGTCGCGGCGCGGTAGCGCCCGGAAGGCATGCGGCACGCGCGATAATTCACCCTGCGTTCACCGGCTGGCGCGCCGGACGACATGGACTCTCCCCTACGATGGATTGCGGTTTCCATCGTCGAGGAGAGTCCCATCATGTCCGAACAGCCAGTGGCCGCGGCGTCGCCCGCCGCGGCGAAGCTCACGCCGCGCGAGAAGAAGTGGATCGTCTACGACGTGGGCAACTCCGCGTTCGTGCTGTTGTCGACCGCGGTCGTGCCGATCTACGCGAAGTCGCTGATGCCGGCGGACGGCAACATCGTGTCCGCCTGGGGCTACGCGCAGACCATCGCCTCGCTGGTGATCGCGCTGCTCATGCCGCTGCTCGGCTCGATCGCCGACGTGCAGGGCATGAAGATCAAGTTCTTCCTAGGGTTCTTCGGCACCGGCGTGGTCACGTGCGCGGCGCTCGCCCTGCCGCTGACCTGGCTGCCGTTCCTCATCGTGTACGTGCTGGCGACGATCGGCCTCAACGGTTCGCTCACCTTCTACGATTCGATGCTCATCGACACCACGTCGAACGAGCGCATGGACAAGGTCTCGTCGCACGGCTACGGCTGGGGCTATGTGGGTTCGACCGTGCCGTTCATCGCGTGCATCGCGCTGATCTTCGGCGGTCCGGCGCTGTTCGGCTGGTCGACGGCCGCGTGCACGCGCGCCACGTTCGTCATCACCGCCGTCTGGTGGGTGGCGTTCACCATCCCGCTGCTGACCAGCTACCGGCAGGTGCACTACCGTGCGACGCGCGACCATACGCGCGAGGCGGTACGCGGCACGTTCGCCGAGCTCGGCGGCACGCTGCGCAAGCTCGTGAGGAACAAGCCGCTGTGGATGTTCATGATCGCGTTCTTCTTCTACATCGACGCGGTGAACACGGTGATTTCGATGAGCACCTCGTACGGCACCGAGCTCGGCATCGATTCTACGCAGCTGGTCGTGGCGCTGCTGGTGACGCAGTTCGTCGCGTTCCCGTGCGCGATACTGTATGGCCGTCTGGCCGGCCGGTTCGGATGCAAGCCGATGATCGTCGCGGCGGTGATCGCGTACATGTGCATCGTGTTCTTCGCCGCGTTCTTCCTGCGCTCGGCCGTCGAGTTCTGGGTGCTGGCGATTCTGGTCGGCATGTTCCAAGGCGGCATCCAGGCGCTGTCCCGCTCCTACTACGGCAAGATCATTCCCAAGGAGCACGCCAACGAGTACTACGGCCTCTACGACATCTTCGGCAAGACCGCATCGATTCTCGGCACGTTCCTCGTGGCCACCACCACGTCGATCACCGGCAACGCGAGCATCGGCGTTCTCTCCATCGCGATCCTCCTCGCCATCGCCCTCGTCTTCCTCACCCTCCAGAAGGATCCGACCAGGAACTGACGTTTCGTTCCGATCCGGCATAGCGAAAGGTTCGATATGGACGGCCGTAATGGCGACGACACCGACAGCCGATCAACCGGCTCGGACAGGCCCCGATACGCCCACGTATTCGTCGGCCACCTGTTGCTGAATGCCATCGTATCGTTCCCAATCAGTCTGATCATTGCGTGGCTGGGGCTGCGCTTCATCGCGCGCATCGTGTTCGATGGCGGCACGCTCGCCGCAATGCTGGCGATTACATGGATCGGGATATCGCTGATTGATTCACGTTGCGACTATGAACCGCGCCGGGCCGCCAACCGCATCATTTCGCCGATGCCATGGCCGCTGATCGTCGCCAGAATCGTGTTGCCGTTCTCCCTGCCGTGGATCGCCGCCCTCTGGCACACGGACATGACGATTGTCGCGGCTACGAGCATCGCTGCCGGCGCGGTGCGGCTGATGGAAATCATCGGCCTCGAACGACCATGGCGAAGCGAGGACCAGACGATAATCGACCGGCAACGAGAAGAGTTGAGGCGCATCACCCGCGAGACTGCCGAGGAGATCCGTGAGGAACGCCGCGCACAAACGGACGGAGACACCTACGACCCCTACAATCTGCGCGGCAAACGGTGAATCGCCGTTCCTGACCCCCCTCATACTTGGGATTCGTGAGAAAACGGCGGATTGACGCCCATGCAACCACCGGTTGCGCCGTGGTCGCGGCATTGTCCGGTTGCGTTTCACCATGGCAACCGCAAGATGGTGGCGAAAGCGACGCCACCGTGTCACAGTGGAATCATCGTTCGGACGTGATGAGCCGACACCACCGACCAGAGGGGATGATGACGATGACTTTCCGCACCAATCTGCAGACCCTGCGTGCAAGGCGCAACATGACGCAGGAGCAGCTGGCCATGCTGCTCGGCGTTTCGCGGCAGGCGATCTCGAAGTGGGAATCCGAGAAGGCGTACCCGGAAATGGACAAGCTGCTGGCGATCTGCGACCTGTTCGGATGCACGCTTGACGATCTGGTGCTTGGCGACGTGGATCGACCGACAGTCACCACGGGAACGACCGAGACCGCCCCGACCATCGCCGATGAGTCTCACACGGTCGCACAACGGGAAGGAGCTCCGACCGCGCCACTGCCGAAGGACATCACCGGATACGACGCCCACCGCCTCCGGTTCTCGATGCTGATCGCATCCGGTGTGACGGCAATCATCGCGTCGGTCGGCGTCGCCAACCTGTTCGACCCGGAACATTCGATCATCGGCGTCAATCCGCTCAATGACTTCCTGATGTTCGTCTGCATCTGCGTGGGAGTGATCATCGGACTGGTTCTGTTGGTTCCGGGTGCCATGGCGCATGCAGCGTTCAGGCGGAATCACCCGTATGTCAAGGACTTCTACACTGAGGATGACCGCCGCAGGGAATCCCGGCTTCTGGCATGCGGCGTGGTCGCGGGCGTGGCGGCGATTCTGATCGGCATCGCGGTCGTCGTGTACATGGACGAGGTGCGGGAAGTCACCGCGGGGTGGCCGAACGCGGTCATGCTGCTGCTGTCCGCGGCCGCGGTGTTCGGATTCGTCTACTGCGGCATGCGACACGACATGATGAACATCGACGGCTACAACAAGGAAATCGAGCGGAGTCGGCGTCAACGTTCCGGTGACGTGCCGCAATCCGTGAAACTGTCCGGGGCGTTGAGCGGCATCATCATGCTCGTCGCCACGATCGTCGGTCTGACGCTGCTGTTCCTCGTCCCTGGGTCGCTGTTCTGGATGTCATGGGTGATCGGCGGTCTGCTGTGCGCCGTCACCGGAATCATCGTCGATCTGTTCAAGGACCATGTCGACAAGTGAACGAACAGGAGCCGGCTCTTCACATTGTGACACATAGTGGGCCGTCCTCATCGTTTCGCTTGATTGAGAATCGATGAAATGGCGGGAGATCACGCCGTCCGAATCGTTCCGCCATCACTAGACTGGGAGGTGGCGGAATCGCCGCCGCACATATGCGCGACCAGTCATAAGGAGGCTGTCATGATCGATCATGTCGGATTGTTCGTCAAGGATGCGAACGAGCGTGCGGGGTTCTACGAGAAGCTACTGGCACCGCTGGGATACGTGAAGAAGCATGAGTTCCCGGGCGCCGTGTGCTTCGCGAACGATGCGGACGGCGACAGCGTGTGGATCCAGTCGCCGAAGGACGGCAATCCGCTCGTCCCGGCGCATCTGGCGTTCCACGCCGCCGATCAAAACGTCGTCAAGGCGTTCCATGAGGCCGGTCTCGCCGCCGGCGGCACGGACAATGGCCAGCCCGGTCCACGCCCGAACTACGGCCCGACCTACTACGCCGCGTTTATCCACGACCCGGACGGCAACAACATCGAGGCCTGCCTGCAGTAAGCGGGGCGCCGATTCCGCGGTCGCTCGCGTCCGGACCACGCATGAGCAACCGCGTGAACGCCCTATGCGAACAGCCGGGCGCGCAGCGACGTGGCGCCGGTGAAGCGGATGCCGGTCAGACCGGGCACGGCGGCGGCCGCGGCGTCGGCGTTGCGCTGTTTGTCGTCGACGAACGCCGCCTGCGCCGGGTCGACGCCGAAGCGAGCGACCGCGCGACGGTAGATCTCCGCGTCGGGCTTGTGGATGCGTTCGGCGCTGGAGACGACCACGTCGCGCAGCAGTCCCAGCGCAGGGAACAGTTCGCTGGCCGCGTCCACGTATTTCATGGTGAAGTTGGTCAATCCCCAGCAGCGCACGCCGGCCGCGTCGAGGTCGCGCAGCAGTCCGGCCATGCCGGGCAGCATGCCGACGAGTGCGAGCCGCTGCCGAGTGAAGTACGTGCGGAACGCCGCGAGTTCCACGGATTCGTGCGCGTCGGCCGCGTGATGCGCGGCATAGTCGGCGAGGATGCGCTCCTCACTCCAGCCCAAATCGGACAGTTCGTCGTAATGCCAGAATCCGTACGGGTCGTCGCGGTCGAACAGCCGGTCGGCGGCGTCGGCCGGTACGACGCCGCCGACCGCGGCACGCGGCCGCCAGTCGACCAGCACGTCGCAGAAATCGAAAATCACGTCGTCGTATGCGGGATGCACGGAATGACGCACGGGGGAAACGCTCATACGCGACACCGTACACCCGCGTCGTCCGACGAGACGCGACGCGTCCGCCGCAACGTACTGGCGGTACAGTGGCCGGAAACCGACGGATGTGGGTGCATCGGGAGAGGAGAGATGACATGACGTATGTGCAGGCGCTGCTGGGATTCGCGCTGGTGGCCGGGTCGATGGCCCTGCTGCCGGGATTGGACATGATGATGGTGGTCAACGAGACCATCAATTCGACGCGTCGGCGCGGCATCGCGGCGGCGTGCGGCATCTCGTTCGGCGTGCTCGCGTGGGCGGTGGCCGCGGCGGTCGGTCTCGCCGCGATCATCAACGCGTTCCCGCTCGCCTATGACGCGATCAGGCTGCTCGGCGGACTGTACCTGTTCTATCTGGCGTTCAGCCTCGTCCGCAAGCCGAAGACCGGTGAGAACGAGGCGATGGAAACGACGACAACGCCGGAACCGGCCGGTCCGGCTGCGGCCGTCGCGACCGTGGGTGCCGGACGCGGCCCGCTCGCCTCCCCCATCGTCTCCTCGTTCGTGCGCGGATTCCTCACCGACCTGTTCAACCCGAAGATCGGCGTGTTCTACATCGCCGTCATCCCCCAGTTCCTCGTGCCGGGCGTCGATCACCTGCGGATGGGCGTCTCGCTGGGGCTCATCCACTTCACGGAAAGCATGATGGTGCTCGTCACGCTCGCCTGCATGGCCGCGTTCTTCGCCGGCAGGCTCAAGTCGGGCCGTTCGCGCCGCATCCTAAGTCTGGTGTCCGCGGGCATCATGGCCGTGCTGGGCGGCGTGACCGTCACCGAGGCGATTCGCAGCCGTCTCGCCGCCTGAGCGTCCGGCGACGGTTCAACGTCCGAGCAGTCCGGAGATCTGTCCGATGACGTCGCCGGGCAGGCCGGCCTGTTCGGCGATCGCCCCGAGGTCGAGGTTCGCGCCTTGCTCCTGGATCATGCCGGCCACGTTCCCGATCTGGTCGGCGGAGACGTGCTCCTCGGCCAAGGCGGTCAGGTCGCCGAGCTGTTCCGCGTTGAAATGATCGCCGGCGATCTGCGCGATCTCGCCGAGCTGACCGGCGTCGAATTGTTCCGTCACCGCCGTCGGCAGGTCGCCGATCGCGCTCAGGTCGACGCCACCGGCGAACTGTTCGGCGATGTTGCCGATGACGCCGTTCGCCGCATCACCGACGGCATCGCCGACCACATCCCCCAATGCGCTGCCCACCAGATTCCTGATGCCGTCGAACAGTCCCATGTCATGCCCCTTCGTCGATGATCGTCCGTTGCCGACCACTGTACAGGACGATGATGTCGCGAGAGCCTCCGACTCCCGTGACCTTGCTCATACGACGAAGGGGAACGAGGCTTCTCCCGGCTCAGTCGGCGGTATAGAGATTGATGGTCATCTTCTCGTCGTCGGGGAAGTAGTTCACAGACAGATCGGAATCGTTCGCGCCCTTCATCGACGCGTAGTTGTCGCCTTCGCCGTCGACGGTGAAGCCTTTCTGCTTGCACTGTTCGACGTAGGCGGCGAACTGGTCGTGCGTGGTGCCGTAGACGCTGTATCCGACGCTCGTGTCGCTCACCGAGCCGCCGATGATCGTCGATTCGGGCGTGGGCAGGGTCTTGGTGAGCTTGTCGTCGCCCCACTGGTTCGCTTTGCTTTCGGCCTTGTCGAGTGCGGTCTTCTTGTTGACGAAGTCATAGGTGGCTTTGCCGATCGTGTTCGCGCCCTTCAGGTAGGCGACGGACATCGTGTCCGGTTCCATGAGCGATGTGAAGTCGCCGATGGCCTTCCACCCGCCGATCGTGCATTCGCCGTTCTCGCCGGTCGCGCCCGGCTTGACGATGAGGTTGCTCGTGCACTTGAGCGGTTCGGTCTTGAGCTCCTCGTAGTCGGAATCCTCGATCATCGTCACGGCCTGCCGCAGGTCGGCGAACGCCGCCTGCCGCTGGTCGTCGGTCACGTCGCTTTTCTGCCGGTAGTTGAGTGAGACGGCGACGATGGTGACGTTCGTGCCGTTCGTGAACGACATCATGTCCTGACGCTGGTCGTCGACGGGCGTCGACGCGACGCTCGTCTCGAGCTTGGAGAGGTCCAGCGGTTTCGTCACCGGTGACGTCGAGCCACCGGACGCGCCATTCGTCCCCGTCGCGCCCGTCGACCCGCCGCAGCCGGCCAGCATCATCGCCGCCGCCAACGCGCAGGCCACGCCGCCTGCGATCTTCCGTCCCATACGCATGTCGTGCTCCTTGTTCTCTCGTTCGACACGTTGTTCATGGGCCATTATCGGGAGGATCACATGGAACGGCATCAGTTGGCGACTGAATCGGCGGGAAAAAGGATGCGCGAAGACGATGAGGTCCCCTTCCTGACGGAAGGGGACCTCATCGTTATGGGGAAGGCCGGTCGCAGGTCTCACTCTGACGAGAGGGCCGGAGACCGCCTAGCCTAGCGTGTTCAGCGCTCGGAGGCCTCCTCGGTGGCGGCCTCGCCTTCGCGCTCGACGCGAATCTTGTGGCCGTCGGCCTGGGAGACGCCGTAGTAGGCGGCCACGGCGATGTCCTTCATATCGTTGATCAGCGGGATGCGCGGGTTGGCCGGCGTGCACTGGTCCTCGTAGGCGCGCATGCCGATCTGGTCGAGGACGCTCCAGAAGTAGTCCTCGTCCACGCCGCACTCCTGGAAGCTCTTGTTCATGCCGAGCTTGTTGTCGCGGTAGTCCTCGACGGCCCTCGCCAGGTTCTCGACGGCCTCGGCCGGGGTCTTGCCCGGATCGATGCCGAGGTTCACGGCGATGTCGCGGTAGCGCTCGTCGGCGATGTACTTGTTGTACTTCGGCCACGAGGTCGGCTCCTCCGGCACCTGGCCGTTGTAGCGGATCACGTACGGCAGCAGGACGGAGTTGGTGCGGCCGTGCGCGATGTGGCACAGGGCGCCGATCGTGTGGGCCATGCCGTGGCACATACCGAGGAACGCGGAGCCGAACGCCATGCCGGCCATGGTGGCGGCGTTGTGCATCTTCTCCTGCGCGTTGGTCTTCTCCAGGCCCGGCTCGCCGTTGACGGACTCGGCCAGGTTGTCCCAGATCAGCTTGGCGGCGTGCAGGGCCATGCCGTCGGTGAAGTCGTTCGCGTACACGGACACGTACGCCTCCATCGCATGGGTGAGCGCGTCGAAGCCGGCGTCGGAGGCGAGCTTGCGCGGCTGGGTGCGGGCCAGGACCGGATCCACGATCGCGACGGACGGGGTGAGCGCGTAGTCGGTGATCGGGTACTTGTAGCCGGTCTTGTGGTCGGTGATGACCGCGAACGGCGTGACCTCGGAACCGGTGCCGGAGGAGGTCGGGATACACACGAGCTTGGCCTTCTTGCCCAGCGGCGGGATCTTGAACGCGCGCTTGCGGATATCGAAGAACTTCTCGCGCACGTCGGAGAAGCTGATCTCCGGGTGCTCGTAGAGCAGCCACATGATCTTGGAGGCGTCCATCGGGGAGCCGCCGCCGACCGCGATGATCGTGTCCGGCTCGAACTCCTCGCGCATCATCTCGGCGCCCTTCTCGACGGTCTCGACCGACGGCTCCGGCTCGACGTAGTCGATGATGCGGAAGGTGACGCGGTTGGAGCGGGCGCGCAGCTGGTCGATGATCTTGTCGACGATGCCGAGCTGCTCCATGACCTTGTCGCACACGATGACGGCCTTCTCGATGCCGTACATGTCGCGCAGGTACTTGATCGCGTTCGGCTCGAAGTAGGTCTTGGCCGGGATCTTGAACCACTGCATGTTGTTGTTCCTCCGAGCGATGCGCTTGATGTTGACCAGGTTCACGGCCTGCACGTTGCCGGACACCGAGTTGCCGCCGTAGGAGCCGCAGCCCAGGGTCAGCGACGGGGCGATCGCGTTGTAGATGTCGCCGATGCCGCCCAGGGAGCTCGGCTGGTTCCAGATGATGCGGCAGGCGTGCATGCGAAGGCCGTACTCGCGCACGAGCTCCTGGTTGTTGGTGTGGATGGCGGCGGTATGGCCGGCGCCCAGCTTGAGCATGGCCTCGCACATCTCGAACGCCTGCTCCTTGCCGTCGGCCTTGAGCACGGCCTGCACCGGGGCGAGCTTCTCGTGGGTGAGCGGCTCGTTGTCGGAGACCTCGGAGCACTCAGCGGCCAGGATGGTCGCGTCCGCCGGGATCTCGAAGCCGGCGGCCTTGGCGATGTACTGCGGGGACTTGCCCGGCACCACGGAGTTGAGCTTCGGGGTCTGGCCGGAACCAGCGGTGCAGCCGAACATGTACCGCTCGAGCTTGGCCTTCTCCTCCTTGTTCACGAAGTAGGCCTTGCGGCGCTTGAGCTCGGCGATCAGCGGCGCGTACACGTCCTTGTGGGCGATGATGGCCTGCTCGGTGGCGCAGATCATGCCGTAGTCGAAGTGCTTGGAGAGGACCAGATCGTTCGCGGCGCGCACGACGTCCACGTCGGCGTCCACGTAGGCCGGGGCGTTGCCGGCGCCCACGCCCAGGGCCGGCTTGCCGGACGAGTACGCGGCCTTGACCATGCCCGGGCCGCCGGTCGCGAGGATCGTCGCGATGCCGTCGTGCCTCATCAGCGCGCCGGTCGCCTCGATCGACGGGTGCTCGATCCACTGGATGCAGTCCGCCGGGGCACCGGCCTCGATGGCGGCGTCGCGCACGATCTTCGCGGCGGCCACGGAGCACTTCTGCGCGCCCGGGTGGAAGCCGAAGATGATCGGGCAGCGGGTCTTCAGGGCAATCAGAGACTTGAAGATCGCGGTGGAGGTCGGGTTGGTGACCGGGGTGACGCCCGCGACCACGCCCACCGGCTCGGCGACCTCGTCGATGCCCAGCACGTCGTCCTCGCGGATGATGCCGACGGTCTTCTGGCCGGCCAGGTAGTTGGTCACGTGCTCGCACGCGAAGATATTCTTGGTGGCCTTGTCCTCCACGAGACCGCGGCCGGTCTCGTCGACCGCCATCTTCGCCAGCACGAGATGCTTGTTCAACGCGGCGACCGACGCCTTCGCCACGATATGGTCGACCTGCTTCTGATCGAGTTTCTCGAACTCGTCCAGGGCCTTCAGACCCTTGGCGACGAGGGCGTCGACCTCCGCCTGCGCGGCGGCCTGCTTCTCCTCCGGGCTCGGCTTGGTGGGAGCCTCGGTCTTCTTTGCTTCTGCCATGAATCCTCCTCGATGTGCGTTAAGCAAAACTCGTGTTCTGTAATCTCCCGCCGCTGGGGCGGACAACGTTCGGCCAGCTCGACTTCATGTCGTTCTCTGTGGCCTGGGTCACAATATAACGAATCGGACAACGGCTTGCATGCGCACAAAATCGACGGCGTTTCGTGTGTGAATATGAAAGTTTTATGTTCATATATATGCGATAAACAGCACAAAAACACTCAAATTCAGCAAAAATGATGCTTTTTGTTCACTTTTTGATGAAAATCACAAGCCGCCTACGCGGCACGATTCCCCACTTTTCTAAAGTGGTTTTCTAAAAGTAATCCGCTAAGGCAACAATATGCAAATTCGCTTCATAAAAGTCGTCCGCTTATATCCGCGTCATTGCGCCACTATACCCGCGCCACGCCCGACAATATGCAAAATCACTTTTATAAAAGTACACTACCAACAAAAGCACACTGTCGGTATTGCATCCAACGGAGGTCTCGCATGAAGGCAATGCCATCGACGGCGGTGAAGGCGCACAACCGCATCGCCATGACCCAGTACCTGTACCACCACGAACACGTCACCAAGCAGGAGATCGAACGCGAACTCGGACTGAGCCTGCCCACCATCACCCAGAACCTGCGGGCGCTGGAGCAAGACGGCATCATCCGCCAGGGCGAACTGCAGCAGTCCACCGGCGGACGCAAGGCCCGCGGCTACGAGTTCAACCCGGACCATCGCACCGCCATCGGCGTGGCCATGCGCTCGAACGAGGTACGCATGTGCGCGGTCGATCTCAACGGCGACGTCGTCGAACGTCTCGAACGCACGCTCCCCTACCGCAACGCCAACGTGTACTACCAGCGCGTCGGCGCCATCATCGAGAACTTCGCGGCGGAGGTAGAGAAGAAGCACGGACCGGTGCTCGGCGTCTCCTTCTCCGTCCAAGGCATCGTCAGTCACGCCGGCGACCGGATCATCTTCGGCAACATCATGCGCAACACGGGACTCACGCTCGACACAATCACGCAGTCCATCCACCGCCCGTGCATGATGATCCACGATTCCGACGCGTCGGCGATGGCCGAACTCTGGTTCGACCATTCGCTCACCGACGCCGTATGCGTCTACCTCGAACGGAGGCCGGGCGGCGCGGTGATCGTGAACGGCAAACTGTACCAAGGGCCGAACATGTGCAACGGCACCATCGAGCACATGACGCTCGTGCCGGGAGGCCGCGAATGTTACTGCGGCAACCGCGGCTGCATGGACCCGTATTGCTCGCCCGAATCCCTCACCGAGGACTACGAGTCCATCCCCGGCTTCTTCAGCGTGCTCGAACAGGGCGAACGCCACCACCGCGAGCGCATGAACGAATGGCTCGACTACGTGGCGCAGGCGATCGTCAACGCGCGTTCGGTGATCGCCGGCGACGTGATCGTCGGCGGCGAGGCCTCCCAGTATCTGGAGGATTCCGACATCGAGGACCTCAAGCAGCGGGTCATCAAGCGCAGCCCGTTCGGCACGGAACGGTTCACACTGCGCCGCAGCTACCGCGCCGACGACCAGACGATCATCGGTGCGGCCCTGCGGTACGTGGAGACCTATCTGAGCGAGATCTGCGGCGAGTGAGGCGAAGATCCCCGCTCTCCCCAGCCGTCCTACGGATGAGGCCCCCTCGGCAGAGGGGCCTCATCACGGTTCAGGCGCGGGTGAGGACCTCGGCGAGGGCCTGGATCACCGGCTGCGGCATGTGCGAATCGAATTCGCGGCTCTCGTCCACGCCGTGCAGGTCCTCGATGGTGTGCATGGCGGGCAGCGCGTCCTTCCCGAGCTCTTTGACCATCGCGTAGGCGGTCTCCTTGGTGAGGTAGAGCATCTGCGCGTCCTTGAGCACGGCGAACGCGTCCTCGACCACGGTGTCGCCGGCGAGCGGCAGTCCCTTGGCGAACGTCACCGTGAGGCCGTCCGTCGCGGCGACGCCGGAGACGCGCACGACGGCGCTCAACGTCGCCGCGTCGTAGCTGACGTCGGCGGCGATCGCGCGTCCGCCGGACGTGACGGCGACGTTCGCGGCGTCGCCTGCGGCCGCCGCATCGACGCCGCGGAAGACGAGCGTCCAGTCGCGCGTCTCCGGCACGACGTCGGCGGCGCCGGCGACCGGCGCGACGGTGAACGTCGCCGGAGCCGCGTCGTCCACGGTCAGCGACAGCGCGGTCGACGCCCAACGCACGGACGATTCGGGCGCGCCGTCGTCCTCCCACAACGTGAACGCGCCGCTCGCACCGGGGAAGACGACCACACGCAGGGATTGCGGATTCGCGACCGAGTTGAGCGACTCGCCGGCCGTCTCCTCCTGCAGCGGCACGATCGCGCCGGCCTTCGCGAACACGGGCATGCGGTCGAGCCCGCGCCACGCCTCGATGCGGCGGCCGGCGACGGGACGCGACTCGTAGCGGCGTCCGTCGAAGAAGTCGAACCACGTGCCCTGCGGCAGCCATACGTCGGCCTTCGCACGCTGGACGCTCTTCTCGGCCGGGGTGACAATCGGCGCGACGAGCAGTTCGGTGCCGAAGAGGAACTCGTCGACGAGCTTGTACGCGTCGCGGATCTCCGGGTAATCCCAGTAGAGCGGCTGGACGAGCGGCTCGCCCTCGTAGGCGGCGCGGCGGTTCATCGTGTACAGGTACGGGATCATCGCGTGGCGCAGACGCAGCGCGGCGGTCATCGAGGCGGCCACGTCGCCGTGGAAGTTCCACGGCTCCTTGCCGTTGAACGGCGAATCGGTGGAGTGCAGACGGTTGATCGGGCTGAACGCGCCGAGCTGGTACCAGCGCGCCTCCAGCTCCTCGTCACGGTAGCCGAACATGTGGCCGCCGATGTCGTGGCTCCACCAGCCGTAGCCGATGTTGGAGGCGGTGGCGGTGAACTCGGGCTGGAACTTCAGGGAATCCCAGTTGACGACGGTGTCGCCGGAGAAGCCGATCGGGTAACGGTGCGAGCCCGGACCGGCGTAGCGGGAGAAGGTGAGCGGGCGCGGGTTGCGCTCGGCGTATTCGCTGCCGTCGGCGCGCGCCGAATCGAGGTAGTGCAGGTGGTTCAAGCCCCACAGCGGGTCGAGGCCGGGCTGGCGGGTAGTGCCGCCCTGCTGCCAGTCGAGCCACCAGAAGTCGACGCCCTCATCCTCCATCGGGTGGTGGAGCTTGTCGAAGTAGGCCTCCATGAACTTCGGATCGGTGAGGTCGAACTGCACGGCCTCCTCCGTCTTCGGGTCGATGCCCATCGCCTCGGCGAGTTCCGGGTAGCGTTCCTCGAACGCGCGCACGCCGTCCTTCGGGTGCACGTTGAGCGTGATCTTCATGCCCTGATCGTGCAGCCACGCCATGAAGCGCTTCGGATCGGGGAAGAAGTCCTTGTTCCACGTGTAGCCGGTCCAGCCGGAGCCGTACTTCGGGTCGACGTCGTCGACGAGATGCCAGTCCATGTCGACCACGGCGGTGGTGAACGGGATGCCCTCCTTCTCGAACCGTTCGACGAGCGTCATGTATTCGGCCTCGGTGTAGCGGTGGTAGCGGCTCCACCAGTTGCCGAGCGCGAAGCGCGGCAGCAGCGGGGTCGGTCCGGTCAGGCGGTAGAGGTCGCGCACGGCCTCGCGGTAGCGGTGCCCGTAGGCGAACAGGTAGAAGTCGGTGGTGGGTTCCGGCTTCGGCGTCACCCATGTGCCGAACGGGTTCGCCTTGCCGTTGACTTCCGGCGTCTCGCGGATGATGTTCGATGCCGAATCGTCGATGACGGCCCAGCCGTCGGTGCCGTTGACGCCGGGGTCGACGGGGATGCGGCCGTTGGCGAAGTCGAGCGTGCGCGCGGTGCCGCCGAGGTTGCGCATCTGGTCGTCGCCGTAGTGCCACGTGTTGTCGATGGCCTTGACGTGCTTGATGGTGGCGTACAGTCCCTCCTTGCTGAACGGGGCCTGGTTGTAGGAGATGTGGAGCGAGGGGGTTTCGATCTCCAGCCATCCGTCACGCTCGACGACGGTGAAGGACGGGCTTTCGCCGCCGAAGTCGCGGTTGAGCACGGACTGCGTGGCGTCGTCGACGAACCGGCCGGAATCGGACCATTCGAAGCGGATGAGCGATTCGGTGATGATGCCGATGCGCCAATGGTCGCCCTGGATGACGCGGTCCGGGTCCATGGCCGGATGCGCGCCGAGCGTATCGAGCGAGAAGAGATTGCGGTCTACCACGTGAACTCCTTTGTCGTGTGCTGCGTATCGTGATGTCCGATTGGTTGACATCTACGATAATAGCGCTTGCACAACATGGGCCACGCACGAAAAAATCGCAATATCGTTCCGTGGAATATCAATATCTTTCCGCCGGCGTTCAGCTATCATAGCGTTTGCATACACAACGGCGTGCATGCACCAACTCACGTCATCGCCCCATCCCGCCCATGTGTCGGCGGGCGGCGCATTGCGGCACCCCGCCGACGGCACACGGCCCGGACCCGTCCCGCCGGCATGTGTCAGGACGCGTGCATGCGACGGTAGCGGGACGGCGTCACGCCGGTCTCGTCGCGGAACCGGCGGTTGAAGTTGGAGGCGTTGTCATAGCCGCTCATCCGTTGGATACGTGCGATCGGCAGATCGGTGCAGGTCAGCAGGCGGCAGGCGCGTCCCACGCGCAGGCGACGGACGAAATCGGCGAAACCGATGCCGGCCACCCGTTTGAAGAAGCGGGAGAAGGTCGATACGCTCATCGAGGCCGCTTCGGCTGCATCCGACAGCGTGACCGTATCGAGATGCGACGAAATATAGGCGATGGCAACGTTGACGTCGTCCTCGGCACCGAAGGCGACCTGCGGATTGTATCCCGGGGTCACCACGGTGCGAACCTCATCCGCCGGCGCCTGCTGGAACACCGTGAGGATGGCGATGAGGTCGGCCACGCGCCGCGCCGCGCCATGCTCCCCCATCATCTCCAGCAGGACTCCCGCCTCGTGCGCGGAGTCTCCCGACAGGACGAGCGCATGCGACGCGCGACGCACCACCTGCTCGAACCCGGCGGTCTCGGGGAATGCCGACGCCAGCAGCCGCAACGTCTGCGGGCGGACGTGGCACAGCACGTCACGATGGGCGAGACGTTCGCCGGGGATGATGTCCGACAGCCAGTTATGAGGCAGGTTCGAGCCGATCATCGCCACATGCCCCGCCTCGAACGGCATGAGTCCGTCCCCGGCCATAAGCTGTCCGCTTCCCTCACGGATCAGGTGGATTTCGATCTGCGGATGGTAGTGCCATCGGGCCAACGCGCTCGGATACCCGTGGCTCGACCAGCGTATGGCGGCGTCCCCATCGGGGACGATCACCTCCAGCGATCCAGCATCCGAGTATGGGATCATGCCGGCGTCACGCGCATCCATCGCCAACCTCCTCGTCGATTCCTCTACGATACCGCACCGTCCGCCGCCCGATGTCTCGCGATCGCCGATCGTTCACCGGCTCCCGTCGACGGATACCACCGGGCATCGGAAAACGGCGTGACGACCGTCCGAGGAACACCGGAAATGCCGATGCGCGCCGGCGGCGGAAAAAGGGAATCCCGCCGGCCCGTCATCGATTATCCATAGCACTCCTCGGACGGCCGTCACGCCGTCGCCAAGCAGCCGTCCGTCATCCGCGATCAGTCGCGGTCGACGGTGATCTGCAGCTTGATGTCACCCGGACGGCCCTCGTCCATACGGTCGAAGGCGGTCTTGGCGTCCTTCATCGCGAAGGTGTCGGTGATGAAGGGCTTGAGGTTGAGCCTGCCGCTGGCGACCAGGTCGATGGCCTTCTGGTACACGTTGGCGTAGCGGAAGACGTTCTCGATACGCACTTCCGTGGCCTGCAGCTCGGTGATGTCGATCCGCACCGAATCGACCGGGATGCCGACGAGCACCGCGCAGCCGCCGGGGGCAATGAGCTTCCAGAACGTCTCGTAGGCCTTCGGCGCGCCGGAGCATTCGAACGCCACGTCGGCGCCCCAACCGCCGGTCTCCTCGCGGACCCGCTCGACGAGGTCCTCCTTCGTCAGATCGACCGGGATGACACCCGGAATCTGGCCGATGATGCCGAGCTTGACGGCGGAGACGTCGGAGACAAGCACCTTGGAGGCACCGCCGGCGAGCGCGGCGGAGGCGGTGAGCATGCCCACCGTGCCCGATCCGGTCACGACGCACACGTCGCCGGGCTTGATACGCGCCTTGGTGGCGGCCCACATGCCCACGGCGGTGGGCTCGAGCAGCGCGCCCTCGCCGAAGCTCATGTTGTCGGGCAGGTGGTAGGTGAACGCGGCCGGGTGGATGACCTCCTCGCACAGGCAACCGTCGATCGGCGGGGTGGCGAAGAAGCGCACGGCCGGGTCGACGTTGTACATGCCCAGTCGGCTGGCGCGCGAGGTCATGTCGGGGATGCCGGGTTCGAGGGCGACGCGGTCGCCGGGCTTGAAATCGGTGACGCCGGGGCCGACTTCAAGCACGGTGCCCGCGGCCTCATGACCGAGGATCATCGGCTGTTCGACGACGTACTTGCCGACGCGTCCGTGCGTGTAGTAGTGCAGGTCGGAGCCGCACACGCCCACGGTATGCGGCGCGATGCGCAGTTCGCCGGGACCGGGCGCCTGGACGTCCGGGACCTCGCGCACGTTGATGACGCCCTGCTTCTCGAGAACGACTGCCTTCATGATGATGCTCCTTTGATTGGATGGTTGTTGATGGTTGTTGGTTGATATGGATGGGAAAGACGGATCAGACCACGGCCGGGGACTGCGAGGCCATCGCCGGCATCGTCTCCGTGGACACGCTCCGATCGATGCGACGACCTTTCTCATCGAAACCGGGTTGCTTCGGTCGAATCCACAGGGAGACGACCGATCCGCCGATGTAGCAGATCGCGTACGCCCAGCACACGCCGGCGAACCCGACCGTCTCCAGCAGCACGGTGGCGATGAACGGACCGCAGAAGGTCGTCAGACCGGAGGCGAGGTTGTGCGCGGAGACCGCCGCCCCCTTGTGCTCGGGCTCCAGCGCGGGGAACACCGCACCCATCGGCACGAAGGCGGAGATACCCATGCCGAGCACCACCGCGCACAGGTACATGAGCGGCAGGTTGCGTCCGAAGAACTGGGGCACGTAGTACATGGCGAGCGTGCCGAGGGCGGAGAGCCAGCAACCCCACCAGCGCATCTGACGCATCCAGCCGAACCGGTCGCCCATACGCCCCCAGAACACATTGCCGAACACGGTGACGACGAAGAGCAGCCCCCAGATGGTGGACCATTCGGTGACCTTGAACCATGCGCCACCGCCATTGGTATGCGTGGCGAGGTACAGCGGCATGATGACCGGGAATCCGTAGAGGGTGAGGTTGCAGATCACGCGCAGCACGGCGGCGAAGGCGATCTGGCGGTTCTCTTTGAGGATGGTGACGCCGCGGGAGAGTTCACGCAGCTTGTCGGCGGTGCTCATCGCATCGAGATCGACGTTGCGGGTCTTCGGCACGAACCACAGGCAGATGAGCAGACCGGCAATCGAGAACGGCAGGGACACCCACAGCGAATAGTATTCACCGATCACCGGCGTGATGAACGCGGGCAGGTAGGCGCCGAAGACGCCGATACCGAAGGAGTACGAGGTCCAGAACCAGCCCATGGCCGAGGCCAGCCTGCCGGGATCCACGGTCTGCGCAAGCAGCACCACGTAGCTGTAGATGAACAGCGGGTAGCCCATGCCGCGCAGCATGTACGACACCAGCATCAGCGGATAGATGTGGCTCGGCAACGCCACGCCGATGAACACCAGGTGCAGGGCGATCCACGAGACCGCACCGACCAGCATGATGCGCTTGGCGCCGAACATCTCCGCAAGCACTCCGGACGACCAGCCGGCCAATGCTGCGACCAGACCATACATGGTGAACAACATCGATGCCTGCGACGAGCTGAATCCCTGATCCACGACATACTTCGACAGGAACGTCAGCTCGAAGCCGTCTCCCGTCATGAACACCGCGATGGCCAGGAACCCCGGCAGCAGTGTTCTCATCAATCCCCGAGCCACGTTGTCTCCTTACCTGAACTTCGTTGTCTTTATCGCTCCTCGTTGAAGCGTTAATACAATTCTCCCGTGGGAAACACCGGTGTTTCCCAGCATTGAACGGCAAGAATTGATACTTTTTTGCATACCTTATGAACGCTCAACAATTCCTTGAGCGAATACCCCGCCCCACAGGACGGCGACCGAGGAACCACGAAACACGCATTTTACAAAGTGACTTTACAGAAGTCGGCGCATGGGGTTATGCTGGGCGGCGATGGACGGAGATACCGCCCACATGCGCCGCAGGCGCACCAACGAAAGGACATCATCATGATGAGCAAGAAGAAGTTCATGGCAGCGGTTATGCGTGGTTTCGAGGCCAGCGGCATGAACGCCCTCGCCCAGGCCGGCTACAGCGAGGCCACCACCAAGGCATTCGAAGCCATCGAAAACCGCTGAGCCGCAAAAGCCTAAGAACGATACAGCAGCGGCATGGATGGCATGAGCCGTCTTCCTGCCGCGCGTCGCGCATCGATAGGATGCATCGCCTTCGATGCCGAACATAATCGCCCAACGGTCATGTCGATCAATCAGATGCTCCAACAGGATCGGACAACGGCGTCCCCTCTCTCTTTGTTTCCCCCAAATCCCCGTGAGGCCTATGTGTTGACCACCGCGATCGCCCTGGGCCGCATCGCCCATCCCGCCCGATAGTGTTCCCTCCCGCTGGCGGGAGGTGGCGCGCGGCGCCGGTGGGTGGTGTCGTGGCCCGCGCGTGTGTGGTGTCGGTGGGTGGCTGGCGGGGTTCGTTCCCGTCGTGTGTCCGTTGTTTCCTCCCGCTGGCGGGAGGTGGCGCGTGAGCGCCGGAGGGTGGTCCGGCGGGTGTCGTGTCGTGGGCTTGGTTCCCCGTCCGGGTGTGGTTGTCCGCGTGTCGGGTCCGGGTATGGGTGGACCCCGGGAGCGTGTGCTCGACCGGGGTCCTGTTCTCGTTGTGGTGCGGCGGCGTGCTACTCTCCCACACCCTGTCGGGTGCAGTACCATCGCCGTGCCAGGTCTTAGCTTCCGGGTTCGGAATGGGACCGGGCGTCTCCCCTGGGCCATGACCGCCGCAAATCTTCAATTGTGGGACGCGCCCCGCTTGGGGGGGGTCGTTCCCTGGCTGGTGGTTTGGGGACCGGATGGTGGACGCGTCGCTGATCGTTTTTGTGGTCACGGACCGTTGTTCCGTGTCGCGTGTGTTTCGCGCAGTCTTCGCTGTGGTGATGCTCTCCCATCCCGTGTGGGTGTGGGTTGTGTGTCGCGCTTCCCCGTTAGTACCGGTCGGCTCCACCCCTCGCGGGGCTTCCACGTCCGGCCTATCGACCACGTGTTCTGCATGGGGGGTCTCAGGAACCGTAGTTCCCTGGGAATACTTATCTTGGAGCGGGCTTCCCGCTTAGATGCTTTCAGCGGTTATCCCTTCCGA
>NZ_JBKEVB010000010.1:0-92814 GCF_056356875.1 Bifidobacterium sp. LH_426
GAGACCCCCCATGCAGAACACGTGGTCGATAGGCCGGACGTGGAAGCCCCGCGAGGGGTGGAGCCGACCGGTACTAACGGGGAAGCGCGACACACTCAATCCCGACCCATGGTCGGGACGGCATCAACCTCTTTCTGCGAATGCACGCGACACGGAGCAACCGTGACACGTCACAATAAGACAATCGACAAGCGTCCACCATCCGGTCCCCGAACCACCAGCGTTCGAAGGGAGCCGATATCCCTTTGATAATTGAAGATTTGCGGCGGTCATAGCCCAGGAGAGACGCCCGGTCCCATTCCGAACCCGGAAGCTAAGACCTGGCACGGCGATGGTACTGCACCCGAGAGAGTGTGGGAGAGTAGCACGCCGCCGCATTATAACGATCAGGCCCTCCGGTCGAGCACACGCTCCCGGGGGTCCATGCATATCTACGCAACCATTCCACGACCCTCCCGATGACGTGACGGGCCGCATGAATCGGTATAATGCTGTGGTCATGTTTCAGGGCCGGACCATGCCGTTCCGCCGTTCGAAAGGGTTGCCACAGCATATGCGACAGGGATTCGACAACGACAAGTACATCGAGCTGCAGGCCGCGAGGATCAAGGAGCGCATCGCCCGCTTCGGCGGCAAACTCTACCTTGAATTCGGCGGCAAACTGTTCGACGACCATCATGCGTCGCGCGTGCTGCCCGGATTCGAGCCGGACGTGAAGTTCCGCATGCTGAAGAGCCTCTCCGACGACGTGGAGATCGTCATCGCGGTGAACGCGAACCACATCGAGAAGGCGAAGACACGCGGCGATCTCGGCATCACCTACGACGAGGACGTGCTGCGGCTCATCGACGTGTTCCGTTCGCGCGGCTGCTACGTGGGCTCCGTGGTGCTCACCCAGTACGCCGGGCAGCCGGCCGCCGACGCATACCGTCGCCGGCTCGCGCGCCTCGGCGTCACCTGCTACCTGCACTATCCGATCGCCGGCTATCCGCATGACATCGAACGCATCGTCTCCGATGAGGGTTATGGGCGCAACGACTACATCGAGACCAGCCGTCCGCTCGTCGTCGTGACCGCGCCCGGCCCCGGATCGGGCAAGCTCGCCACCTGCCTGTCGCAGCTCTACCATGAGCACAAGCGCGGCGTCGAAGCCGGTTATGCGAAATTCGAGACGTTCCCCATCTGGAACCTGCCGCTTAACCATCCGGTGAACATCGCCTATGAGGCGGCCACCGTCGACCTGGACGACGCGAACATCATCGACCCGTTCCATCTGGAGGCGCACGGCGAGACCACCGTCAACTACAACCGCGACGTGGAGGCGTTCCCCGTGCTCAAGGCGCTGATGGAACGCATCATGGGGGAGAGCCCGTATCAGAGCCCCACCGACATGGGCGTCAACATGGCCGGCTACGCGATCGTCGACGACGAGGCGTGCCGTGAAGCCGCGGACATGGAGATCGTGCGTCGCTACTTCACCGCCGCCGTGAACTTCAAACGGACCGGTGCCGGCGAGGAGCAGATCGAACGGTTGCGTTCCATCATGAAGAAGGCCGGCGTGGACGAGGATCTGTCTCCGGCGCGCGCCGCCGCGTTGCGCCGCGAGGAGGAGACCGGTGCCCCGGCCGGTGCGATGGTACTGCCCGACGGACGCGTCGTCACCGGCAAGACGGGTGTGCTGCTCGGCGCCGCCAGCGCCCTGCTCATGAACGCGTTGAAGGCCGTCACCGGCGTGGACACCGATCTGCCGGTGATCGACGACAAGGCGATCGAACCAATCTGCCGTCTCAAGACCGAGCATCTCAACAGTGTGAACCGTCGTCTCCACTCCGACGAGACGCTCATCGCCCTGTCCATCACGAGCGCCGAAGACGAGACCGCCGCACGCGTGATCGCCGGACTGGAGCGATTGCGTGGCTGCGACGCGTTCTTCTCGGTCATCATCTCCGCCGCCGACGAGGCGCTCTACCGCAAGCTCGGCATCAACGTGTGCTGCGAACCGAAGTACGAGCGTCTGAGTCTCTACCACAAGTAGACCGCTGCATACGCACCGGTGCATACACCGGTTCCGACGCGGTGGATGTTACCGATGCGCCAGCATTGGATGAACTTTAGGCCAAATGGAACGTAGCGGCATGCCGGCGCGCCTATCGTCGTAACCATGTTGTTGGGGAGTATCGGACCGTCGGCCGTGGCGCGGCTCGCGTCGTGCGCCGCCGGCGGTCTGGTGATCTCCCTCGCCGACCGTATGGCCGTGCGCGCCGTGGCCGGTCCGCTCGACGGCGGCTTCTGGCTGGAGACGTGCGCGGTCGCCGGAGTCCTGTACGTGGCGTTCACCGCGGGCGAATGGCTGTTGTCCGTCCGACTGCGTGTCGGAATGCCCGACGGCCTCCCCGGGCCCGCGAGACGGTTCGTCGCCCGTGCGCGCGGGGGATTCGACCGGTTCGACACGCTCCGCGCGCCTGTGAGACTGGCGGTCTGCGCGACGGTTATCCTCGTATGCTGGCTGCCGGTCATCGTGGTGATGGCTCCGGGCACGATATGGTACGACACGGGCGATCAGATCGTCCAGTTCCTCGCCGTCGTCTCGCCGGACGGAACCACGGGCGCGGTGTCCGCCCATCATCCTCTGCTGGACACCATCGTCTTCGGAACGGCCGCATGGATGGGGGAGAGCCTGTTCGGCGGCTACGGCACCGGCCTCGCCTGCTATCTCACCGTCCAGGTGATCGTCACCGGCATGGAGTTGGCCGGCGTGTGCCTGTACGCGCGCCATATCGGGTGCGGTCGCGCCGCCTCGATGTGCATGCTGCTGTTCTTCGCCGTATTCCCCGCGTTCCCGATCTTCACGATGTCGATCGTGAAGGACACGTTGCACATGATGGCGCTCATCCCGTGGCTCGTCATGGTCGCTGAGTCGACGCGCACGCGTCTCGCCGCATTCGATTCGCGGCGTTTCCTCATCGGCTTCATCGTCGTTTCGACGCTGTGCGCGCTCACCACGATGACCGGTCTGGTTATCGTCGTCCTCACCCTGGCCTGTCTGCCGTTGCTGCGCGCGCGTCGCGGCCGGCGGATCGCGGCGTTCGCCTGCATGCTCGTCGTGGCGTTCGTCTCCGTCGTGGCGTTCCCGGCGATGGTGCGCGGCCCGCTTCACGTGCGCGGGGAGGATGCGAACCAGCTGCTCGTCGTCCCCATGCAGATGACCGCACGCTACGCGCTCGACCATCCCCATGACGTGACCGACCGGGAACGTCGGATCATCGACCGGGTCAACCGCGTGCCGTATGAACGGATGGCGTCACGCTACAACCCGTATCTCGCCGACCCCGTCATCCAATATTCGCTGCGCGACCCCGCGGCCGTGCCCGAATACCTGCGCGTCTGGGCCGCCATGGGATCACGGCACCCGGACTCGTACGCCGCCGCGTTCGCCGCCTTGGAATCCGGGTGGTTCTCGCTGCGCCGCACGCCACTCAACACCACGAACCGGGGCATCTCCTTGGACCGGTTGTCCCGGCACGCGGACGAGGCGATCGGCAACACCATGTGGTTCCAGATCAACGACGCGATCAGCCCGTCGTTCCGCCCGCTGGCGAAACGCTCGCCCCGCTTCACCGTCGACCGTCCCGCCGTCTACCGGCTCTGGGACGCATGGCGTACGACGCCGATCCTGAACCTTCCCACGTTCACCGCGATGTGGACGTTCATCCTGCCGTTGTTCCTCGCCTTCCGCCTCATCGGCCGCGCCGGACGACTGCGGGAGCGGGCCTCGGCCCTCCCTCAGTCGTCGCCGCGCCGCGCATGGTGGCCGTTCGCGATTCCGCTGTTCTGGTCGCTGCTCTCGTTGCTGCCGAACGCGATCTCGATTCCGTTGAAGCCGACGGCCACACGCTACATGATGTGGGCGCCCGTCACGGTCATGCTGATGCTGGCGCTGCTCCGCGCCGACATGGTTGCGCCGGAACGGCTGTGGAACGACAGGCGCGGCACGGAACGGAGCGTCAGGAGGGCCGACGCATGAGACGCGGCCTCGTCCTCAACCTGATCAGCAACATCGCCTTCTTCGTCGCCGGATACGCGATCCACTGGTTTCTCGGCGGATTCGCCTCACCAGCCGACTACGGCGTGGTCGGCACGGTCATCACCGTGCTCGACTTCGAATACCTGTTCGTCAGCAACGGAGCCCGGCAATCCCTGTCACGCAACATCGCCTCCCACCGTCATGACGGCCGTCAGGTGATTGTGCGCACGCTCGCCGTGCAAGCGTCCATCGTCGCCGTGTTCTTCCTCATCGACTTCGCGGGGGCCCCGCTGTTCGGCTTCATGCTCGGCGACGGAACGCTGGACCGCTATTTCCGCTACGCCGCGTTCCTCGTGCCGGCCAACGGACTGTACGTCGTCATGCTCGGCATCAACGACGGGCTCCAACGGTTCGGTCGCAGCGCGTTCCTCTCCACGTTCTACCCGATCATCAAACTGGGCACGATCCCGCTCATCATCCTCGTGTTCCCGCACGAGCCGGTCATCGGCGTCGAAGCCGGCTACTGCACCGCCATGATCCTGACCATCATCATCGGCCTCATCATGCTCCTGCCCGCATGGAACCTGCTGCCCGACGGCGACGGCACGCCGTTCCCGTGGCGCGACGCCACGCACGGCACGCTCTCGTTCTCCCTGTTCTTCATCATGGCGTCGCTGGTCCTGAGCGTCGACACGCTCGTCGTCAAGGCCGAACTGCCCGACCGGATGGCCGGATACTACACGGGCGCCATGAACTTCGGCAAGACCACGTACTACCTGCTGCAGGCGTTCTCCGTGATCATCCTGCCGGTCGTCTCCCGTCTGATCGCCGAGGACGCGCGCGACGAGGCGCTCGCCAAGGCCCGCGGCCTGTTCCTGCTCGTGTTCGCGCTCGTCGCGCCGATCGCCGCGACGATCTCCGCCACCGCCCCCGACCTGCTCGCCGCGTTCTACTCGTCCGCCTACGCCACCGCCGCGCCCGCCCTGTCGTGTCTTGCGTTCTCGAGCTTCTTCATGGGCGTCACCGTGATCCTCAACATGACGCTCAATGCCGAGCGGGATACGCGCTTCTCCGACCTGCTGTCGCTCGTCTCCCTCGCCGTGGTCGTGCCGCTGTTCGTCGCATCGGCCCGCTACGGCGGCATCACGGCGCTCGCCGCTTCCAGCATGGTCGCGACGTCTGCGGCCATGGTCGTCTCGTACGTCGAGGTCCGCCGCCGGTTCGGCGACATGATGAGCCGTCGCGCGTGGGCGGCAATCGGCTGCGACGCTGTGTTGTGGCTCGTCATGGCCGTGGTCTCGCGGACGGCCCACGTGACGGACTTCGTCGCGCTCATGGCGGTGTACGCGGTCGTCTACGTCGCGTTCGCCGCCGTGCTCGTGCGGATCGGCGTCCTCGACGTGCGCGGGATCGCGATGATGTTTGCGAAACGGACGGAGGACGCCGACGGATCCATGACCCGCGCGATTGCGACAAGGAACACCCTAGCCAAGGAAAAGGATGGCGACTGATGCATGTGTTCGTCCAGATACCCTGCCTCAATGAGGCCAAGACGCTTCCGCTCGTCATGGCCCGCATGCCGAGGCGCATCCCCGGCGTCGACCGGCTCGACGTGATGATCATCGACGACGGATGCACCGACGAGACGGTCGCCGTCGCCAAGCGTCTCGGCATCCGTCACATCGTGCGCCACAACGGCACGATGGGATTGGCGCGGGCGTTCCGCGACGGCGTCGACTACGCGTTGAAGCACGGCGCCGACATCGTCGTCAACACGGACGGCGACAACCAGTACCCGTCCGAACGCATCGGCGACCTCGTCCGCCCGATCATCGAAGGCCGGGCCGACATCGTCGTCGGAGACCGGCAGACCGCCACGATCAAGGAGTTCAGCCCGTTCAAACGGCTCATGCAACGGTTCGGCTCATGGGTCGTCAACCGTGCCGCCGGCACGGACATCCCCGATGCGGCGAGCGGCTTCCGTGCCTATTCGAAACGTTCGCTCCTCCAACTCAACATCGTCACCGAATTCAGCTACTGCATGGAGACGATCATCCAGGCCGGATACAAGCGCATCGCCATCACCTCCGTGCCGATCGTCACCAATCCGAAGACCCGCAGATCGCGCCTGTTCCACAACATCTTCGAACACATGGGCAAATCCGCCGGCGCGATCGTGCGCAGCTTCCTCATGTTCCGGGCCCACTCGGTGTTCACCTGGTCCGCGATCCTGCCCGGCATCGCCGCCCTCGTCGTCTTCGTACGCTATCTCACGTTCTTCTTCGCCGGACAGGGACGCGGCCACATGCAGTCGCTGCTGCTCGGCGTCATGTTCTTCATCTGGATGGTCGTCTCCCTGCTGCTGCTCATCGTCTCCGAAGTGCTGCGCACCCAGCGTAAGCTCGAGGAGGACGAGCTGGAACGCGTCAAGGAGATCGCGTACGCGTCGGCCTCCCGCCGCCTGTGGACGGACGCCGACGGCGATGCCGTGGACGGCGATGACGACAGCCTGGTCCCCGGCGCGGCGGCGGACGATTCCGGATCGAAGGGAGGAACGCGGTGAACCCGATGCCGGATCTCCGACGTTTCGCATCCCGGCTCTCGCCGTGGACGAGACCCTGCGTGGTCGCGCTCGCCGTGATTGTCGCGCTCGAACTGTTCGTGTTCAACCTGCCGTTCTGGCAGACGCTCGGCTCGACGCCGCGGACGGCGCACGACGAGGGATTCGGCAACGGCCTCGTCGTCGAAACCGGCGGCACCGCCGTCGTCACCGACCCGGACCACGCGTGGCGCGACATCTCCTCTGACGAGCCGATCGACTACCTGTACATCGGCCACGCCGCATCCGAACGCCCCGGGCAGAACGACGCGGTGCGCTGGCAGGTGTCCACGATGAAGCCGACCGACTCCGGCTGGTACGACGCCAACGCCGACGTCGGCTATTCGCCGTCCGCCGAACACTCCCGATACCAGCGCATCGGCGACGGCTCCACGCACGTGCGCCTGCGCTACCAGACGGACAAGGGCGCGGTCATCCCGATCAACACGATCACCGTCAACCCGCACGTGCCGATGCGGTTCGACCCCATCCGCCTCGTCGTCGAGATCCTTACGGCGCTCATCATCATCGCCTTCCGGCCCGCATCGCCCTTCTACCGCATGCGGCTCGCCTTGCGCCGCCGATCTACGATCGTGCCGCTCGCCGTATGCGCCGCGGTCTCATGCATCCTGCCGCTCGCCCTGTTCGCCATGGCCGCGCCGCAGGAAAGCCCCGAACCCGTGTACTGGGATTTCTTCGCCTCCTATCAGGCGACCGACCAGTACCAGCGGCTCGCCGACGCGATCCTCCACGGCAGGACGTGGCTCGGCTATCCGGTCAACGACGCGCTCGCCGCCATGGGCAACCCGTACGACACCCGCGCGCGCACGATGACGGCCCTCGACAGTCCGGACACGCCCGTCTACTTCGACGTGGCCTTCCACAATGGCCGGTACTACTCGTATTTCGGCGCGCTCCCCGCGCTGCTCCTGTTCGCCCCGTTCAAAGCGGTCACCGGCATGCGCCTGCCCACGAACGCGGGAGTGGCAATCGCCGTCGCCCTCGCATCCGCGGCGACCACCCTGTTCGCCATCCAGCTGGCGCGCCTGCTCGCACGGCACCGCTCCGTCTCGCTCGGCGCGGCCATGCTCGGCGTGACCGCCATGATGTTCGGCAACGGCATCGCCATGCTCGTCCAGCTCGGCCTGTTCTACCAGATCCCGCAGGAGATAGCCGTGGCGTTCGCCTCGCTCGGCCTCGCGCTGTGGATCGAGGCGAAGCTGCGCGGCCTGGAGAACCACCTGCCGCTGCTCGCCGCCGGATCGGCGTGCATGGCGCTGACCATCGCCTGCCGGCCGCAGGTCATCCTCGCCACGTTCATCGCCATCCCCTTGTTCGCCGACGAGATCCGCGACCTCTGGTCACGCGGGCTGCACGACGCGCGGGCGCTGACGCATGAGACCCGCGTGTGGGCGTGTGCCGCCGTCCCGTACCTGGTCGTCTTCCTGCCACAGTTCGCCTACAACCAGGCGCGGTTCGGCAGGTTCACCGACTTCGGCGCGAAATACAACCTCACCGGATACGACATGACGAACACGCATCCGCCGTTGACCCAATACCTGTCGTTCGTATTCCAATACCTGTTCCAGCCGCCGAACCTCACCGCGCATTTCCCGTTCGTCCAATTGCAGAGCGTGCCGTTGACCACGTGGCGGAGCGAACACCCCATGTTCGGCGGGTGGCTGTTCACCGCCGCGCCGTTCGCGCTCCTGCTGTTCACGATGCTCGTGTGGCGGTTCGCGCTGCGCCGCGTCGCCGCCACACGTCTCATCGTCGGCGCGCTCGCCGCATCCGCGCTGACGTTCCTCATCGACGCGCGCGTCCCCGGCGTCGACTTCCGCTACGAGATCGACTTCGGCTTCATGATCATGACCGCCGTGCTCGTCCTGCTCTACGCGGTCGACGGCGCGGCGAACCGGGCGGGGTATGGTCCGTGGCGGGACGTGACGCGGCGCCTCACCTTCGGATGGTTCACCACCGGAATCGCGGCCGCCTTCCTGTTCCTGTTCTTCAAGCAGTTCGCCTCGGGCATGAACATGCCGGCCGCCATCTGGTGGGACACGGCCTCCTGGTTCGTGTTCATGTGACGCGACGTACGATTCACGCGCCGTATGATACGCGGCGTATACGCCTGCCGGGTCAGGCGCTCGCCAGCCGGTAGCGTTGGGTCGGGTCGTCGCGGAAACGCACCTTGGTGACCCGCCCTTCGCGTATCAGTTCGCGCATGCCGGTGGTCACCGCCAGCGGCGTCAGCTGCAGCTCGTGCAGGATCTCCCGGATGCTCATCGCCGAATGGCGTTCCAGAACGCCGGTGATCGCCTTGGCGATGTCGCTGGGGGTCCCGGCCACGGCGGTCCGATGCCGGGTGATCGTCATCGTGAACGTGTTGATTGTGTTGCGCGTCGTCGCCGGTTCGATGCCCGCCTCGCGCAACGTGGCGGCGATGCGCTGGTAGCCGTCGCCGCCCTCCGGGTTCACGTAGCCGCCGCCCGGATAGGGGGTGGATTCGAGCAGGGTGAACAGGAACTGGTTGCGGGTGGAGACGAACGGCACGCCCGTGACCGGATGCGGGTTGGCGAGCACGTCATGCGTCACCGTGCCGTAGAGGCCTCCGGGATTCGTGATCTCGATGCGGTCGGTGAATACGTTGATGTTGACCTGCGTGCCGCGGGCGTCGGGGGAGTAGTCGCGGTGGGTGAGCGAGTTCGCGATCGCCTCCCGCAGGGCCACGGGCGGATAGTCGGGCTTCTTCGCGCCGATCCAGTGCATGAGCGCGTCGACCGCATCGTCGATCATCACCGGAATCGGCCCGACGATGGTCTGCGAGGCGACGAGCCGTTCGTCACCGCGGAACACGTCGTCGCGGCTCGTACCCGGAAACACGGCGATGGAGACGCTCAGACGCGGATAGTATTTCTGAGGGTAGCGGCCGAGCGCGAGGAGGCCCGCGAGCGTGGGGCGCAGCACGCCGCCCACCGCCCTGACGTCGGAATCGTCGTGGCGCAGCACCTCCAGATCGAGTAGCATGTCGGTGTCGCCGCGACCGGCGAACACGTGCGGATGCTGCCGTCTGACCCGCTCCAGCAGCCCCGCGACGAGTCCGGGATCGAGATCGTCGGGCGTGGCGCGCGGCACGACGTCCAGATCATAGGTGGGTTGCAGGTGCTCCTCGATGAGTCGGTCCACCTCGTACGAGGTCATATGCCGGTCGCCGTCGCCGGTGCGGATATAGGAGCCGCCGTAAGGTCCCCGTTCGGTGATGAAGCAGGGCTTGTCGCGGGGAATCATCTCGTCGATGCGGGCGAACACGAGGTTCGCTCCCTCGAACGGACAGGTGACGATCACCGGACGCACGACCGGCGTCATCTTCTCGCACGCCTGGCTCAGCGCCTCCTGCATGGCGCGCGCGTTGAACCCTTCGACCGGCGTGAACCCGTTGCGTTCGCTCAATCCGAGGATGATCCAACCGCCCGAGCCGTTCGAGAACGCGGACAGCGTGTCCGTGATCGTGGACGAGATGCGCCGCGCGCACTCCTTGACCTCGCACTGCTGCGTATCGTTGCCGATCAGACGCATGAGACCGATCAGTTCGGTCATCTTCGCGGTGTAGTCATCGACCATGGCGGGCCTCCTTGCCACCATTGTGCCGTATGCGAGGCGGCGTCCGGCGTGCGTGCGTCGGTTCGCCGTCGGCCGTTCACCCGGAATTCACGCGTCGAAGCTGATGGTGAGCGTGCGGCCCATCCCGTGCGCGAGCGCCTCCAGCGTCTTGAACGACGGGTTGATGTGCGCCTGTTCGATGCGTTGGATGGTGATGCGCGAGACACCGGTCGCGTCGGCCAGCTGTTGCTGGGTCATCCCCGACTCCTTGCGCGCCTTGAGCAGCGCCGCACCCACCTCCGGGTAGACGCGCGGCTTGTCGGATGCGGATGCGTCGCCGTCGATTGTTGTCTCGGTCATAGTCGTCACAGCCTTTCTCACGGTGTCCCTGCCCATCCAACATACCGCATGCCACGGTGCGATCGGACACGTTCCCCCGTCCGTCCGCGACCGGACGGTTTCGCGGGCGGCGGAGGGATGTTTGGGGGAGTCCGGTAGAGTGGATGGGTTGAATCCTCGCGGCCGCGCATGACGGGCATGGCAAGTCATGCCGGGCGGCCGACTCCATTCACCCCAAGCAGTCAGGAGCCTCACATGACCTCACACCCTCCGATCCACGAGGGCATCCTCGAACCGGGCGCCGTCAGGATACACAAGGGCAAACGCCGCCTCATCCGGTTCACCCACTCGTCGACGCGAGCCACCATGCTCATGGTCGGCGCCGCGCTCGCCGCGTTCCTCATCGAGAACACGCCCGCATTGCCGTACTTCAACGAATTCTGGCAGTCCGTGCATCTCTCGTTCTCCATCGGCCCGCTCCACGCGGACATCAGCCTCGAACACTTCATCAACGATTTCCTCATGGCCCTGTTCTTCCTCATGGTCGGACTGGAGATCAAACACGAGATGCGCGCCGGCGAGCTCACCGAACCGCGCAAGGCCGTCCTGCCGATCGTCGCCGCGGCCGGCGGCGCCGTCCTGCCCGCCCTCGTCTACCTCGCGGTCAACATGGGCGGCGAGCACGCGGGCGGCTGGGGCGTGCCCATGGCCAACGACATCGCCTTCTGCCTCGGCCTGCTCGCCCTGCTCGGCAGCCGCGTGCCCGCAGGCCTGCGCGCCTACCTGTCCACGCTCACCATCGCCGACGACATGATCGCCATCGGCGTGATCGCCCTGTTCTACACGTCCGATCTGGATCTGCCGTGGCTGATCGCCGCGCTCGTCATGCTCGCCGTGCTGTTCGCGTTCAACCGACTCCACATCCACGACCTGCCGCCCTATCTCGCCGTCGGATTCGTCATGTGGGTGTGCGTGCTGTTCTCCGGCGTGCACGCCACGCTCGCCGGCGTGATGCTCGCGCTCGCCGTCCCCGCCCGGTCCGAGATCAAGCTCGACCGTGTGGGCGCATGGTTCGCGAAGCGCGTGCGCTCCGCCGAGGACCGCTACGATCCGGGCGAGCCGGACATCGCGCAGAAGGAGTACCTGCGCGAGGTGGAGTCGATCCGGCGCGTCTCCAGCGCCACGATCCCGCCGACCATCCGGTTGGAGAACGGCCTGCACACGTTCGTCACCTTCTTCGTGCTGCCCCTGTTCGCGTTCTCGAACGCCGGCGTCGTCTTGGGCGGCATGTCCGTGGGGGAGATCGTGACCAGCCCGGTCGCGATCGGCGTGTTCCTCGGCCTGTTCGTCGGCAAGCCGCTCGGCATCTTCCTCGCCACGTGGGCGACCGTGCGCCTCGGCGTCTCCGGTCTGCCGGACGGCGTCAGGTGGGGGCATATCGCGGGCGTGTCCATCCTGGGCGGCGTCGGATTCACGATGGCGATCTTCGTGACGAACCTCTCGTTCGCCGACCCGCAGACCGCGGCCATCGCGAAGACCGCGATTCTCGCCGCGTCGATTCTCGCCGGGGCGATCGGCTTCCTCGTCCTGCGCCGGCAGGTGGCGGACACGGAGGAGGCATAGGCCTCCGGACCCATGCCGGAGAGTCCCGGATATGCAACAGGTACGCGAAAGGGCGGGGCCCGAACCATATCGGTTCGGGCCCCGCCCTTTCGTCATGCGGCCGATCCCGTTTCAGGAACCGGCCGGAACGTCGTCACTCGGCGTCCGCCTGCTCCTTCGGAGCGGAGAGGAAGTGCTCCTCGCTCGGTAGCACGGCGTTGAGGATCACGGCCACGACGAATGCGACCGCGATGCAGTTCGAGGCGAAGATCTGCTGGAACAGCGCCGGGAACTGGTCGAAGATGTCGCTCACCTGCGTGAAGCCGATGCCAATCGTCAGGCTCAGCGCGGCGATCGTGATGTTGCGCTGCGTGAAGCCCGCCTCCGCGATCATCTGGAAGCCGGAGAGGATGATGTTGCCGAACATCATGATCGTGCAGCCGCCGAGCACCGCCTGCGGCAGCGAGTTGAACACCTCGGCGATGGCCGGCACGAAGCTCGCCACCACGAGAATCAGGCCGCCGGAGAGAATCACCTTGCGGTTGACGACCTTCGTCATCGCGACCAGTCCGATGTTCTGCGCGAACGAGGTGAGCGGCAGGCATCCGAACAGGCCGGACACGGAGGAGATGAGACCGTCGCCGGCGATCGCGCCCGCCGTCTCCTTCTCCGTGGGGAGCCTGTTCAGACCGACCTTGGTGAGGGCGGCCGTGTCGCCCAGCACCTCGACCGAGGAGACCACGTACAGCAGGCCGAGGGAGATAATCGCGCCCCAGTCGAACACCGGCTTGAACGGCATGAACTGCGGCACGGAGACGATGGCGAGATGCTGGAAGCCGGAGAAATCGACCTTGCCCATGCAGATGGCCGCCACATAGCCGACGACTAGGCCGAACAGCACGGACAGCTGCTTCGCAGTGCCCTTCATCAGCAGCTGGAACGCGAGGCAGGCGACCAGCGAGATCAGACCCAGCGTGAGGTTCTGCCACGAGCCGAAGTCCTTCGCACCGCTGCCGCCGCCGAAGCTCGTCGCGCCCACGTTGAGCAGCGAGAAACCGATCGACGTGACGACGATCGCCGAGACGATCGGCGGCACGAACCGACGCCAGTACTTCGCGGTCAGGCCGAGCACCAGTTCCAGCAGACCGCCGACCATGACGGCGCCGACGACCGCGCCGTAGCCCTTGTCCGCGCAGATCGCGACCGCGGCCGCCACGTACGTGAACGAGATGCCCGTCACCATCGGCAGGCGCGAGCCGATGCGCCACGCGCCGTACAGCTGCAGGCAGGTGCCGAGGCCCGCCACCAGCAGGCCGGCCTGGATGACGGCGGCCGACTGGGCGGCGCTCATCTTCGCCGCCGAGGCGACGATGAAGATCGGGGCGAGGTTCGCGACGAACATCGCCATCACATGCTGCAGGCCGAACGGAATGCCCTTCCAGAAGGAGACCGGCGCGTCGAGGGAGGTCAGCGCCTCCATCGAGATGCCCGCCTTCCCGACGTTCTTCTTCTCTTCCATGATGTCCTCTCTTGATTCCTTGCGACATGAACGGCCCTCCCCGAGGATGGTCAAGGGGAGGGCGCGGTCACATCGTCATCGTACGGTCAGCGGCGGAACTCGATGTCGCCGGTCTCGGCGTCCATGCTCTCGACGATCGCGAGGGAATCCACGTCGTAGCCCTCCTCGCGCAGCCTGTCGCCGCCGCCCTGGAAGCCCTTCTCCACCGCGATGCCGATGCCCTCGACCACCGCGCCGGCCGACTCGCACAGGTCGATCAGGCCGCGCAGCGCCTTGCCGTTCGCCAGGAAGTCGTCGATGAGCAGCACGTGGTCGCCCGCGTTGAGGTACTTCTTCGCGACGATCACCGGGAACTCCTTCTGCTTCGTGAAGGAGTAGACGGTGGTCGTGTACTGGTCCCCATCAAGGTTGATGGACTGCGCCTTCTTCGCGAACACGACCGGCACGCCATCGAAATGACGGGCGGCGACGCAGGCGATGCCGATGCCCGACGCCTCGATCGTGAGGATCTTCGTGATGGTCTTTCCCGCGAAATGCTCGGCCCACGCGGCGCCCATGTGGTCGAACAGGGTCACGTCGCACTGGTGGTTCAGAAAGGCGTCCACCTTCAGCACGTCGCCCGGCTTGACCGTGCCTTCCCTGCGGATGCGCTCCTCGAGTTCCTTCATACAACCCCTTTGATGAATAACGGGTAACGGATGATTGAACCGACAGTCTACGCCGCGCGCATGACCTCCACGCCCCATCCGCACGACGACGGCATGTGGTAGACATGGATGGCCGAAAACAGGGGGAGCGCGTCCCCCGGAAGAACCCATCAGACGACACAAGGGAGCAACGTGCAGCAGGATCCGGACGTCATCGCAAGAAGCGCCGACGAACTCGTCGGAGACCTCAATCCGCAGCAATCGCAGGCCGTGCAGTACCGCGGTCCCGCGCTGCTCATCGGCGCCGGCGCCGGATCGGGCAAGACCCGCGTGCTCACCCGACGCATCGCATGGATCCTGAGCCGGTTCGGCGCATGGCCCAGCCAGGTCCTCGCCATCACCTTCACCAACAAGGCCGCCGCCGAGATGCGCGAACGCCTCGAAACGCTCATCGGGCCCGTCGCCCAGCGCATGTGGGTGTCCACCTTCCACTCCGCCTGCGTGCGCATCCTGCGCCGCGACGGCAAGGCCATCGGGCTCAACAGCGGATTCTCCATCTACGACTCCGCCGACTCCGAACGCCTCGTCAAGATCATCGCCACCGAATTCAACATCGACGTCAAACGCTACACGCCGCGATCCATCCTCGGACGCATCTCCGACTACAAGAACCAGCTCATCGGCGTCCAGACGCAGCTCGCCCAGTACGCGCCCGACTTCAAACCCGGCCAGCGCGGCTACAAGATCGGCACCGTCGGCGACATCGAAGCGCTGTACGCGGTCGTCTACGCCGAATACCAGCACCGGCTCGCGCTCGCCAACGCCGTCGACTTCGACGACCTCATCGTGCGCACCGTCGAGCTACTGCGCGACCATCCGGACGTCGCCGAGTACTACCACCACCGCTTCCGCTACATCCTCGTCGACGAGTACCAGGACACCAACCACGCGCAGTACGTGCTCGTGCGCGAACTCGCTGGCGTCGACGCGGGGGAGGGGAAGGCCGTCGCGCCCGCCGTCCCGTCGCAGGAGGCGACCGCCGGCCGCCAGGGCCCGGCGTGGATCACCGTGGTGGGCGACTCCGACCAGTCCATCTACGCGTTCCGCGGCGCCGACATCCGCAACATCCAGGACTTCGAGCAGGACTTCCCCGACGCGAAGACCATCATGCTCGAACAGAACTATCGTTCCACGCAGACCATCCTCGACGCGGCGAACGCCGTCATCTCCAACAACGAGGGGCGCAAGCCGAAGAAGCTGTGGACGGCGCTCGGCAAGGGCGAGCCGATCGTCGGCTATGCGGCCGACAACGCGCAGCAGGAGGCGCAGTGGGTCGCCGGCGAGATCGCCCGTCTCCACGCCGAGGAGGCCATCGCGTACTCGGACATGGCCGTCATGTACCGCGCCAACGCGCAGTCCCGCTCCCTCGAGGAGGCGCTCATCAACGCGGGGCTGCCCTACCAGCTGGTCGGCGGCACCAAGTTCTACGAGCGCCGCGAGGTCAAGGACGCGATGGCCTACCTGCAGGCCATCGTCAACCCGGACGACGATGTGAACCTCAGGCGCATCCTCAACGTGCCCAAGCGCGGTCTCGGCGCGCGCGCCGAAGGCATCATCCTCGACTACGCGCGGGCGCACGGGGCGAGCTTCTTCGCCGGCCTCATGCACATGGACGAGATCGAGGGCATCCCCACCCGCACGCTCAAGCAGCTGCACGCGTTCCGCGACCTCATGGGCGGACTGTCCGCGTTCGCGCGCGCCAACGAGACCAAGCCGAGCGAGATCGTCGCCGAAGTGCTCGAGAAGTCCGGCCTGCTCGAGGAGCTGCGCAAATCCACCGATCCGCAGGACGAGTCACGCGTCGAGAACCTCTCCCAGCTGCAGTCCACCGCCGCCGAATTCGAGCAGAAGACGCCGGACGCCACGCTCGCCGGGTTCCTCGAGACCACGGCGCTCGTCGCCGATTCCGACCAGTTGCCCGGCGAGAACGAGGATTCCGGCAAGGTCACGCTGATGACCCTCCACACCGCGAAGGGACTTGAATACCCGGTCGTATTCCTGACGGGCATGGAGCAGGGCACGTTCCCGCATTCGCGTTCCATGGAGGACACGAGCGAACTGCAGGAGGAGCGTCGTCTCGCCTACGTGGGCATCACGCGCGCCAAGCGTCGCCTGTACGTGACGCGCGCCGCCGTGCGCGCCCAGTGGGGCCAGGCGGCGGACATGATGCCCAGCCAGTTCCTCGACGAGATCCCCGAGAACCTCATCGACTGGAAGCGCCGCGAGGCCGGCGTCGAACGCATGCGCTCCAGCTGGGACGACGACGAGTTCGGCGGATGGGACGACGGCATGCCCTCGTCCGGACCGACGTTCGGCGGCTCCTACGGGTCGTCGTCCTACGGTTCCGGTTCACGTTCGTACGGCGGCGGCTCGTCGTACGGCTCGCGCTCGCGCTCGTACGGCTCCTCGTACGGTTCCGGCTCGCGCGGCTCGTCCGGTTCGTCGCGGCGTGGATCGGCCTACGGCTCGTCCACATACGGCGGCTCCTCCGGCTCACGGTACGGCTCGGGCTCATATGGTTCGGGTTCCGGCTCGCGCTCCGGCAAGGTCACGACGCGACGTGTCACGCCGAAGGCCGCGTCGTCGAGTCACGGCGTGACGGCGTCGTCGTTGACGAAGGACAACGGCCTCGACGTCAAGGACTTCGCGATCGGGGACCGCATCACCCACGACCGCTACGGCATGGGCAAGGTCGTCGACGTGCAGGACAAGGGACGCAACTCGGTCATCACCGTCGACTTCGGCACCGACGGCGTCAAACGCCTCATGCTGCGCGTGGCGCCTATCGAGAAGCTCTGACGGCTTCCCGATAGGCGCCCTTCGCGGCCGCCGCCGCTCACCTCGCCTACGGACGTCCCACCGGGCCGTCCGTTCGACGGCCCGGCCATGGAAAAGCTCTGATTCCGTAGCAGACGGGCGGGCGACAGTCAAGACTTGTGTTCCATGGGATCATCTGCGCATAATGCCAGACGTTCCGGCAAACGGGACAGCAGCATAGGAAGAGAGAACCATGAAGAACAAGCTCATTGCATCCGTCCCGTCCATCGTCATCGGCGCCCTGACCGCCATCGCGCCGCAAACCTTCGCCCACGCCTGCACGGGTCACGGCACGTTCGGCGCCTGCCACTGGTCGCAGCATGCCGCCGCCGGCATCGGCGTCGTGATCCTCGTTCTCGGCGTCATCGCCTTGTTCTCCGGACCGAAGACCCGCATGGGCCTCAACATCGCCGTCATCGCCGACTGTCTGCTGCTGCTCGCCGTGCCCACGATCCTCATCGGCGTCTGCCCGGGCGCGATGATGCACTGCCGCATGGTCATGCTGCCGACACTCATCGTGCTCGGCGTGCTCGGCATCGCCTTCGCGGCGGCCGGCGCATGGCTCGACTCCCGCACCCGCGCGTGACGACGCGACACGGCGACGCCATGGACACGCACGTCACGCTCCGCGACCTTCCCCTCGCGAACCTCGCACGCAAACCCCTGCGCACGACGGCGCTGCTCGCCGTCGTCACCGTACTCGCCGTCGCTCTGTTCGGCGGAACCATGCTCGGCATGAACCTCGGCAACGGCATGCGCAGCATGGAACGCCGGCTCGGCGCCGACCTCATGGTCGTGCCGCAGAACAGCGCGAACCAGGCCGAGGCGCTGCTCATCGGATCGAACTCCAGCACGTTCTACTTCACCCGCGACATCGCGCGCAAGGTCGAACGCGCCGACGGCATCGCACAGGCCACCGAACAGACCTACATCTCGTCGCTCGCCGCCGCATGCTGCGAGGAGAAGCTCCAGATCATCGGCTACGATCCCGCCACCGACTTCGTCATCGCGCCATGGGTGGCCTCCCAGTTCCAAGGCGAGTTGGAGGACGGGCAGATGGTCGCCGGGGCGAACGTCAACGTCTCCACGGACGGCACCATCGAACTCTACGGACGCAGCTGGCCGGTCGTCGCCCAACTCGCGAACACCGGCACCGGACTCGACAACTCCGTGTTCATCAACCAGCGCACCGTGCCCGACATGGTCGAGGCGTCCGCCGCGGTCTCCAAGCGCGTCATGCCCGAGGAATACGCGGGCAAGGCCGTCTCCACCGTGATGATCAAGGTGAAGGACGGCTACGACCCGCAGACCGTCGCCGCGAACATCAAACGGCTCGACACGCGGTTCGCCGATCTCGGCTACGTGTATCCGGGAGGCGTGACCGCGACGACGAAGACCGCGCTGGACGCGCTGACCGGCTATATGGCGGCGTTCGTCGCCGCGTTGTGGGCGATGGGCGTCATCGTCCTGCTCGCCGTGTTCGCGGCCAGCGCCAATGAGCGCAAACGCGAATTCGCGTCGCTGCGCATCATGGGCGCCACACGCGGCATGGTCAACGGCGTCATCGCGAAGGAGGCCGCCGTCATCGGAGCGGCCGGCGGCGTGATCGGCGTCGCCTTGGGGGCTCTGGGCATCCTGCCGTTCAGCGCGCTCATCGGCAGCAGACTCCAACTGCCGTACCTGCAGGCCGGGCCCTGGACGGTCATCGGCCTCGCCCTGCTCGCCGTCGCCTGCTCCACGGCGGTGGGCGTCGTCTCGTCGTTCGCCGTCATGGGCAGGATCTCCCGCGGCGACGCCGACATCATCCTCAAGGAGGGACGCTGACATGACGGCCGAAACGGAGAAGCGAGACCCGGGCGCGACCCCGCTGCTGCGCATCGACGACCTGACCCGGACCTTCACGCGCCGTGGCAAGCCGTTCGATGCGGTGAGCCATGTGAGTCTCGACCTGGACGCGGGCGGATTCGTCGCCATCGTCGGGCGTTCCGGCAACGGCAAGAGCACGCTCATCAACATGGTCGCCGGACTCGTGCGGCCCACCGGCGGATCCGTCGAGGTGGACGGCGCGCGCGTCGCCGACCTCGACGACCGCGGGCTGTCGCTCCTGCGCAACCGGACCATCGGATTCGTCACGCAGGAGCAGACGCTGCTCGGCAACCTGCCCGTGCTCGATAACGTGATCCTGCCCGCCACCTTCTTCCCGGACGGGAAAGCCGGGTCGGAGCCGTCCGGGGAACGAGGCGACGGGGAAGGGGAGGGCCGCGATCCACTCGTCGACCGCGCGATGCGGCTGCTGGAACGGCTCGGCGTCGACGATCTCGCGGGATGCCTGCCGCGCGAACTGTCCGGCGGCGAGATGCGCCGCGTGTCGATCGCCCGCGCCCTCATCAACGATCCGAAGCTCATCATCGCCGACGAGCCGACCGGCGACCTCGATGCGGACAGCACCACGACGGTCATGCGTCTGCTGCGCGAGCGCGCGGATTCCGGCGCCGGAGTGCTCATGGTCACGCATGACGCGGACGCGATTGGCTACGCCGACACGGTGTACCGGATGGATGCCGGAACGTTGTCCCGGGCATAGGTGTAGATTAGTCGATTGGTGTCTGCCGCAAGGCGGACGTCATCTGGAGTCTTAGCCCGTCAACGGGTCGGCAGCCGGAATCGTCAGAATCCGAATGATACGGCCGCTCGTGAGCAATCACGATGAAGCGTTGGAGAGGCCCGACTCAGCGCGGGGCGCCGCACAGGCGCATCGCGTTCCGTTCAGATAACGACAGAAAGAGAACAAACCAAAATGACGAACGTTCAGCGTTCCCGCCGTCAGGTGCGCCTGTCCCGCGCCCTCGGCATCGCCCTGACCCCGAAGGCCCAGCGCATCTTCGAGAAGCGCCCGTACGCTCCGGGTGAGCACGGCCGCACCCGCCGCCGCACCGAGTCCGATTACGCGGTGCGTCTGCGCGAGAAGCAGCGTCTGCGCGCCCAGTACGGCGTGTCCGAGAAGCAGCTGCGCGCCTCCTACGAGAAGGCCACCCGCACCGCCGGCCAGACCGGCAACGCCATGCTGGCCGATCTCGAGGTCCGCCTCGACAACCTGGTCCTGCGTGCCGGCTTCGCCCGCACCACCGCCCAGGCCCGCCAGTTCGTGACCCACCGCCACATCCTCGTGGACGGCAACATCGTGAACCGCCCGTCCTACCGCGTCAAGCCGGGCCAGACCATCCAGGTCAAGGCCAAGAGCCAGACGATGGTCCCGTTCCAGATCGCCGCCGAAGGCGTCCACCGCGACGTCCTGCCCGCGGTCCCGGGCTACCTCGATGTGAACCTGGCCTCCCTCAAGGCCACCCTGACCCGCAAGCCGGAGGCCGAAGAGGTGCCGGTGCAGGTCAACATCCAGTACGTGGTCGAATTCTACGCCCGCTGATCCGGGCCCACTTCTGTATCCACATACAGTCAAGGACATACCGCCGAAACCCCGCGCCTCCCGGAAGGGACGCGGGGTTTCCGCGTTCCCGGGACCCCGGCGTGGCGGCCGTGGCGTCCGCCGGCCCCGGCCGGAGCCTTCGCGCCGCTTCCCGTTGTAGAGTGGTGCCATGATTCTCCACCTGCATCTCGTCCGCCACGGACAGACCACGTTCAACAAGTACAACCGCCTCCAGGGCTGGTGCAACGCCCCCCTGACCGAATCCGGACTCGCCGACGCCGACAAGGCCGGACACAAGCTCGAAGACCTCGACTTCGCCGCCGCCTACTGTTCGGACACCTCCCGCGCCGAAATCACCGCGAAACGAATCCTCGACATCAACGAGGCCGCCGGGCACCGCCGCCCCGAGCTCGTCGCCGACATGCACTTCCGCGAGCAGTGCTACGGCTACTTCGAAGGACAGGACATGTCGCTCGCATGGACCGCTGCCGGCGGCCCCCACGGCGCGAAGAACTACAACGACATCGTCGCGAGGTTCGGGCTCGCCGCCACCCGCGATTTCCTCAAGGAAGCCGATCCGTTTCACGATGCGGAATCCGACGAGGAATACTGGAAGCGCGTCGAAGGGGCGTTCGCGCTCATCGCCTCGAACCCCGATCTCAAGGACGGTGACCACGTGCTCCAGATCTCGCACGGCAACACGCTGCTGAGCCTCGGGCACCGCTTCGGCGGCCCCGATCTCGACCTGAGCGAGCGTCCCGCGAACGGGTCCGTCACGCTCGTCGACTTCGATACGGACAAGCCGTTCGCCGAGGCGATCGCCATCGTGTCGTATGGCAAGTGATAGTCTTGTGCGGGTAACTGTGTACTAGGAGGCAATATGGGAGTTGGAGAGATCGCCGGTCTCGTCGCCGCGATAGCGTTCGCCGTGCTCGCCGGGTTCATGATCTATCCGCTGATCCGTCTGGGCAAGCTGTTCGACCAGATCGCCGACACCGTGCGCGAATCGGGCGAGCACGCCATCCCGGCGCTCGACGAGGGCGTCACCACCGTCAAGCAGGTCAACAAGTCGCTGGAGGACGTCAACAAGATCTCCGCCGCCGCCTCGACGACCGCGAACAACGTGGGCGCGCTCACCGACCTGTACGGCTCGTTCCTCGGCAAGCCGGTCATCAAGGTCGCCTCCGCGGCGTACGCCCTCAAGTCCACCGCGCAGTCCTTCCTCGTCCGCCAGTCCGCCGGGCGCCCCGACGACCAGGCCAAGGGGGAGTGATGTTCAAACGCATCTTTTGGGTCGGCCTCGGCTTCTCGCTCGGAGTCATCGCCGTCACCAAGGCCCAGGCCTACGTCAAGGCCAATACCCCGGACACGGCGCGGCAGTTCCTGCTCGGCCCCGATCAGGATCATGTCGGGATGAAGACGCTCGAAGGGCTCGTCAACGAGTTCAACGCCACGCGCCGAGCCCGCGAGGCTGAACTCAACAAGCAGTACATCGGCGAAGACCGCTGAGACGGTCCCGCGTCGTGTGCCGCCCGCGCCGTACGGGCGGCACACGCATGATGTAGGACGGTTACGGCGACGATACGTTCCCATAGGGCCCCATGCCCGCACAAACACACAACAAGGAGTTCCATCCGCTTATGCGCACCTCAGAAATCGCGAAGCGCTACCTCGACTATTTCGCGGCGCACGACCACATGGTCGTCCCCTCCGCGTCGCTGATCTCACCGAACCCGACCACGCTGTTCACCATCGCCGGCATGGTCCCGTTCATCCCGTACCTCATGGGCGAGCAGACCCCGCCCCACAAGCGCATGGCCTCCAACCAGAAGTGCGTGCGCACCCTCGACATCGACGAGGTCGGCAAGACCACGCGCCACGGCACGTTCTTCCAGATGATCGGCAACTTCTCCTTCGGCGACTACTTCAAGGAGGAGGCCATCCACTACGCGTGGGAGCTGCTCACCTCCCCGCAGGACAAGGGCGGCTACGGCTTCGACCCGGAGAAGCTGTGGATGACCACGTTCACCGACGACGAGGAGGCCCGCTCCATGTGGGTCAACGAGGGCGTCGACCCCGAGCACATCCAGAAGATGGGCATGGAGGACAACTTCTGGACCACCGGCGGCCCCGGCCCCGGCGGTCCCTGCTCCGAGATCTACGTGGACCGCGGCCCCGCCTTCGGCAAGGAGGGCGGCCCGATCGCCGATGAGAACCGCTACATCGAGATCTGGGACCTCGTGTTCGAGAACTACGAGGTCGACAACGTCAAGTCCAAGACCGACCTGCACATCGTCGGCGAGCTCGAGAACAAGAACATCGACACCGGTGCTGGTCTTGAGCGCCTCGCTTACCTGCTGCAAGGCAAGAACAACATCTACGAGACCGACGAGGTCTTCCCCGTCATCGAGGCCGCCGAGCGCCTCTCCGGCCGCAAGTACGGCGAGGACGAGGCGATGGACGTCAAGTTCCGCGTCGTGGCCGACCACGTGCGCTCCGCGCTCATGATCATGTCCGACGGCGTGCGCCCGTCCAACAACGGCCGCGGCTACGTGCTGCGCCGCCTGCTGCGCCGCACCATCGAGGCCATGCGTGTGCTCGGCGTCGAGAACGAGGTGCTGCCCACCCTGTTCCCGACCTCCAAGGCCGCCATGGAGCCCAGCTACCCGGAGCTCAACAAGACGTTCCACGAGGTGAGCGAATCCGCGTACGGCGAGGAGGACGCCTTCCGCCGCACCCTCACCTCCGGCATCGAGATCCTCGACGTCGCCGTGAAGAAGGCGAAGAAGGACTCCGCCGACGGCAGGTCCGAGGCCGTCGTCTCCGGCGACGACGCGTTCAAGCTGCACGACACCTACGGCTTCCCGATCGAGCTCACGCTCGAGATGGCCGCCGACCAGGGCGTGAAGGTCGACGAGGCCAAGTTCCGCGAGCTCATGGCGGAGCAGAAGGGCCGCGCCCGCGCCGACGCGTTGAAGAAGCGCCACAACGTGGACCTGTCCGTCTACGACGACTTCAAGAAGACGCTCGTCAAGCCGATCGACTTCCTCGGCTACACCGACATGTCCGCCCGTGCCACCGTGCTCGGCATCATGCAGGAGGGCAAGGGCTCCGTGCCCGCCGTCACCGGACCGGCCAACATCGAGGTCGTGCTCGACCGCACCCCGTTCTACGCGGAGGCCGGCGGCCAGCTCGCCGACCAGGGCGAGATCCTGTCCGACGACGGCGCCGTGCTCGAGGTCGATGACGTGCAGAAGCCGATCAAGGACCTCATCGTCCACCAGTGCCGCCTGACCGAGGGCACGCTGGTCGTCGGCACTCAGGTGAACGCCAGCATCGACCTGGCCCGCCGCGGCGCCATCGCCCGTTCGCACACCGCCACGCACATGGTGCACAAGGCGCTGCGCGAGGAGCTCGGCCCGCAGGCCACCCAGCGCGGCTCCGAGGACGCCCCGAACCGTCTGCGCTTCGACTTCCAGTGGTCCAAGGCTCCGACCAAGCAGGTGATGAGCGCCGTCGAGGAGCGCGTCAACGACCGTCTGCGCGACAACCTCGTCGTCACCACCAAGGAGATGAAGTTCGACGACGCCATCGCACTCGGCGCGATGCACCTGTTCGGCGAGAAGTACGGCGACATCGTGCGCGTCGTGTCCATCGGCGAGGACGGCTGGAGCCGCGAACTGTGCGGCGGCACCCACGTCGACCACGTCGGCAAGATCGGCGCCATCAACATCATGTCCGAATCCTCCATCGGTTCCGGCGTGCGTCGCGTCGACGCCGTGGTGGGCGCCGGTGCCTACGAGTTCAACGCCCGCGAGCACGCGCTCGTCTCCCAGCTGAGCGACAAGCTCAACGCCCGTCCGGACGAGCTCGCCGAGCGCGTCAACGCGCTGCTCGCCAAGCTCAAGGAATCCGACCGCCGTCTGGCCTCCATGTATGAGAGCCAGCTCGCCGCGGCCGTCCCGGAGCTCGTGAAGAACGCGCAGGCCTCCCAGGCCCCCGTCAAGGTCGCCGCGAAGAACGTCGGCCACTTCGGCTCGTTCGACGCGCTGCGCAAGACCGTGCTCGACGTGCGTTCCCGCCTCGGCGAGGAGTCGCCGGTCGTCGTGGCCCTCGCCGGCGTGAGCGCCGACGACAAGCCGATGGTCGCCGTCGCCACGAACGAGGCGGCGCGCAAGCTCGGCATCAAGGCGGGCGATCTCGTGCGCGGCGCCTCCAAGGTCCTCGGCGGCGGTGGCGGCGGCAAGCCGGACTTCGCCCAGGGCGGCGGCGCCGACGCGTCGAAGATCGACGACGCGATCTCCGCTCTCGAACACGAGGCGCTGAAGGGCTGAGCCGTTTGACCTGGCTTGGCATCGATCTGGGTGACGCCCGGGTCGGACTCGCGTTGTCCGACCCGGAGCTCACCCTCGCACACCCCATCGGCAACATCCAGGCGTACGGTGATTCATTCCGTGCGCTCGACGATGTGATCTACGTCATCGAGGACGAACAGGTCGACCACGTCGTCGTCGGGTTGCCCCTGCTGCTCAACGGCGATGAAGGAAAAAGCGCCAAAAAGGCGCGTCGTTGGGCCGCCAATCTCGTCAAACGCATCGAGCGTATGATCGCCGACGGCGACATACACCTCGATGCGACACCTGACGTAGAATTGCTGGACGAGCGTCTGACCACGGTGAGCGCGCATCGTCAGCTGCATGAGGCGAACATCGCCGGTCGGAGGCACCGCCCGGTGGTGGACCAACAATCCGCCGTCGTGATCCTGCAATCCGCGTTGGATCGCAAAGAGCGATAGGGAGAAGTGATGTCCGAAAGCTTCAACGATTTCTTCGAGGAGAACGCGCAGAAGGTCTCAGGCAATTCCGCCGCGCCGGCGGCCGAACCGCCCAGGCCTCCGAAATCCCGCAAGGAGATGCGCAGGCATCGTCGCAAGGGACGGCAGAAGAAGGTGATCGTCCTCGTCTCCGTCCTCGTCGTGCTCGCGCTCATCGGCGTCGGCTGCTTCTTCGGCTACCGGCGCATCGCCGCGATCCGCGCGGTCAACGCGTACAACGAGAGCATCTCCCAGGAGTTCAAAGGCAAGGCGTACGGCACCGTCTACTTCACCATCGAACAAGGGCAGGATTCGCTGACCGTCGGCAAGAACCTCGTCAAGGCGAAGATCGTCAAATCCGCCGAGACGTTCGCGGCCACGGTGTCCGCCAATTCGGCGACGCTCTACCCGGGCACGTACGAGATGCAGTACCACATGCAGTCGGCCGACGCGGTCGAGATCCTCTCCGACCAGACGAAGGCCACCGGCTTCCTCGACGTGAAGTCCGGCGAACGCGTGTCCGACGTGATCGCGAACGCCGCACAGCTGAGCGGCATCGACGAGTCCGAATTCAAGTCCGTCGTCGACGGCGGTGGCAGCGGCATCCTGCCCGCCGAGGCGAAGGGCAAGTTCGAAGGTTGGTTCGAGCCCGGCCAGTACGACGTGAAGTCGAAGAAGTCCGCCTCCGACATCCTCAAGATGATGGTCGACAGGCGCATCGCCAAGCTCGACGATCTCGGCGTGCCGACCGGCGACGAGCGTGAGCGCATCCTCAACATCGCCTCCATCGCCGAGGCCGAGGTGAACTCGAAGGAGTACTACGGCAAGGTGACGCGCGTCATCCTCAACCGTCTGGACAAGAACATGACCCTCGGCATGGATTCGACCGTCGCCTACGGCAACAACGTGAAGTCCGCCGACATCACGCAGGCCATGCTCGACGACTCCTCGAACGCGTACAACACGCGCATCAGGAAGGGGCTGCCGCCCACGCCGATCTCCAATCCGGGCGACGACGCGATCGACGCCGCGCTCCACCCGGAGAACGGCGACTGGCTGTACTTCGTGACCGTGGACCTCCAGAGCGGCGAGACCAAGTTCACCGACAACGAGGACGAATTCGACAAGTTCGTGCAGGAGTACAAGAGCAACAACGCCGACGCGAACTGATACGCAACGCGATCGGAACCATGTGGGCTCCTTCCCGGGAAACGGGGAGGAGCCCACATCCGTATCAGGCCAGCACGGCGGCGACGGCGGCCATCACAATCACCGGGACGAACGGGGCCTTGCCCGCATAGGGGGTCCCGCGCTGGGGGTCGAGACGCGTCCACGCGGCGACGAACACCAGACCCAGCACACCCATCGCGAGCCACCAGACGGCCACATGGACCAGTCCGTATGCGCCGACGGCGAGCCCCGACGGCAGCATCGCCGTCACGTCGCCGAGCCCCAGCGCCCCCGGTTTCGCCAGGGCGAGCAGCAGCTGGACGCCCGCGCACAGGGCCGTGAACAGCAGCGCCTGCAGCACGGTGAAGAAATCATTGGCCATCGCCGCCCACACGAGATCCGCGGCGAGCTGCAACCCGCATCCGGCAGCCACCCACGCGCGCGGCACGCGCCGCCGGCGCACGTCCTCGACGGTGAGGGCGATGCCGCAAATGAGACCGGGCAGACAATACAGGTATGGCATGCCTTAACATTAACCCCTAGTTGCAAAACGCGAGAGCCGCCCACGCCGCGGCCGCGGGCCATGTCCCGACCGGCGGCGAGGCGGCGTACGACCATGGAGGAGCGAGAGAGTATGTTGCGTTGGCAGACGGCGGGGGAGTCGCATGGCGAGGCGTTGGTCGCGATGATCGAGGGGCTGCCCGCGGGGGTGTCCGTCACCAGCCAGGACGTGGTGGACGCGCTGGCCCGCCGCCGACTCGGCTACGGCCGCGGCGCGCGCATGAAGTTCGAGCAGGACAAGGTGAGGCTGCTGACCGGAGTGCGTCACGGCTCCACGCTCGGCGGCCCGATCGCCGTCGAGATCGCCAACACCGAATGGCCGAAGTGGACCGAGGTGATGAGCGCCGACCCGCTCGACCATGAGATTCCGCGCGAGGGCCGCAACGCGCCGCTGAGCCGTCCGCGCCCCGGCCATGCCGATCTGACCGGCATGCGCAAGTACGGCTTCGACGACGCCCGTCCGGTGCTCGAACGCTCCAGCGCGCGCGAGACCGCCTCGCGCGTCGCACTCGGTTCGATCGCGGCGAAGTTCCTGGAGCAGGCGTTCGGCATCCGCACCGTCGCCCACGTGATCTCCATCGGCGGGGCTGGCGTCGAGGACGCCGACGACGCCGCGCTGCCCACCCCGGACGACGTCGCCGCGCTCGACGCCTCCCCGGTGCGCACGCTCGACAAGGCCGCGGAGCAGCGCATGATCGAACGCATCGACGAGATCAAGGCGAACGCCGACACGGTCGGCGGCGTCATCGAGGTCATCGCCTACGGCGTGCCCGCGGGCATCGGCACCTACGTGGAATCCGACCGTCGTCTCGACGCCGCCCTCGCCTCCGCCGTCATGGGCATCCAGGCCATCAAGGGCGTCGAGATCGGCGACGGCTTCCTCGAGGCCGTGCGCCCCGGCTCCGCCGCGCACGACGAGATGGTGCCCGGCGAGGACGGCCGCATCACCCGCCTCACCAACCGCGCCGGCGGCATCGAAGGCGGCATGTCCAACGGACAGCCGATTCGCGTGCGCGCCGCCATGAAGCCGATCCCGTCCATCCCGCGCGCCCTGCGCACCGTGGACGTCGCCAACGGCGAGGCGGCGCAGGCCATCAACCAGCGTTCCGACTCGACCGCCGTGCCCGCCGCATCTGTCGTCGCTGAGGCCATGGTGCGTCTCACGCTCGCCAAGTACGCGCTGGAGAAGTTCGGCGGCGACAGCGTCGCCGAGACGCGCCGCAACTGCGAGAACTACCTCGCCTCCTGGCCGGAGCACATGAGGTGAGGCGCGGCATCATCCGCCCGAAGGCCGTCATCATCGGCATGATGGGCGCCGGCAAGACACGCGTCGGCAAGGAGGTGGCGCACCTCATGCACCTGTCGTTCGCCGACGCCGACATCGAGATCGAACGCGAGGTGGGGATGAAGATCCCCGCCTACTTCGAACGGTACGGCGAACCTGCGTTCCGCGAGGTGGAGGCCGACCTCATCGCCGACTATCTGGAGGACTTCGACGGCATCTTCTCCCTCGGCGGGGGAGCGCCGATGACGCCGTCCACGCAGGACGCTCTGGCCGACTACATCGCCGACGGAGGACGCGTCGTCTACCTCGACGCCGACCCGCACGAGGCGATGGAACGCGCCAACCGCGGCGGCGGCCGTCCCATGCTCAACGGCGACGCGAACGCGCGCTGGAGGAAGCTGTACAAGCAGCGCGACCCCGTGTTCCGCGAGGTCGCGAACGTGCATGTACGCACGCGCAGACAGACGCCGCAGATGGCGGCGAGGAAGGTGATGGACATGATCGGCGAACGCACGGTCCACGTGACCGGCAGCGGCATCGAACCATACGACGTGGTGATCGGCGAGGGGGCGATGAACCATCTCGCCGACGTGCTGGGGGACAAGGTCGCCAAGGTCGCGCTCATCCACACGCAGCCCGTGCAGCGCCACTCCGACCGTGCACGCACCCTGCTGCGCCAGGGCGGCTACGACGTCGTCGACATCGTCGTGCCCGACGCCGAGGCCGGCAAGACCGTCGACGTGGCGAACGGCGTGTGGACGCGCCTCGGCGACGAAGGCTTCACCCGCTCCGATGCGATCGTCGGCGTGGGCGGGGGAGCGGCCACCGACCTGGCCGGTTTCATCGCCGCCACGTGGATGCGCGGCATCCGCTACGTGAACTGCCCGACCTCGCTGCTCGCCATGGTCGACGCCTCCACCGGCGGCAAGACCGGCATCAACACCGAGGCTGGCAAGAACCTCGTCGGCTCGTTCTACACGCCGGCCGGTGTGCTCGCCGACACGAAGACGCTCGCCTCGCTGCCGAACGACATCTTCATCGAGGGTCTCGGCGAGGTCGCGAAATCCGGTTTCATCGAGGACACGGAGATTCTGCGCATCCTCGAGGAGCACGCCGACGAGCTGCGCGCGTTCGACGGCGCGACGTTCCTCGGCTCCGGGCTGGAGGACGTGGTCGGCGAGCTCATCGAACGCACCGTCACCGTGAAGGTGCACCACGTGTCCGCCGACCTCAAGGAGAAGGGCAAGCGCGAGTTCCTCAACTACGGGCATACGCTCGGCCACGCCATCGAGAAGCTCGAGCACTTCCGCTGGAGGCATGGCAACGCGGTCGCCGTGGGCTGCGTGTACGCGGCCGAACTCGCCCACCAGCTCGGCTATATCGACCAGGAGCTCGTCGACTACCATCGCGCGTTGCTCAGCTCGCTCGGACTGCCGATCTCCTGGAACGGAGGCTCGTTCGACGACGTGCTCGCGCTCATGCACAAGGACAAGAAGGCCCGTGGCAACAAGCTGCGCTTCGTCGTCCTCGACGGCACGCCCGGCCATATGATCCACCTCGAGGATCCGCCGGCCGACGCCGTGCACGAGGCGTTCCGCCGCATCCAGCACTGAACAGTCCGAAGGAGGAGGGAGAACCATGTCCACCAAAGTCATCGTCGTCAACGGGCCGAACCTCGGTCGCCTCGGCGTGCGCCAGCCCGACGTGTACGGCCGTCAGGACCTCGCCGAGCTGCGTCGCCTGTGCGCCGCATGGGGCGCCGAACTCGGCCTCGAGGTCGAGGTGCGCCAGACCGACGACGAATCCGAGATGGTGCATTGGATGCACCAGGCCGCCGACGAGAAGACGCCGGTCGTCATGAACCCGGCCGCGTTCACCCACTACTCGTACGCGCTGGCCGACGCCGCCCACATGGTCGGCGACGCGGGCCTGCCGCTCATGGAGGTGCACATCTCCAACCCCTCCGCGCGCGACGAGTTCCGCAAGCGCTCCGTGATCTCCCCGGTCGCCACCGGCACCATCACCGGCATGGGCTTCTACGGCTACAAGCTGGCGCTCGACGCCGTCGCCCACATCGTCAACGGCTGATTTCCGGATCGTCCCAGGAACCTTTCCGTATATGAGTCGTACCGACGAATCGAAACATACCGGCGGCGGGCGCGGCAGGGCATGGCTCACGACGCTGCGCGCCGTCATGCCCGTCGTCGTCGCCATGGGCACCCTGCTCATCGGCGGACTGTTCATGACGCACATGCCGCCATGGCGCATCCCCGACATCTGGTCCCACGTCTACCGGGTGGACGGCATCCTCAACGGCGATGTGCTCGCCCGTCCGGTCGGATCGATGAGCTACCTGCACCACCGCGACGGCAACGTGGGCGGTCGCGTCGACTGGCAGTGGATCGAGTTCTCGCTGGAGCGTGATGAAGGACACGATCCCACGATCATCCTCCCCGACACGATCACCGTCTCGGACGCCTCCGGCGCCGACGTGCCGTACAACAACACGGCCACGAACTCGCCGACGGCCTATCTGCCGCAGCTTGCCGGATTCGCGCTGGGCCGGGCGCTGGGGCTGACCGCGGGCGCGACCTACCTGCTCGCCGAGACGATCATGCTCGTCGTGTACGCCGGTTGCGCCGCGGCGGCCGTCGCCCTGCTGCCCAAGTGGAGGATTCTCGTCGGACTGGTCATGCTGTGCCCGGTGCTGCTCTACCGCTACTCGTTTGCCATATCCGCCGACTCGCTGACCCAGGCGTTGACGTTCCTGCTCTCCTGCATGCTGCTGCGCATGCTGCACCGGCGCGCGGGCGTCGCGGGTCATGCCGCGACGGCCGTCGTGTGCGTGATGCTCGCGATGTGCAAGTTCATCTACGCGCCGCTCGTGCTGCTCGCATTGCCGGCCGCGTGGGCGGCGTCGCGCGGCGGCGGGTCCGCCCCACGTGACGCCGACGGCGACGAGGCCGCGTCGTCGGTCCCGTCGCAATCGACGTCCCGCTCCGGTCTTCCCATCGCGGCGGCCGGCGTCGTCGTCTCGATGGCATGGCTCGCCGTGTGGATGAGGCTCACCGGATGGTTCGTCACGACGCCGATGATGGTCCCCTACGCCGAGATGGAGCAACGCAAGCACGCGATGCTCACCGATCCGCAGGCGCTGCTGGCGACGCTCAAGGCGATCGGACTGTCCGTCGTCACCGGGCGGGCGAACCTCGAGAGGCCCGTGGACACGTGGCTCATCCGCTGTTGCTGGGCGGCGATGCTGGCCATGGTGGTCGTGCTCGCCATAGCTACCGCGCGCCGGGCCATGGACGCGCGGGAGACGGTGTTCTGGTGGTGCACGTCGGCCGTGATGGTCGGCATCGCGCTGCTCACCTATCTGGCGTTGTGGCTCCAGTACACGCCGGCAGGCTCCGTCATGGTCGAGGGCATGCAGCACCGGTACTTCCTGCCGTTGACGGTTCTCGGCGTGCTGTGCGTCGCCGAAAGCGCGTCGCACCTGAAGCGGCGTACGACGGGCGTACGGCGATGCCTCCGGGCGAACACGCCGGGTCACGCACGCGTGATAGAGTGAAATTCCATGGTTAGAAGAACACATGGCAATTCGCAAGAGCACGTCACCAAGCACATCTTCGTTACCGGCGGCGTGGTCTCCTCCCTCGGCAAAGGCCTGACGGCGTCCTCGCTCGGCCGTCTGCTGCGTTCCCGCGGTCTGCATGTGCTGCAGCAGAAGCTCGACCCGTACATCAACGTGGATCCGGGCACGATGAACCCGTTCCAGCACGGCGAAGTGTACGTGACCGAGGACGGCGCCGAGACGGATCTCGACATCGGCCACTACGAGCGCTTCCTCGATGTGTTCCTTTCGCAGAAGGCGAACGTCACCACCGGCCAGATCTACCAGGAGGTGCTGCGCAAGGAGCGCGCCGGCGAGTACCTTGGCCAGTGCGTGCAGGTCATCCCGCACATCACCAACGAGATCAAGTCCCGCATGCGCGCCCAGGCGGCGGACGACGTGGACGTGATCATCACCGAGATCGGCGGCACCGTCGGCGACATCGAATCCCAGCCGTTCCTCGAGGCGGCCCGCGAGGTGCGCCGCGAGCTCGGCCAGGAGAACTGCATGTTCGTGCACGTCTCCCTCGTGCCGTACATCTCCGCCGCCCACGAGCTCAAGACCAAGCCGACCCAGCATTCCGTGATGATGCTGCGCCAGCTGGGCATCACGCCGGACGCGCTCGTGCTGCGCTCCGACCGTCCGCTCAACCAGTCCATCAAGGACAAGATCTCCCTCATGTGCGACGTGGACGCGGAGGGCGTGGTCAACTGCGTGGACGCGCCCAGCATCTACGACGTGCCGAAGATCCTGTTCAACGAGGGCCTTGACGCCTACGTGGTGCGCGAGCTCGGACTGCCGTTCCACGACGTCGACTGGGACGAGTGGGCGGACCTGCTCGAGCGCGTCCACCACCCGAAGCACGAGGTCAACATCGCGATCGTCGGCAAGTACATCGACCTGCCGGACGCCTATCTGTCCGTCACCGAGGCCATCAAGGCTGGCGGCTTCGCCAACTGGGCGAAGGTGAACGTCAAGTGGGTGGCGGCCGACCGCTGCGAGACCGAGGAGGGCGCGGCCGCCGCGCTCGACCAGGTCGACGGCATCGTCGTGCCCGGCGGCTTCGGCATCCGCGGCATCGACGGCAAGATCGGTGCCCTCAAGTTCGCCCGCGAACACAAGCTGCCCGCGCTCGGCCTGTGCCTGGGCCTGCAGTCCATGGTCATCGAATACGCCCGCCACGTGCTCGGCATCGAAGACGCGAACTCCACCGAGTTCGAGCCGGACTGCGTCAACCCGGTCATCGCCACGATGGAGGAGCAGAAGGACATCGTCGCCGGCAAGGGCGACATGGGCCACACCATGCGTCTCGGCTCCTACCCGGCCGACCTCGAGGAGGGTTCGCTGGTCGCCGAGCTGTACGGCTCCACGCACGTCACCGAACGCCACCGCCACCGCTACGAAGTGAACGTGGCCTACAAGGACCGCCTGCGCGAAGGCGGCCTGCGGATCTCCGGCCAGAGCCCGGACGGCGAGCTCACCGAGTTCGTCGAACTGCCGCAGGAGGTGCATCCGTTCTACGTGGCCACCCAGGCGCACCCGGAGTTCAAGAGCCGCCCGACCAAGCCGCACCCGCTGTTCGCCGGCCTCGTCAAGGCCGCGCTCGACCACCAGCGCGAACGCTGAACGGTCTGTTTTCGGCGCTCGTCTGAGCGGTTGATGCGATGACCGGTGTGGGTGGCCATCCCTATAGGAGATGGCCACCCACACCGGTCATCGTCTTTATGAAGGTCGTCTTTCTGACGGCGACATGGAGGTGAGGGAGATGATTATTCGGTGTGTATCAGAACAGCATATAGTTGTTTAACGCTATGCCGGTAAGGAACAGCACGATGATGTGTGCAGGGTAAAAAATATAGAAAAACCATTTGACGTGTGGGCCGCGCTTCTGGTTGTATGACAGTAAAAAGGGTAACGCGAAAATCATCATCCATTGATAGTTTGCTGTAAGAGGAGATTGTCCGAGACTGAACGGAGAAATCCCAATTGTTCTCAAAGCAAAAGTGACGATTGTAAAAAGAGATTCCGAATGCGACAGATTTGCGAATGCGTGACCTACAGCAGGCATCGAAACAAATAGATATGTAAAGGAGATTCCACTGAAGGCCAATGACATGTGAATCCTATTAGTGCGGGTCGCCCATAGGATGATGCCGATTGCAACAACGAGCAAACCTCCTTCTAGGTTCAGGACGGTTCCGCTTGAAGCGAACAGAACATAGAGAACAGGTGTCGCGTTTGGGTTAAATCTGTCCAAAAACGTTGCTATGAAGTGCACAATTGCGCTAATGGTAAATTGGGCCAGAATGTAGATTGTAATATTGATTACCCGTTCATGACGTGTTGGTGTGGACAGCAGACATATGATTAAAGCCATCTGCAAAAGCGTTGCAAAAATATTATTGCCTATCGGTTGAGCGCTGTGAATAAAGGGAATATTCATTTGAATAAGGGCGAAAGAAGCGGCCTGTATAATCGACATGCCAATACTGGCTATATAAAGTCGTATCAGGAAGCGCTTTCGATTGCTGGTATATACACAGCTCCATCCAATAAGGAAATAGAAAATAGGTGCCGATAGGCGGCCGGTCCAGTGCATCCATAATGGCATGGACGGTAGGAATTCCGCTATGTGATCGATGACCATGAGCAGGCAGGCAAATGCCTTCAATTGAAAACTGTTCATATGTATATCGTCCGTATGTCAAGAAGCGGGTCATCTTCAGATCTCATATGAAGATGACCCGCTAAGTATTAGCGAATCACGCCATTGAAGATGATGAAATCATCATTTACATCATTATTGAAACCAAGGTAAATCTGATCACTGTTGCTGAGTCCACCAACAGTGAAGGTAGCGGAAGCCTTGGGGGCAATGGTGATGTATTTAATCATATCGTCATTGGCGCTGAACCGCTTGACTTTAAACGCGCGTACCAGGATCCTGTAATTGCCGGTGTTGTACACGGTGACGGTGTAGGAACTCTTTCCCGTAAAACGATAATCTGTGTACATTAGACTGCCATAGCGGACTGAAGCTCCGAAAGAATACTGGCCCCCGACAGACATGTTTCTCACGTTTGTCGGATAGTCGGTGCTTCTCGTGGCTGGAGGGGCATCGGTGGGTGGAGTGGTGGAGAGGCCATAGACCGGAGGGGCTTCGTCACTGGAAGCGGCGAAAGCCGTGGAAGTTGTTGTAGCGGCGCAGAGAAGCGCGATGATGCAGAACAGTGCTGCAAGGTTCTTGTAGATAGTGGACATCGTTATCCTTTCTTATAGAGACGTTTTCAATATTAGATCAATAATCGGTGGCATCATCTAAAAGATGATAGGGGTCATCAGCCCATAGAATTGGTACGAGGAAAGGAGTTGTCATGCGATTGATATCAGGCATCATGATTGCTGTGGTCCTTATGGTCGGTCAGCACGCCCCTTCGCATCAACGGATGGAAACGGTGAATACGTCGATATCCATGCAGACGGTGGTGGGATTCAGTTGTCCGCCATGGTTTGCATGGTTCTGCAATTGGTAGTGTGATAAAGAGGGATACGCGCACGCACAATCCAATTCTCTTCCTCCTTGCGCGTCTCAAGAGAACCTCCGAGCGCATGGATGCGTGTTGCGTGGAGGGACAGACCTCTGCCGCGGTGCGGCCACATCCGCGATTCATTCCTGATGATATTGAACTGCTCCACACACAGCACCGAGTTCTCGATCTCCACGTGCATGTAGTAGGCGTCATCGCCTTGGGTGCCGTATACGGCAATGTTCGAATATAGTTGATTCAGGAAGTCCGAGATTTCCTGAATGATATCGGACGGAACGGTACGCATATCCGGTGCCGTTTCACTCTGCACTGCGCTGTGCCCGTATATGCCGATGCTGCGCAGTTCCGCATCGTTGCTCTTCATGATGCCGTGCACCATATCCGCAATGGTGAGCGGTGCATCGTCGTGTGCGGATTTCGCATTTCGGTCGGTTTCAAGGGCGTCTATCACCTTGCGCACGTCGGCCAACGTGGATTGCGCGGTGGATTGGATGAGTGCCAGATTGGCCTGCCGCTCATCCGGAGGACAATCCATGCACTGATTGGCCAGAATCGTAATGAGCGCAAGCCCGCGCGTCGTGGAGTCATGGATGCGGCTCGCCAATTCGATATCCCGTCGCAGCAGATCGCGTTCACGTTTCGCATTCGCCGTCTCCAGGGCCTTCTGCCGCAGGATGTCGGCCGATCGATGCTCCGCTATGGCGTATCCGACGACGATCATGATGATGCAGCTTGCATTGAAGGTTCCTATCCCGGAAAGACTCCAACCGCTGGTACCATGAAGATGCCACATACCTGTCATAGCTGCGGCCTGGACGAGAATCGTCATGGCCGCAGCCAGGAGATGACGACCATATCCGAGCAAGCCGAAGGCCAGCCAGACATTCCAGAACTGCATGGGGAAATCGGCATCCGGAACGCAGCCGAGAACGATGGACAGCGATAAAATCGCGGTTCCACAGAGGAATGGATTCCAGTACATCCCGATCAGCAGACCGATATAGACGGCGATGATGGTCAGCGGTATGACCCCACCAACCCCATCGGCCATTCCCTGGATGCAGGTGCAGCATACGGCGATGGCTATCATCGCCGCCGTACGGGGACGCCTGATCAGCTTTGTGGGTTCATGCCCTATTCCGGCGGAAGATAAGGATGGAACGCGCATCATCGCCCTCTTCTGATTTCGGACCATACCCTGACGGCCTGCAGCTTGTTGCGTACCTGTAGCTTTTCGATGGCGTGGCGGATATGGGTTTTCACCGTTGATTCGGAAACCGACATCTTCAGGGACACCTCCTTGGCCGTCAATCCCTCGATGGTCCAATCCATGGCTTCGGCCTCCCTGGAGGACAACGATTGTGGAACAGACGATTCGCCGTCGGGGTATTCGACGACCGCGGCTGCCGGTGGCGACATCCGATCGGGGGCCGGGCTGAGGTCTCCGGATACGCAATCATGTAGGCAGCGGAGCAATCCGGCGATATCGGACTTGTCCAACAGAATCCTGGCTCCTGCCCTTTGGGCGGAAGTCCTGTAACGGTTCAGGGAATGCGAGGTCATCGCCAACAACATGATCCGTGATGAGAAACGCCGGAGCCGCTCCAACACCGACGCCCCGTCCACATCATCCATGCCCATGTCGACCAGTACCGCATCCGGTCTGCTCCGTTCATTCACACACAGGTCGATGGCCGTTTCGCCGGATCTCGTCGTCCATGCCACGGACACGCCCTCCTCCGCGAGGCGTTGCGTGATGAGCGCATGCAACGCCGCAAGGGTCAATGCGTCGTCGTCGACGAGCCCTATGCGGTAGCCTGTTCCTTTTTGTGCACCCGGCATCGTTACCTCCCCTCCATCTCATTATGGTCTTGTGCCGGGGAACAATCGCCCGTAACCAAGCTCACGTTCATCCATAGCCGACATGCGGTGTCGGTCGTGGAGTTCGCGCATGGGTTCTGCTACATTGACGTAGGAATGTTGTGACCAACGGAAGGCAGGATGGTGAGCGAAACACAAGCGCCAAACGCCGCCGCTGACGTGGAGATGAGCCAGTACGTGGCCGATCGCTCCCGCGTCAACGAGGAGAAGATCAGACAGGATGACGAGATCATCCAGCAGTTCGGCGACTACAGCTACGGCTGGCATGATTCCGACGCGGCCGGCGAGGCCGCCAAGCGAGGCATCGACGAACAGGTCGTGCGCGACATCAGCGCCGACAAGGGCGAACCCGAGTGGATGCTCGACATGCGTCTGCGCGGCTTCAAGGCGTTCCTCGACAAGCCGATGCCCAAGTGGGGCGTCGACCTGTCGGGCTTCAACGCCGACGACTTCAAGTACTACGTCAAGCCGATCGAGAAGCAGGCGAAGTCGTGGGAGGAGCTGCCGGACGACATCCGCAACACCTACGACCGCCTCGGCATCCCGGAGGCGGAGAAGAACCGCCTTGTCTCCGGCGTGGCAGCCCAGTACGAGTCCGAGGTCATCTACAACTCCATCCAGGAGGACCTGAAGAAGCAGGGCGTCATCTTCGTCGACACGGACACCGCCGTGCGCGAATACCCCGACCTCGTCAGGAAGTACTTCGGCACCGTCGTGCCGCCGGAGGACAACAAGTTCGGCGCGCTCAACACCGCCGCATGGTCCGGCGGCTCGTTCGTGTACGTGCCGAAGGGCGTGCACGTGGACATCCCGCTGCAGGCGTACTTCCGCATCAACACGCCCGCCATGGGCCAGTTCGAGCGCACGCTCATCATCGCGGACGAAGGCTCCTACGTGCACTACGTGGAGGGCTGCACCGCCCCGATCTGGTCCGAGGACTCGCTGCACGCCGCCATCGTCGAGATCATCGTCGAGAAGCACGCGCGCGTGCGCTACACCACCGTGCAGAACTGGTCGAACAACGTCTACAACCTCGTCACCCAGCGCGCCTACGTGCGCGAGGGCGGCACGATGGAATGGGTGGACGGCAACATCGGCTCCAAGGCCACGATGAAGTACCCCGCCTGCATCCTCGCCGAGCCGTACGCGAAGGCCAGCACCATGTCGCTCGGCTTCGCCGGCAAGGGCCAGTACCAGGACACGGGCGCGAAGATGATCCACCTCGCCCCGCACACCAGCTCCACGATCGTCGCCAAGTCCATCTCGCGCGGCGGCGGCCGTTCCGCCTACCGCGGCCTGGTCAAGATCGTCAAGGGCGCGGAGGGCTCCTCCAACTCGACCGTGTGCGACGCGCTGCTCGTCGACGATTTCAGCCGCTCCGACACGTACCCGCATGTGGACGTGCGCGAGGACGACGTCTCCATGGCCCACGAGGCCACCGTCTCCAAGATCTCCGAGGACCAGCTGTTCTACCTGATGAGCCGCGGCCTGTCCGAGGAGGAGGCACAGGGCATGATCGTGCGCGGCTTCGTCGAGCCGATCAGCCGTGAGCTGCCGATGGAATACGCGCTCGAACTCAACAGACTCGTCGAACTGCAGATGGAAGGATCGGTGGGCTGATCCCATGGCCGAAACCGAAAACAAGGCGGCGGAACTGAACATCCCGGTCGCCGACCCGAACGACCCGTACAAGATCCCGGCGGCCATGCCGTCGAGCGCCGACCGCGCGCCCCGCTCCTTCGAGGTGTCCGCGTTCCCGGTGCCCGCGCGCGACCAGGAGGACTGGCGATACACGCCGATCGACCGCATCGGCGAGTTCTTCGACGTGTTCAAGCCTTCCGGCGAGACCGAGATCGAAGTGTCGATGATCGACGGCTCGCCGCTGGCCGAAGGCGTCACGATCAGCCAGGTCAGGCTCGGCGAAGGCGCGTCCGGCACCGTCTCCAAGCCGAACGACCGCGTCTCCGCCGTCGAATGGAACTCCGGCTCCACGGCGACGATCCTGCGCCTCGACGGCGAGATCGCCAAGCCGGTGCTCGTCAAGGTGCACGGCGCCGGTGAGGACCTCGACGCGTTCCATCTCGTCATCGACGCCGCGGACCGCGCGCACGCCGACGTGGTCGTCGAACACGACGGCGACGCACGCCTCGCCGAGGGCGTCGAGATCACGACCGGCAGGGACTCGCACGTCTCCGCCACGTTCATCCAGGAGTGGGACCGCACGGCCAAGCACGTCGGCAACCATCGCATCCACGTCGGCGAGGGCGCGTCCCTGCGCCACTCCGTCGTCACGCTCGGCGGCGACGTGGTGCGCATCCGCATGGACCAGGACTTCGGCGGCGAGCAGGGCGAGCTCAACATGCTCGGCATCTACTTCGTCGACCCGGGCGAGCACATCGAGCACCGCACGATGGTCGTGCACAACCATCCCGACTGCCGCAGCCGCGTCGTCTACAAGGGTGCGCTCGACGGCAAGGGCGCGCACTCCACGTGGGTGGGCAACGCCCTGATCGAGCCGACTGCCCCCGGCACCGACTCCTACGAGCTCAACCGCAACCTCGTGCTCACGCCGGGCGCCATCGCCGACTCCGAGCCGAACCTCGAGATCGAGAACGGCAACATCATCGGTGCCGGCCACGCCTCCTCGGTGGGCCGCTTCGACGACGAGGAGCTGTTCTACCTCGAATCGCGCGGCATCCCGGAGGCCGAGGCGCGCAAGCTCGTCGTGCGCGGCTTCTTCGGCGAACTCGTCGAGGAGATCGGCATCCCCGCCGTCTCCGACCATCTCATGGACGTCATCGACCGCCGCCTGGCGCGCGGCGAGGACGCGGCCATGGCGCAGGTGCTGGAAGACAAGTAACCCAAGACTTTTCGGACTGTTAGGAGAACCAATGTCCACTCTCGAAATCAAGGACCTCTACGTCCACGTCGAAACCAAGGAAGGCACCAAGCAGATCCTCAAGGGAGCCTCCCTGACCGTCAACTCCGGCGAGACCCACGCCATCATGGGCCCCAACGGCTCCGGCAAGTCCACGCTCGCCTACACGCTGGCCGGCCACCCCAAGTACGTGGTCGACTCCGGCGAGGCGCTGCTCGACGGCCAGGACATCCTCAAGATGACCCCGGACGAGCGCGCCAAGGCGGGTCTGTTCCTCGCCATGCAGTACCCGGTCGAGGTGCCCGGCGTCTCGATGACCAACTTCCTCAGGACCGCGAAGACCGAGGTCGACGGCGAGGCCCCGTCCATCCGCACGTGGACCAAGGAGCTGTCCCAGGCGATGAAGCGCCTCAAGATGGATCCGAAGTTCGCCACGCGCTCCGTCAACGAGGGCTTCTCCGGCGGTGAGAAGAAGCGTGCCGAGGTGCTGCAGCTCGAACTGCTCAAGCCGAAGTTCGCCATCCTCGACGAGACCGACTCCGGTCTCGACGTGGACGCGCTGCGCATCGTGTCCGAGGGCGTGAACCGCGCCAAGGAGGCCAACCAGTTCGGCATCCTCATGGTCACGCACTACACGCGCATCCTCAAGTACATCAAGCCGGACATCGTGCACGTGTTCGCCGACGGCCACTTCGTGAAGACCGGCGGCCCGGAGCTGGCCGACGAGCTCGAGGAGAACGGCTACGACGCGTACCTGCCGGAAGGGGCGGACTCCGAGTCCGCACTCGCCTGACATCCGACGGACGGTTCCATCCGGCTTCTTCACGGTTCCGGCGGAGCCATGGGAGTCGGCGGAACGCATACCGTGACACGCTCCGGGCCGCTCTGGCCGAGTCTTTACGGTCTCGACATGCGTTCCGCCGACTCCCACTCACTTGCATGTGAATGTCACGAAATGGGGGAAATGACAATGGTTGATTTCGCAGCGATCAGGGACGAGTTCCCGATTCTGGACCAGGAGATCCACGGGCATCCGCTCGTGTACCTCGACTCGGCGGCCACCTCGCAGAAGCCGCAATGCGTGATCGACGCGGAGAGCGACTTCTACCGCACGATCAACGCGGGCGTGCACCGCGGCGCCCACGAGCTCGCGGCGCGTTCCACGGTGGCGTTCGAGGAGGCGCGTGCGAAGGTCGCGAAGCTGGTCGGCGCGAGCGCCGAAGAGGGCAACGAGGAGATCGTCGTCACCGGCGGCGCGACGGCGGGCCTGAACCTGTTGGCCACCGCGTTCGGCAACGCGTCGCTCGGCCGTGGGGGAGCGGCTGCCAAGCGCTTCGCGTTGAAGCCGGGCGACGAGATCGTCGTCTCGAAGGCGGAGCACCATTCGGTGCTGCTGCCGTTCCAGGAGCTTGCCTACCGCACCGGCGCCACGTTCAAGTGGATCGACCTGACCGAGGACGGCCGCGTGCGCACCGACAATCTCGACGAGGTCATCACCGAACGCACGAAGGTCGTGGCCGTCACGCACGTGGGCAACACGACCGGCGCGATCACCGACATCGCCCCGATCGTCGCCCGCGCGCACGCCGTGGGCGCCGTGTTCATCCTCGACGCCTGCCAGTCGGTGCCGCATCTCAAGGTCGATTTCCACGCGCTGGACGTCGACTTCGCCGCATGGAGCGCGCACAAGATGTACGGCCCTACCGGCGTCGGCTTCCTGTACGGCAGGCGCGAGCTGCTCGAGGCGCTACCGCCGGCCAACTTCGGCGGATCGATGGTCGAGCTCGCATGGATGGACCAGCCGGCCCAGTACATGGAGCCGCCGGCCCGCTTCGAGGCCGGCACGCAGCCGGTCGCGCAGGTCGTGGCCGCCGGCGTCGCAGCCGAATGGATGATGAACGTCGGACTCGAGAACATCGAGGCGCATGAGCGCACGATCGCCGCCGAACTGCTCAAGCTCGGCGACATCGACGGCATCCGCATCCTGGGCCCCCGCGAGAACGTGGACCGTATCGGCACCGTCGCGTTCGACGTCAGGGGCGTGCACCCGCACGACGTCGGCCAGTACATCGACGCGCAGGGCATCGCCATCCGCGTCGGCCACCATTGCGCCCAGCCCGTGCACCGCCACTTCGGCCTGTACGCCTCCAACCGCGCCTCGTCCGGCGTGTACAACACCGTCGAGGACGCGCAGGCGCTCGTCGAGGCGGCGAAGGGCATCAGGAAGTTCTTCGGCGCCTGACGGCGTCCGGAGGCGTCCGACGAGTCCGGCGGCACCCGACCGTCCACGTCTGTCCGAGGGGACGATACGATAAGGAAGTTATGAACGATTACGGCATGAGCGGCGACGACCTCGAGCAGATGTACCAGGAGGTCATCCTCGAGGCCGCGAAAAACCCGCATGGCAAGGAGCATTTCGCGGCGGACCTCACCAAGGAGGGAACCGGCGCCCAGTCGTCCGGCGACACGGTGGTGCGCGCCAGCCACGAATACTGCACGCCAGGCGAATCCCACCAGTTCAACCCGACCTGCGGCGACGAGGCGACCGTGCACGTGGAGGTCTCCGACAAGGAGCCGCACACCATCGAACGCGTCGTGTGGGACGGCCAGGGTTGCTCCATCTCCCAGGCCAGCCTGTCCGTCATGGTCGATCTGGTCGACGGCAAGACCGTGGATGAGGCCATGGAGCTCGAGCACACGTTCCACAAGCTCATGGAATCGCGCGGCAAGGGTCTCGGCGACGACGAGCTCGAGGAGTCGCTCGGCGACGGCATCGTCTTCCAGGGCGTGTCCAAGTACCCGATGCGCATCAAATGCGCGCTCCTCGCCTGGGAGGGGCTCAAGGACTCCGTCGCCAAGGCGCTGGCCGCCAAGCAGTGACCGACGCCCGATTCCCGTATGCGCGTCGCCCAGGGCGAAAAGCCGTGGGCGACGCGTACAGTGGATACGACCCGACGATTTTGGAGTGAACTATGAGCGATAATCTCGTGCCCGAACCCCAGCCCAGCGTGTTCGACGCGGTGAACGGCGTGCTGCAGGACGAGGAGGCGTCCCGTCGCGTGATGGCCAACCCGGCCCTCGCGAAGGGATTCCCGAACGGCCGTCCCGCCGAACCGGCCTCCGACGACGACATGTGCGCATGCGGACGCCACAAGAAGAGCGAATGCGGTCACGGCGACGATGCGGAATCGGATGACAGCCACATCCCGCTGAAGTTCGTCGACGACATCGGCCGCGCCACCGCGGAGGACGTGCGCGAGGCGCTGCACCAGGTCATCGACCCGGAGCTCGGCATCGACGTCATCGACCTGGGACTCGTCTACGGTATCGAGATCGACGATCTCGGCCGCGCGATCATCACGATGACGCTCACCACGCCCGCCTGCCCGCTGACCAACCTCATCGAGGACGAATGCGCGAGCACGCTCGCCGGCCTCGTCGAGGAGTTCCGCATCGACTGGACGTGGCAGCCGCGCTGGACGATGGACAAGATCACGCCGGAGGGACGCGAGCAGCTCGCCGCCCTCGGCTTCAACTTCGACAATCTGCCGAAGTACTGATCCGATGCCGATCCAATCGGAAACGGCTGAGGATACGGGAAGGCCCCGAACCGGATGAACGGTTCGGGGCCTTTTTCGCGTCCTCGGGAATCCGTCAGTCGTCGACGACGGTGCCCTTCGGCACGACGGTGATGCCCTCGGGCGTGACGGTGAAGCCACGGGCGAGATCATGCTCGGTGTCGATGCCGACCGTCGAGTTCTCGGTGAGCACGACGTTCTTGTCGAGGATGGCCTTGTACACGCGCGCGCGACGGTTCACGACGACGCCGTCGAACAGCACGGAGTCCACGACCTGCGCCCACGAGTGGATGCGCACGTTCGGCGACAGCACGGAATGGTGCACCTCGCCGCCGGAGACGATCACGCCGGGGGAGACGATCGAATCGGTCGCGTGGCCGAGGCGGTCGCGGCCGGCGTGCACGAACTTGGCCGGCGGCAGGGTGCCGGAGTTCGTGTAGATCGGCCAGGCCTGGTTGTACAGGTTGAACTCGGGCACGTAGGCAATCAGGTCCATGTGCGCGTCGTAGAACTGCTTGATCGTACCCACGTCGCGCCAGTAGGCGTGGTCGGTGGGCGTCGAGCCCGGAATCTCGTTCGAGTTGAAGTCGTACACGCCGGCCTCGCCGCGGGATGCGAAGTACGGGGCGATGTCGCCGCCCATGTCATGCTTCGTGTTCTCGTTCTTCTCGTCCTTGGCGAGCGCGTCGAACAGGGCGTCCGTGTTGGCCACGTAGTTGCCCATGGAGGCGAGGAACGAATTCGGGTCGTCCGGAAGGCCCGCGCAGGTGTCCGGCTTCTCCAGGAAGCTCTTGATCTGGTTCGGGTGGTTCGGATCGACGTCGATCACGCCGAACTGGTTGGACTGCTCGATCGGCTGGCGGATGCCGGCCACGGTGAACTCCGCGCCGGATTCGATGTGCTGCTCGACCATCTGGCCGAAGTCCATGCGGTAGACGTGGTCGGCGCCGACGATCACGACGATGTCCGGCTGGACGTCCTCGATGATGTTGATGGTCTGGTAGATGGCGTCCGCGGAGCCGAGGTACCAGTGCTTGCCGAGACGCTGCTGCGCGGGGACCGGGGAGACGTAGTTGCCGAGCAGCGAGGAGAAGCGCCACATCTGGGAGATGTGACGGTCAAGGGAGTGGGACTTGTACTGGGTGAGCACGACGATGTGGCGGTAGTCGGAGTTCACCAGGTTGGACAGCGGGAAGTCGATGAGGCGGAACACGCCGCCGAACGGAACGGCCGGCTTCGCGCGGTCGCGAGTCAACGGCATCAGTCGGGTGCCCTCGCCGCCCGCCAACACTATCGACAGAATCTTCTGCTTGTTTTTGGCCATTGTCGTGTTGCTCCTCTCAACAACCAACAGCGCCTTTCGGCGCCGCGCTCGGGTTTGGTCCGGGCTTCCTCGCTCCGAACTCACAATGACAATGATTGCACAAAAACCGCGACACGCCCGAATCGTGTCCAGCGCGTCGCGTCAGCGCATGCGCGTGGCGTAGAAGGCGACCGCGCTGGAGGCGGCCACGTTGAGCGAGTCGACGTCGTGGCTCATCGGGATCTTCACCGTCAGGTCGGCGCGGGCGATGGTGTGGCGCGACAATCCGTCGCCTTCGGTGCCGAAGATGAGCGCGAGACGGTCGATGCGGTCGGGGTCGCCGTCGTCGGCGTGGAGACGTCGCGTGAGCTCGTCCAGGCTGATCGAATCGTCCTCCAGCGCCATCGCGACGGTGGTGAAGCCGAGCGACTTCAGCTCGTCGATGCCCTGGAACGGCCAGTAGCGCTTGTCCTCGCCGCCGATGCGCGTCCACGGGATCTGGAAGACGGTGCCCATCGACACGCGCGCCGCGCGACGGTACAGGGGATCGCCGCAGGAGGGGGTGACGAGCACGGCGTCCACGTCGAGCGCGGCCGCGGAGCGCATCAGCGCGCCGACGTTCGTATGGTCGACGATGTTCTCCATCACGGCCACGCGGCGCGCGCCGCGGCAGACGTCGGCGACGGACGGCAGCGGCCAGCGGCGCATCGCCGCGAGCGCGCCCCGGTGCAGGCGATAGCCGGTGAGCCGCCTCAGCTGTTCGGGGGAGGCGACGTAGACGGGGACGTCCGCGCCCCAACGCGCGTCGATGGCGTCGAACGTGGCGGCCATGCCCTCGATCCACGGCTCCTCGACGAGCAGGGAGATGGGTTCGCGGCCCGCCGCCAGCGCCCGGTCGATCACCTTCGGGGATTCGGCGATGAACAGGCCCTTGGCCGGTTCGAGACGATTGCGCAGCTGGATCTCCGTCAGGTTGACGTAGGCGGACACACGTTCGTCGTCGATGGATTCCAGATGGACGAAGCGCATGGCGGTGCCTCCTGTGGTGAGTGTGATGGGCCGTATCGCGGGGACACGGGGACGATATGCATGCAGATACGAGAAAACCCCTTGTTTCCAAGGGGTTTTCGACGGTGCCCGAGACGGGACTTGAACCCGTACGCCCGTTAAAAAATAGGCACTAGCACCTCAAGCTAGCGCGTCTACCATTCCGCCACCCGGGCAGGTGCGTTGTCGCTGTGAAGCAACGAGTGATTACAATACACGGTTTCCGAGCTTGCGCAATCGTCGGCGTGTCGCAATGATGCTGATAGCCTTGTGGTCATGACGAAAGCCCTGTTCCTCTTGGATTCCGACCATGACGACGTCCCCGTGAACTCGGACGAGCTCAACGCCGGGTGGAAGCTCACGCTGCCCGCGCAGGTCAGACGGCACGCGGTGCAGTCGATGCGCCTCAAGGCCGGCGACGAGCTCCAGCTGTCCGACGGCCGGGGGCTGCGCGTCACCGCGGTGCTCGACGATCCGGACGACGGCGTCGCCGAGGTGCGCGAATTCGTGCGCGAACCCGCGCCCGTGACCCGCCTCGCGCTCGTGCAGGCCCTCGCGAAGAACGGGCATGACGAGCAGGCCATCGACATGGCCACGCAGATCGGCGTCGACGAGGTGATCCCCTGGCAGGCGGACCGTTCCATCGCCAAATGGAAGGCCGGCCGCACCGACCGCAAGTGGAGGACCACGCTGGACGCGGCCACCGAGCAGTCCCGTCGCGCGTGGCGGCCCGGATTGGGGGAGTGCGTCTCCTCGAAGCAGATCGTCGCCATGTGCCTGCGCGCCAACGTGCACGGCGACCTGGTCATCGTGCTCCACCAGGACGCCACCGACACATGGGCGTCGGTGGAGGGGCTCGTGTTCGGACTCATGGACCGCTGCCTGAAGGACGCCAAGGCCCGCACCGTCTACGTGGTGGTCGGCCCCGAAGGCGGCATCAGCGAGGATGAGGTCGCCGCGTTCACCGAGGCCGGCGCGCACAGCGTCGTGCTCGGCTCGAACATCCTCAGGGCGTCCGCCGCCGGCCCCGTGGCGCTGTCCCTGCTCAGCCGCGCCCTGGGACGGTTCGCGTAGGGCGGGCGTCCGTCGGGCGTATGGAAGGCGGGTGACGGGACGCGCTAAGCTGGGTGCGGAAACCATGGCCGTGCGTCCCGACACCGCGCGGCCCGCATGAAGGAGCAACCATGAGCGCATCGGACGACTGCCTGTTCTGCAAGATCATCGCCGGGGACATCCCCAGCGCCAAGGTCTACGAGGACGACACCACATACGCCTTCAAGGACATCAACCCCAAGGCCAAGGTCCACGTGCTGGTCGTGCCGAAGAAGCATTACGCGAACGTCGCCGAACTCGCCGCCGCCGACCCCGCCGAACTCGCGCACATCGTCGAAGTCGCCCAGCACATCGCCGACGACGCCTTCCATGGCGCGTTCCGCCTCGTGTTCAACACCGGGCTCGACGCCGGCCAGACCGTCTTCCACGTGCACGCGCACGTGATGACGGGCGAGAAGCTCGACGAGTAGCGGAACCGGCCCGCGCCGGCGGACCGCCGGACGCGCGGGCCATCCACCCTTCAGGAACGGTCCATATTCCAGAAAGGAATCCGTGGCGACCACAACACGCACCATCACCATCCCCACCCAGCTCGACCCGGTGGCCGTGCTCGGCCCCGTGGACCAGGTGATTCGCGAGATAGAGAAGGCGTTCCCCGAACTGACGATCATCGTGCGCGGCAACCGCGTGGCCATCGTCTCGCGATCCAAGCAGACCGAGACCGATGCGTCGAAGGCCGAGGAACTCATCAACACGATCATCGAAGCCGCCCACACGGCGCCCATGGACGCCGACACCGTGCGGCGCATGATCGACCAGGACGTGCTCGACAACCGCACGCGCGCCACGCACCCCGGCCACGGCCGCGAGATTGAGACGCTGCAGCGCGTCGAAGCCGCGTCGACGAAGAACCGCCGCGACGGGGGCGGACGGCGCAGGCCCGCGGTGCCCGGCGTCATCACCTACGCGAACGGCAACCCGGTACGCGCCAAGACCCCCGGACAGGCCGCCTACGTGGCCGCCATCGAATCGCACACCATCACGTTCGGCATCGGCCCGGCCGGCACCGGCAAGACCTACCTCGCCGTCGCCAAGGCGGTGCGGGCCTTCCAGGACCGTCAGGTGCGCCGCATCATCCTCACGCGCCCGGCCGTCGAGGCGGGGGAGAGCCTCGGCTTCCTGCCCGGCACCCTCAACGACAAGGTCGACCCGTACCTGCGCCCCCTGTACGACGCGCTCGGCGACATGCTCGGCGCCGACCAGCTCAGACGGCTCATGGACGACAACACCATCGAGGTGGCGCCGCTCGCCTACATGCGCGGACGCACCCTCAACGACGCCTACGTCATCCTCGACGAGGCGCAGAACACCACCGAACAGCAGATGAAGATGTTCCTCACCCGCCTCGGCTTCAACACGAAGATGGTCATCACCGGCGACATCACGCAGGTCGACCTCACCGTGCCGCGTTCGGGTCTCGCCACCATCGAACGCATCCTCGGCGGCATCAAGGACATCGCGTTCGTGCACCTGAAAGCCGAGGACGTGGTACGCCACCGCCTCGTCGGCCAGATCGTCGAAGCCTACAACCGCCACGAGGGACTGGACGGCGACCACCGGCGCATCTCGCGGGCGAAAGGCTCGAAAGACACGAAGGCCATGACCGCCGAAGCCGCGGACGGCGCGACGGACGAACGAAAGGACACCGACACCGATGAGCGTTGACGTCTCCAACGAGACCGTATGGACCATCGACCCGAAACTCTTCTCCGACCTCGGCGTATGGGTCCTCGACCAGATGCGCGTGAGCACCCAGTCCGACCTGACGATCCTGTTCGTCGACCCGGAACCCATCGCCGAGATGCACGAGCACTGGATGAACCTCGAAGGACCCACCGACGTGATGAGCTTCCCGATGGACGAGCTGCGCCCCGGCGACGGCAAGACCGTGATGGAAGGCGTGCTCGGCGACATCGTCATTTGCCCATGGGTCGCCGCCCAGCAGGCCGCCGCCGCCGGACACGGCGTGCTCCAGGAGATGATGCTCCTGACCATCCACGGCATCCTCCACCTGCTCGGCTACGACCACGTGAACCCGCAGCAGGAACGCCAGATGTTCGGCCTGCAACGCCAGCTGCTGCTCACGTTCATCGCCGTGCGCCACGACCTCGGCGCTCCCGTCGCGCTGCCCGCCGGCAGCGAGGACGCGCTCGCCGCCTACGACGCGCAGCACGGTTCCGGCCGCCAGATCACCCACTGACCGCCGACCGCCGACACAAAAGGAAACACGACACCGATGGAGTATTCCCAACAGACCCTGATCGCGGTCACCGCCGCGCTCGTCATCGTCGCCGCGCTGATGGTGTGGCTGTCCCTGTCCCTCGCCGCCGCCGAAGGCGCGGTCGGCAGGGTCACGCGCGCCAGCCTCAACAACCTCGTGCTGGAGGCGCAGACCGACGGCGAGCTCACCCAGTTCAGCCGCATGAAGCGCGTCGACCGCATCCACCGCGTGCAGCGGCTCATCGCCGACCGGTACGTGACCGCCGGCGCGTGCGCGTTCTTCCGCATCGCCAGCAACGTGCTCGTCGGCGTGCTCGTCGCCATCGTCGCCGGGCTGTGGGACGCCCGCGTGTGGCTCGCGCTCGTCATCGGGGCCGTCGTCGCCATCGTCGTCGCCGTGGTCAGCGTGTTCGTCCGTCCGCGCGAGACCGGCGCGATCAAGCCAGCCGACATCATGATCGAACACTCCCGTCTCGTCGCCGCGGCCGTCCGCCTCACGCCGTTCCTGCGCCTCGGCGCGGCGCGCGAGGGGCGTCGCCGCGCGCAGGAGCTGTCCGACGACGAGGAACTGGAGAAGATCCAGCAGGAGCAGGGGCGCGCCACCATCGACCGTCTCGTCGAATCGAACGACTTCGACCCCGAGGTCTCCGAGATGCTGCGCAACGTGCTCACCCTGTCCGACACACTGACCCGTGAGATCATGGTGCCGCGCACCGACATGATCTGCATCGAGAGGGACGCGACGCTCGAGGCGATGCTCAAGCTGTGCTCGCGTTCCGGCTTCTCCCGCGTGCCCGTCATCGGCGACGACGTGGACGACCTCATCGGCGTCGCCTACCTCAAGGACGCCGTGCGCGCCACCGCGTTCAACCAGGCGGCGCTCGGCCGTGCGGTCGAATCCATCGTGCGCGACCCGATGCTCGTGCCCGAATCCAAGCCGGTCGACGACCTGTTCCACCAGATGCAGCGCTCCCGGCAGCACGTCGCCGTCGTCGTCGACGAATACGGCGGCATCGCCGGACTCGTCACCATCGAGGACGCCATCGAGCAGATCGTCGGCGAACTCGAGGACGAGCACGACCGCACGCAGCGCGAGGAGCCGGAGCGGATCGGCGACCGCAAATGGCGGATGCCGGCGCGTACGCCCATCGCCGATCTGGAGGAGATCTTCGAGATCGACATCGACGAGGACGACGTCGACACCGTCTACGGACTGCTCACCAAACTGCTCGGCCGCGTACCGATCGTCGGCGCCTCCGCCGTGACTCGCGGCCTGAAGCTCACCGCCGTCGATTCCGCCGGCCGACGCAAGAAGGTGTCCACCATCGTGGTGGAGCCCGCCCACGTCGAGGGGCGCGAGGAAGATGGCAACGCCGGAGACGGCGAGCGGCAGGCCAAGGCGTCCGAGGACGACGCCGACGGCGGGGCCGCGGACACGAAGACCCAAGCCAAGGAGTGACATGACCGAAACCGCCGTATCGACGAACGAGAACACGACCGCTGACGACGGCGCGGACCGCCGCGAGGCGCAGCCGTACCGTTCCGGATTCGTGGCGGTCGTGGGCAGGCCGAACGTCGGCAAATCCACGCTCATCAACGCGCTCATCGGCAAGCGCATCGCCATCACGTCGTCCCGTCCGGAGACCACGCGCAAGGCGATCCGCGGCATCCTTACCACCGAGAACGCGCAGCTCGTGCTCGTCGACACGCCCGGCATCCACCGTCCGCGCACGCTGCTCGGCCAGCGTCTCAACGACATCGTCGACGAAAGCCTGTCCGACGTGGACGAGGTGGCGTTCCTGCTGCCCGCCGACCAGGAGATCGGCCCCGGCGACAAACGCATCCTGTCCCGTCTGCGTTCCGACTTCGCCGTGAAGCGCGACGACGGCACGTTCGCATGGAAGGTGCCGCTGATCGCCGTCGTCACCAAGATCGACGAACTCTCGCGCGAACAGCTCGTCGCCAAGCTCATCGAGATCGACGGGTTCGCCGACTTCGCGGACATCGTGCCGGTGAGCGCCCTCGGACACGACAACGTCGACGAGGTGCGCAAGGTGCTCATCGAGCACACGCCGGAAGGCCCGCAGATGTACCCGGAGGAGCAGATCAGCGAGGAACGCCCCGAGGACACCATCGCCGAGCTCATCCGCGGCGCGTTCCTCGAACAGCTGGACGACGAGCTGCCGCATTCGCTGGCGGTCGTCGTCGACTCCATCGACTATCCGGAGGACAACGAGACCGGCGAGGCCTACGACGGCAAGGCGGACGTGCGCGTGTCCATCTACGTGGAGCGCGACTCGCAGAAGCCGATCATCATCGGCAAGGGCGCGAGGAACCTGACCGCCGTGAAGAAGAAGCTACGCACCCCCGTCAACCGCATCGTCGGCCAGAAGGCGCGCCTCGACCTGCACGTCAAGGTCGCCAAGAGCTGGCAGTCCGATCCCAAGCAATTGGAGCGTCTCGGCTTCTAGCCGTTCTATCGCGCGATGAAGGCCCGCTTCCCATCAGGGGGAGCGGGCCTTCATCGTATCCGGATGTTGTGCGGGGAACGTCGGGGAACGTCACAGGCCGGCGTCGGCCATGGTGATGTAGCCGGGGTCGATGAGCGTGGCCTTGAGGTTCGAGGCGCTGACGGCCAGCGGCTCCTCCTCCACGACATTCGTCTTCTTCAACGCGCCGGGGGCCTTCTTCCTCGACACGTAGGCGAGCTTGCCGAGCGATTCGCCCCGGTTGAGCCTCACCGTGACCTCGGCCGTGTCGGCCGCCAGGGCGACGCGGTTCTCCAATCCGGTCATCCACTGCTTGCCGTTCACCACCTGGGGAAGGGTGTCCACGTAGCCGCCGAAGCCGGTGACGATCGGCCAGCGTCGGTTCACTTCGCTGGTCCCGGTCTGCGCGGGAGTGTCGGAGCCGTCCGCTTCGTCGCCTTGGCTGCCGTCCGTATCGTCTTCGGGGGCCTTCGCCGGATCGGGCACGCCGCCGCGCTGCAGGTCCTTGCGGCCGGCGATGTTGCCGACGATGCCCGAGATGGTGATCTGCGGGTTGACGTCCGCCGCCGAACCGGTGTATCCGAGCGTGTCGAGTTCGTCGGTCACCGCGGAGGCGACGTAGTCGTTCATCGCGATGACGCCGTCGATGCGCGTGAACGAGGTGCCGTCGGCGGTCTTCTTCGTCGGCAGACGCTTGTCGACCTCCGCCGTGATGTGCTTCTCATCGGTGGCGTCGACGGTCACGTCGTCCCAATCGGAATCCGACGTGTCCTTGGTGAGCAGGCCGGAGGGCGAATACGCCTTGCCCTGCGTGAAATACGGTTGCAGCACCTGCCACATGCCGGCGAACGCCTCACGCGCGAACGCGTCGTCATCGACGGCGTCGGTCGCCTCGTCGCCGTCCTTCGCGTTCGCGGAGTAGGGGATGAACACCTCGACGGCCTTCGGATTGTCCTTGCTGGCCTTGGCCAGGTCGAGCTTCGTGACGAGCTTCTGCGCCTGCATGCGGCCGATCTGCTCGGCCGTGGAGAACCGCACGAACGCGTCCGGCGTGATGTCATCCACCCCGTTGGCGAGCAGCACGACGTGCATGCCGGAATCCTGCGCGAGTTGGAGCGCGGAGGCGAGACGGGAGTATGCGTCGTCCTGCGTTTGGTCGTCCGTGGACGTATCCGTGGCGGTATCCGTCTTGTCCGTCGTATCCGTGTCCGCCGAATCGGACCGCGACGCGTCGGAGGAGGACTCGGACTGCGGCTGCGTGACGTAGTCGCCGTACTGGCGTGTCGAGGAATCCACGTCGACGGCGGGGGCGACGATCAGCGTCGTGCGCTTCGCCTCCGCCTTGCCGGACTTGGACGCGTCCGCGGCGGTCATATGGTCCACGACCCAATCCTGCACGTCACGGCTCTGCGTGTCGAGGTCGGAGGAGGTCTTCGTCTCGATCGACTTCTTCGCCATGCCGGCGTCGACGAGTTTGGCGGTGATCTCGGGCGTCAGCTTCGCCCACTTGTTGAGCGGCGTGCGCTGGGAGATGGTGATGCCGTCCGACGGTGTGAAGATGACGGCGCTGCCGGCGGACGTCTTCGACGTGGTCGCGGTGCCGCCGGAGGATGTGGCGCCATTCGTCGGACCGTCCTGCGCGGCGCCGCACGCCGCGCAGGACGCGAGCATGGCGAATCCCGCCGCCATGGCGATCAGTCGTGCCGCGGGATTGCTGCTGCGAAGTGCCATGGGACGGGATTCCTTTCGATCGGCGGGCTGTGCACTGCCGTCGATTGTAGTAGCATCCCCGCGGATACGCCGCTGGGGGAGCCGCGCGTGCCGCCGTCAGTCGGCGAGCGCCCTGGCGAGGTTCTCGTCGAGCGCGTCCATGAAGCCCTCGGTGTCGAGCCACGGCTCGTCGGGGCCGATGAGCATGGCGAGGTCCTTGGTCATCTGGCCGCCTTCGACGGTGGAGACGATGACCTTCTCGAGCGTCTCGGCGAAGTGGCGGACCTCGGGGGTGCCGTCGAGGTCCGCGCGGTGCTTGAGGCCGCCGGTCCAGGCGAAGATTGAGGCGATCGGGTTCGTGGAGGTCTTCTCGCCCTTGAGCCAGCGGCGGTAGTGGCGGGTGACGGTGCCGTGGGCGGCCTCGGCCTCGACGGTCTGCCCGTCGGGGGTCATGAGCACGGAGGTCATGAGGCCGAGGGAGCCGAAGCCCTGGGCGACGGAGTCGGACTGCACGTCGCCGTCGTAGTTCTTGCAGGCCCAGATGTAGCCGCCGTGCCACTTGAGGGAGCTGGCGACCATGTCGTCGATGAGGCGGTGCTCGTAGGTGAGGCCCTCCGCCTCGAAGCGTTCCTTGTATTCGGTCTCGTAGATCTCGGCGAAGATGTCCTTGAACTGGCCGTCGTACGCCTTGAGGATCGTGTTCTTCGTGGACAGGTACACGGGGTAGTGGCGCATGAGGCCGTAGTTGAAGCAGGCGCGCGCGAAGCCGCGGATCGAATCGTTGACGTTGTACTGCACCTGGGCGACGCCGCCGTCGGGGCCGTAGTCGTAGACCACGTGCTGGATCGGCTCGGAGCCGTCCTCCGGCGTGAAGGTCACGGTGAGGCGTCCGGCGCCCGGCACCTTGAAGTCGGTGGCCTTGTACTGGTCGCCGAAGGCGTGGCGGGCGACGACGATCGGCTTGGTCCAGCCGGGCACGAGGCGCGGCACGTTGCTCATCACGATCGGCTCGCGGAAGATGGTGCCGCCGAGGATGTTGCGGATCGTGCCGTTGGGGGACTTCCACATCTTCTTCAGGCCGAATTCTTTGACGCGCGCCTCGTCGGGGGTGATCGTCGCGCATTTGACGCCCACGTGCTCGCGCTGGATGGCGTGCGCCGCGTCGATGGTGACCTGGTCGTCGGTGGCGTCGCGGTTCTCGATGCCCAGATCGTAGTAGTCGAGATCCACGTCGAGGTACGGCAGGATGAGACGGTTCTTGATGTCCTTCCAGATGACGCGCGTCATCTCGTCGCCGTCGAGCTCGACGACCTTGCCTTCGACCTTGATTCTGGCCATGCTTCCTCCTGACAGTTCGGTTGAGACATTGCCATTCCTAGCGCAGGAATGTAACGCCGCATGCGGGCGTTCGATTATGTGAGATGGCGGGCGGTATGCCGCGCGCCGCCGTCCCGCGCGCGCATTAGTCTCGGAGGCATGTCTCAGGAAATTGAAATCGGTTTGGGCAAGAAGGGCCGCATGGCCTACTCGCTGGACGACGTCTCGATCGTCCCCTCCCGCAGGACGCGCGACCCGCAGGACGTCTCCACGTCCTGGCAGGTCGACGCCTACGAGTTCGACGTGCCGGTCATCGGCGCCCCGATGGACTCGGTGACGAGCCCGGCCACCGCGATCGCGATGGGCAAGCTCGGCGCGCTCGGCGTGCTCGACCTCGAGGGTCTGTGGACCCGCTACGACGATCCGGAACCGTATCTGAAGGAGATCGCGGACCTGCCGGCCGAGAGCGCGACCCGCCGCATCCAGGAGATCTACGCGGAGCCGATCAAGCCGGAGCTCATCACGAAGCGTCTGCACGAGATCCGCGACGCCGGCGTCACCGTGGCCGGCGCGCTCTCCCCGCAGCGCACCCAGCAGTTCTACTCGACCGTGGTCGAGGCGGGCGTCGACCTGTTCGTGATTCGCGGCACCGCCGTGTCCGCCGAGCACGTGTCGCAGGACCACGAGCCGCTCAACCTCAAGCAGTTCATCTATGATCTGGACGTCCCGGTCATCGTCGGCGGCGCCGCCAACTACACGGCGGCCCTGCACCTGATGCGCACGGGCGCGGCCGGCGTGCTCGTCGGCTTCGGCGGCGGCGCCGTGTCCGCCACGCGCCAGACGATCGGCGTCGAGGCGCCGATGGCGACCGCCATCGCCGACGTGGCCGAGGCCCGTCGCGACTACATGGACGAGTCGGGCGGCCGCTACGTGCAGCTCATCGCCGACGGCGGCATGGGCGACTCCGGCAGCTTCGTCAAGGCGCTCGCCCTCGGCGCCGACGCGGTCATGCTCGGCGCGCCGCTCGCCCGCGCCACCGAGGCGCCGGGCCGCGGCAAGCACTGGGGCGCCGAGGCTCGCCACCAGACGCTGCCGCGCGGCTTCCGCACCGACGTCGGCACGGTCGCGCCGCTCGAGCAGATCCTGTTCGGGCCGAGCCACACGGCCGACGGCACCACGAACTTCGTCGGCGCGCTGCGCCGCGCGATGGCGTCCACCGGATACGTGGACGTGAAGAACTTCCAGCGTTGCGGCGTGGTCGTCACGCCGTACGCCGGCCGCCGCTGAGACGGCGGCGCACGGGCGCGGCGAGGGAGCTCCCCGCCGCGTCCGTGCGCGCTTGTCCACCGTGTCGTCCACGGTGATGCACCAAGGTCCCGCGCCTGTTGACGCGGGACCTTTCGCATGATGTGATGGCCCCACGTCCGGCCCGCCGCCGGTCCGGACGCGAGACATCGGACGAAGGAGCCCATCATGCAGCCGCAGCAGTACGTCATCTTCCCGTCAGCCGGATTCTCGTATGGCCGTACGCCTCCCGTCTACGAGGGCGTCGTCCACGTCGAACTGTCGCCGGAACCCGTCCCGTACCGCGTCGTCGCGGTCGTCGACGACGCGATGAGCGACGAGCAGATGCACGCGATGGCCGTGTCCGGCTGCCGGGTCGCATGCCTGGCGGCCGACGTGATGCGGGGCAGCCTGTCCTCGTCGATACTGCGACGCGCCGTCGAACCGTCATGCGTGGGCAAGCTGGAGACGATGGCGTACATGATGGACGGCAGGATGCGCGCCGACGACGCGTACCGGGCGCGCATGCGCTACCTGCCGGTGGTGCCTCTCTCGCTCAGCGGCATGCTGGTGAGCGCCACCGCGCTCGAATTCGCCGTGCACCTGTCCGTCGGAGGGGAGTCCTACTGGTCGAACCTCAGATTCGAGGTCCGCGGGTCGCGGTGGATGTGCACCGTCGCCGACATCGGATAGCGACGGTCCCGGATCCTCGCGCGGACGTGCGGCCGCGCCGGCACGGCTGATACCGGACCGGGTATAGTCTGGTGTCCATGTTGCGTGAGTATATTTCCGACCCCGAGTATGTGACCAACGACGGCGACACGATCTTCTCGCTGCTCGCCGCCCGCGCCGAGAGCGCTCCCGATGACGAGATCGCCGAATACCAGGACGACGACCGGCGCTGGCATTCGGTAAAGGCCTCCGAGATGCTGGAACGCGTGCGCGCCGTGGCGAAGGGGCTGCTCGGGCTGGGCGTGCGTCCCGGCACCATGGTCGCCATCTACTCGGCCACCTGCTACGAGTGGGGCGTGACGGACTTCGCCTGCGCGGCCATCGGCGCGGTCAGCGTGCCGATCTACGAGACCGACTCGGAACGCCAGGCCGCCTCGATCATCGAGGACACCGCGCCGCTGATCGCCTTCGCCGGCGACCAGGCGCATGCACAGACCCTCGAACAGGTGCGCGACGAGGTCAAGAGCCTCGAATACGTGTTCAACTTCAAGGCGAAGGGACTCGACGCGGTCGCCGACTTCGGCGCGAACGTCCCCGACGAGGAGCTCGACGAGGCCATCGCACGCGTGAAGGCCGACGACATGACGACCATCGTCTACACGTCCGGCTCCACCGGCAAGCCGAAGGGCGCGATGCTGTCCAACCGCAACTTCACGCACATCGTGAAGAACGGCTACATCATCCTCGAGGACATGCTCTACAACCCGAACCGCCTGCTGCTGTTCCTTCCGCTGGCGCACTGCTTCGCCCGCTACATCCAGTACGTGGCCATCGGCGGCCACGGCGTCGTCGGCTACATCCCCGGGGCCAAACACCTGCTCGCCGACCTGCGCTCGTTCAAGCCCACCTACCTGCTCGGCGTGCCCCGAGTGTTCGAGAAGGTGTACAACGCCGCCTCGCAGAAGGCCGGCAACGGCATCGCCGGACGCGTGTTCGCCGCCGCCTACCGACACTTCGTCCAGTGGTCGAAGGACACGCAGGCGGGCAAGGCCCATTCGCCGATCGCCCGCATCCAGCACTCGTTCTACATGGGCACGGTGGGCAAGTCGGTGCGTTCCGCCCTCGGCCCCAACCTCGCGTGGCTGGCGTGCGGCGGCGCCCCGCTCAACCCGGACCTCGCGCACTTCTTCAACGGCATGGACGGCATCACGTTCATCCAGGGCTACGGCATGACCGAGACCGCGGCCCCGATGCTCGTCAACTGGCAGGATGCCAACAAGGTCGGTTCCGTCGGCAAGCCCGGCCCCGGCATGGGCGTCAAGCAGGGCGAGGGCGACGAGCTGCTGCTCACCGGCCCGAACGTGTTCCTCGGCTACTACAAGCAGCCCGAGCTCACCGCCGAGACGAAGACCGCCGACGGGTGGATCCGCACCGGCGACCTCGGCACGATCGACGACGACGGCTTCGTGTACATCACGGGACGCAAGAAGGACATCATCATCACCGCCGGCGGCAAGAACGTGAGCCCGGCTCCCATGGAGGAGACCATCGCCACCTGTCCGATCGTCGACCATGCGGTCGTCGTCGGCGACGGCAAGCCGTTCATCTCCGCGCTCATCGAGCTCGACCCGGAGATGACCCGCTCCTGGCTCGCCTCCCAGGGCCTCGACCAAGACGCGCCGATGGCCGAGATCGCGGCGAACGATGCGGTGCGCGCGTTCATCCAGCAGTACGTCGACAAGGCCAACGCGAACGTCTCGCGCGCCGAATCGGTGCGCAAGTTCGCCATCCTCGACGAGGAGTTCAGCCAGGAGGCGGGCACGCTGACGCCGAGCATGAAGGTCGTGCGTCCGAAGGTGCTCAAGCGCTACGAGGACGTGATCGAGCACGAGATCTACACGCCCCGCAACCCCGGCAAGCCGCTGCCCGCCACCGTGCGCATCCTCGACAAGACCACCGAATCGGTCAAGCGCACCGCGGAGACCGTCAAGCAGGCGTCCGAGACCGTCAACACGAAGACGCTGCGCTCCGCCTACGAGCAGGCCAGGGAGAACGTGTCTGATTCGCTTGCTACCGTGTCCGAGAAGATCAAGCGCCAGCCTGACGGCGCGGACGGGAACGACGACGCCGCTTCCCCCGCCGACCAGGCCGACGGCCGCAACGCCACCGACACCACCGACAACGAGGAGAACTAGCCTTGGCAATCCGTGAGATCCGCATCGTCCCCGACCCCGTGCTGCGCACCCCCTGCGACGAAATCCGCGAGATCACGCCCGCCGTGCGCCGACTGGTCGACGATCTGCTCGAGACCGTCGACGATCCGGGGCGCGCGGGCCTGTCCGCCAACCAGATCGGCGTGAGTCTCAGGGCCTTCTCCTACAACATCGACGGCAAGATCGGCTACATCCTCAACCCGGTGCTCGAGGAGACGCGCGGCGAACAGTACGGCGACGAGGGCTGCCTGTCCGTGCCCGGACTGTGGTACAAGACGCGTCGCGCCGATTACGCCCGCGTGCGCGGCATCGACCTCGACGGCAAGGAGATCGTGCTGGAGGGGACCGGGCTCATGGGACGCATGCTCCAGCACGAGACCGACCATCTCGACGGCCACGTCTACCTCGACCGTCTGGAGAAGGAGGAGCGCCGCGCGGCGTTGAGGTACATGCGCGAACACCAGAAGTGAGCCGTGTCCCGCGGGAACGCGGGACGGACGGACATGGAAAAGGCGGCCCGCCGGCGACGATGCGTCGGCGGGCCGCCTTTTCCATGAGGTGTGTTATCTTTGTGCACCGTGCGCCAACCGGCGAGGAGCGGAGTCGCAGCCGTTCCGGACCACCCAATATCGTCAACCGGCGCGCGACGAATTCGCGTCATGTCCGCGACGGCCTGTGTCGGTCGGCCCGAACCCGTGGAGACACGGTCTGGGCTGCACGCAGGTGCGCATGACCAGGCAATAACCGACAAGAAAGGTAGCATCACCATGGCTCAGATCACGATGAGCGAAATGCTGAAGGCAGGTCTGCACTTCGGCCACCAGACCCGTCGTTGGAACCCGAAGATGAAGCAGTTCATCCTCACCCAGCGCAACGGCATCCACATCATCAACCTGTTCAAGTCGCTCGAGATGATCGACAAGGCGTACGACTTCATCAAGACCACCGTCGCCCACAACGGCACCGTGCTCTTCGTCGGCACCAAGAAGCAGGCCCAGGAGGCCATCTCCACCCAGGCCACCCGCGTGAACATGCCGTACGTCTCCGAGCGCTGGCTCGGCGGCATGCTGACCAACTTCCAGACCGTCTCCAAGCGCGTCAACCGCCTCAAGGAGCTCGAGGAGATGGACTTCTCCGACGTGCACGGCTCCGGCCTGACCAAGAAGGAGCTGCTGCTCCTCGAGCGCGAGAAGGACAAGCTGGAGAAGCAGCTCGGCGGCATCCGCAACATGGGCCGCACCCCGTCCGCGATGTTCGTCGTCGACATCAACAAGGAGGCGCTGGCCGTCGAGGAGGCCCACAAGCTGGGCATCCCGGTCGTCGCCATCGTCGACACCAACACCGACCCGGAGTCCGTCGACTACCCGATCCCGGCCAACGACGACGCCATCCGCGGCATCGAGCTGCTGACCAGCCTCATGGCCGACGCCGTCGCCGACGGCCTGCTGGAGCGTTCCGGCAAGGCCGCCAAGGAGGAGGGCGCCTCCGAGCAGCCGATGGCCGCTTGGGAGAAGGAGCTCCTGGAGAACCAGGACGCCACCGCCGCCCCGGCCGCCGAAGGCGAAGCCAAGGCCGAGTGAATCCCCGCTTAAGGATTCGCCGAGCGTGAACCGCGAAGGTTCACCTACCGCTAGGATGGGAGGTGCAACGATGATTGCACCTCCTGTCATAGGGGAACGCAATCGATTTTCATCCCAAGGAGACAAGTTTCATGGCAGCAATTACCGCCGCTCTGATCAAGCAGGTTCGTGAGGACACCGGCGCCGGCATGCTCGACGTCAAGAAGGCCCTGACCGAGGCCGAGGGCGACGTCGCCCGCGCCAAGGAGATCATCCGCGCCAAGGGCATCGCCGCGGCCGGCAAGCGCGAAGGCCGCAAGGCCCAGGAAGGCACCATCGCCTCCAAGGTCGTCGCGGGTGCCGAAGGCGAGACCGGCTACGCGGTCGAGCTGAACTCCGAGACCGACTTCGTGGCCAAGACCCCGAAGTTCGTCGAGTTCGCCGACACCATCCTCGGCTACGCCGTGGCCGCCGACGCGGACAACGCCGACGAGCTGCTGGCCGCCAAGGCCGGCGACGAGACCGTCAAGGAGGCCATCGAGGAGGCCGCCGCCCTGTTCGGCGAGCACGTCAAGGTCGGCCAGTTCGCGAAGATCTCCGGCGAGCACGTCGAGATCTACGCCCACAAGAAGTCCGCCGAGATGCCGCCGAGCATCGTCGCGATGATCGCCACCGACAAGGCCGGCGCCGCCGTCGCACACGAGGCCGCGCTGCAGATCTCCGCGATGGGCGCCAAGTGGCTGACCCGCGAGGACGTCCCGGCCGACGTGGTCGAGTCCGAGCGCCGCGTCGCCACCGAGAAGTCCCTCGCCGAGGGCAAGCCGGAGAAGATCGTCCCGAAGATCGTCGAGGGCCGTCTCAACGCCTTCTTCAAGGAGGTCGTCCTCCTCGAGCAGCCGTTCGTCAAGGATCCGTCCAAGACCGTCGGCAAGCTCTTCGAAGAGGTCGGCGGCAAGGCCCTGGCCTTCGCCCGTGTCGAGGTCGGCAAGGGCGAGGAGGCCTGAGGCCCCCTCCCGTCGGATTCCGTCGGATCGGCCGCTACGGTCCGCTGACGGTCATGCGACACGCTGAATGACGGCGGCCGCGCATCCTGGGTGATGCGCGGCCGCTATCGTATTCCCGGAAAGTCCGCGGACCCGAAGGAACCGGAAGAAACGAGGGGGAACCGATATGGATGCCGACGAGAAACGTCATGGATACGTGCCCGCGACGCGCGCGACCGCCGTGGGACTCCTCGCCATCGCGGTGTGGAGCCTCATGACCGGGCTGGTGCGCGTCGTCGCCGAATCGTTCGGAGCCACGCTCGGCTCGGCGCTCATCTACACGAGCGGCGCCATGCTGCTGCTCGTCTTCCATCGCCCCGCGCCGCTCCACGACTATCCCAGACGCTACCTGGTCGTCGGGGGAGCGCTCTTCGTGTTCTACGAATCCTCCATCTCCCTGTCCATCGGATTGGCGTCCACCGCCGAGCAGTCCGTCGAGGTGAGTCTCGTCAACTACCTGTGGCCCACGCTCATGGTGTTGCTCGCCGCCGCCATCGGCCGGCCGCGACGCAGGGGAGCGGTGCGGCGGGCGCTGCCGGGCGCCGTCGTCGCCACCGCGGGCGTGGCGCTGGCCGTCGGCGGCAACGGCGGGTTGCGTCCCGAAGCGGCGATCGGACATATCATGTCCGATCCGCTGCCGTACCTGCTCGCCTTCCTCGGCGCGTTCGCATGGTCCCTCTACGCGGTGATCACCCCCGCCATGTCCGGCGGGCTGGACGGCACATCGGTCTTCTTCCCCGGGGTCGCGGCCTCCCTGTGGATCATCCACCTCGCATCGGGTGAGGGATTGCCGGCATCGATGCCGGGGCCGCTCGACTGGCTCGCCGTCATCGCCTGCGCCGCCGTCATCGGCGGCGGATACGCGTTCTGGGGGTACGGCATTCTGCACGGGAGCCTCAGGACGCTCGCCGTGGCCTCATACGCGACGCCCGTGCTGTCGGTCGCCGCCAGCTCGCTCATCCTCGGCCTGTCATTGTCCCTGCCGTTCTGGTGCGGCGCGTTGCTCGTCGTCGCCGGTTCGGCGCTCAACCTGATCGCGGAACGGCTAAGCGGCGGACGGTGAACCCCGCGCGCCGGCCCCTCGGGACGCTCCCGGCGCATCGCTACACGGTGAGGCCGTACGGTGTCGGGAACGGCGGATAACCTGTCAGATGGTAATTTTCGTGGATGCGCCGCGCGGCGTCGATCCGCCGCATGGCGCATCCGAGAACGAAAGGGTGTAACAGTATGACTGGCAACGAGGCGAAAGATAAGCCGCGCAGGGTGCTGCTCAAGCTGTCCGGCGAGGCGTTCGGCGGCGGCAGGGTCGGCATCGACACCAAGGTGATCCGACGCATCGCCGAGGAGATCGTCCCCGCGGTCCAGCAGGGCGTGCAGGTCGCCATCGTGACCGGCGGCGGCAACTTCTTCCGTGGCGCCGAACTGCAGCAGGCCGGCATCGACCGCTCCCGCGGCGACTACATGGGCATGCTCGGCACCGTGATGAACTGCCTCGCGCTCCAGGACTTCCTCGAGCAGGAGGGCCAGGCCACCCGTGTGCAGACCGCCATCACCATGGGCCAGGTCGCCGAGCCGTACATCCCGCTCAAGGCCATCCGCCATCTGGAGAAGGGCCGCGTGGTCATCTTCGGCGCCGGCGCGGGCATGCCGTACTTCTCCACCGACACCGTCTCCATCCAGCGTTCGCTGGAGATCCACTGCGACGAGGTCCTGATGGGCAAGAACGGCGTCGACGGCGTGTACACCGCCGACCCGCGCAAGCACGCGGACGCCAAGCGCTTCGAGACCCTGAGCTACAACCGCGCCCTGGTCGACAACCTCGCCGTGATGGACGCCTCCGCCCTGTCCATGGCGCGCGACAACAGGAAGCTCATCCGCGTCTTCGGCCTCGAGGAGCCGGGCAACGTGACCCGCGCCCTGCTCGGCGAGGACATCGGCACGCTCGTGTCCACCGCCGAATCGCGCGTGGCGGAATAGCCCGGAACCACGCCGAGACCCTACAATCGGTAGGGAAGCAAACCGTAAACGAACCGTTCGCAGACGAACAGCAAGGAGCACAACATGGCAAACGTCGTCGAGCAGGCCAAGGAGCAGATGGCCAAGACCGTCGAGAACACCAAGGAGAACTTCGCGGGCATCCGCACCGGCCGTGCCAACCCGGCCCTCCTCAACGGCATCGTGGTCGACTACTACGGCGCCCCCACGCCGATCAAGGCCGTCGCCTCCATCGGCGTGCCGGAGCCGCGCACCCTTTCCGTCACCCCGTTCGACGCCTCCCAGGCCGGCGCCGTCGAGAAGGCGATCCGCAACTCCGACCTCGGCGTCAGCCCGAACCGCGACGGCAACGTGATCCGCATCACGATGCCGGAGCTTACCGAGGAACGCCGCAAGGAGTACGTCAAGCTCGCCAAGGCAAAGGCCGAGGACGGCAAGGTCGCGGTGCGCAACATCCGCCGCAAGACCAAGGAAGGCATCGACAAGTCCGTCAAGGACGGCGACATGGGCGAGGACGAGGGCGACCGTCTCCTCAAGGACCTCGACAAGGTCACCAAGTCCGTCACCGACGAGATCGACACCCTGCTGGAGACCAAGCAGAAGGAGATCATGGAGGTCTGAGCCTCCGCACGCCGTTATGGAACGCAACGAACAACTCCACGAAGAGGCCGAAGTCGCACTCGACGAGATCAACAAGAAGACCGGCCGGAACATGCCCCAGGCGGTAGGCACCGCCGTCGTCCTGATCGCCGTCATCCTCGCCGCGATGCTGCTCAGCATCGACCTGTTCGTGGCGTTGATCGTCGTGTTCATGATCCTCGCCCTGTGGGAGCTGCGCGTCGACTTCGCGACCGTCGGGCTGCACATCCCGTTCGTCATGCTGTGCGCGTGCTCGGCGGCGACCCTGTTCGCCACCTACTACGCGCCGCTGCACGTCGTCGCGATGGCGCTGTGCGCGATGGCGTCGATCATGCTCGTTTCCATGACCGCCACCGCCAAGTTGAGCTTCGGCAACCGCCTGTCGCTCGCCGTGGCGGACAAGCTCTCCAACACGGAGGCGGGCGCGCGCCTCGAATCCTCGTTCAACCACGAGGGCGGCGAACAGCACCACTCCCGGCTGAGCCACGTGTCCGTGTCGGTACTCACCGTGCTGTACATCCCCGTGCTCGCCGCGTGCATCGTCATGCCGCTGACCTTCCACGGGCATCCGGTCGCCCACGCGATCATGCTCGTGTTCCTGCCCGCCCTGTCCGACACCGGCGGCCTGTTCGCCGGCGCATGGCTCGGCAAGCACAAGCTCTCCCCGCGCATCTCGCCGAAGAAGAGCTGGGAGGGACTCGCCGGATCGGTGCTGTTCGCCATGGCCGGCGCGTTCGCCGTCCTGTTCTGCACGTACACGCCGGACGTGTGGGCCGCCATGTGGTGGGTGCCCGTGCTCGAAGGCGTGCTCGTCGGCGTGGTCGGCACGTTCGGCGACCTGTGCGCCTCGATGATCAAGCGAGATCTCGGCATCAAGGACATGGGCCACCTGCTCAAGGGCCACGGCGGCGTGATGGACCGCGTCGACTCCATCCTCATGGCGGCGCCGTTCACCTGCATCCTCCTGTGGTTCACCGGCCTGTGACGCCGTGACGCCCATGACCAGCGGCCGGTGAGGAAACGGACGATCCCCGGGCCGGACAGTCGTGACGATTGTCCGGCCCGTTCCGCGTTTTCGCGGGAGAACCGCGACGAACGACGAACGATGACACGTGATGAACCGTGACGAAAGGAAGCCACCCATGGCCGACCAGAACCCCATCATCGACGGGGACGCCCCCGAGACCGGCATCACGCCGGGAGGCACCACCGGCGCGTTCCGCGACGTGCTGTCCAAGGACCATGCTCACCGTGGCAAGCCGCCGCTGCACTTCGCCGACATGACGCCCGAACAGCGCGTCGAGACCGCGAAGGGGCTCGGCATGCCGAAGTTCCGCGTCAAGCAGCTCGCCAACCACTACTATGGGCGCTTCGACGTGAACGCCGCCGAATTCACCGACTTCCCGGCCGCCAAACGCGACGAGGCGGCGGCCGCGTTCTTCCCCGAACTCATCCACGAGGTCACTCGTCAGGTGGCGGACGACGGCGCCACCATCAAGACGCTGTGGCGCCTGTTCGACGGCTCCCACATCGAATCGGTGCTCATGCGCTATCCGACGCGCACCACGCTGTGTATCTCCTCGCAGGTCGGCTGCGGCATGGGATGCCCGTTCTGCGCCACCGGCAAGCTCGGACTCACCCGCAACATGTCCGCCGGGGAGATCCTCGAACAGGTGCGCGTCGCCGCGCGCATGATGCGCGACGGCGAGGTCGCCGGAGGCCCCGGGCGCCTGAGCAACATCGTGTTCATGGGCATGGGCGAGCCGATGGGCAACTACCGTTCCGTCCTGTCCGCCGTGCGCCAGATCTCCGCCATGCCGCCCGAGGGCTTCGGCATCTCCGCACGCAACATCACCGTCTCCACGGTGGGCGTCGTGCCCGGCATCAGGAAGCTCGCCGCTGAAGGCATCCCGGTGCGTCTCGCCGTCTCCCTGCATGCGCCGAGCGACGAGCTGCGCGACGAGCTCGTGCCGATGAACAAGCGTTTCGACACCACGCAGGTGCTCGACGCCGCGCACGACTACTGGCTGGCCTCCAAGCGCCGCGTCAGCATCGAATACGCGCTGATGCGCGGCATCAACGACCAGGCCGAGCATGCGCGTCTGCTCGCCAAGCGTCTCAACCATTACGGCGACGACTGGGCGCATGTGAACCCGATCCCGCTCAACCCGATCGAAGGCTCCCGCTGGACCGCCTCCAAGCCGGAGGACGAGGCGCGGTTCCTCGAGATCCTGCACGACGCGGGCATCACCGCCACCCTGCGCGACACCCGTGGCCAGGACATCGACGGCGCCTGCGGGCAGCTCGCCGCCAAGACCCGGGAGGCGTTCGAGCGCGCGAAGTGAGACGCCGGCCGCCCGTACGGCGCGCGGCCGGTAGTCTGGGGTGTCGTACAGAAGAAAACCTTGCGAACAGGGGAGTGGAGTTATGTCGCTGGCGGTTCGAGTCATCCCGTGCCTGGACGTCGATGCCGGACGAGTGGTCAAAGGCGTGCATTTCGAGAATCTGAAGGACGCCGGCGACCCGGTGGAGCTCGCCGCCGAATACTACCGGCAGGGCGCCGACGAGCTCACCTTCCTCGACGTGACCGCCTCCAGCTCGCACCGCAACACGATGATCGACGTCGTGTCGCGCACCGCCGAGCAGGTGTTCATCCCCATGACCGTGGGCGGCGGCGTGCGCACCCCGGAGGACGTGGATTCGCTGCTGCGTTGCGGTGCCGACAAGGTGGGCGTCAACACGGCGGCCATCAACGATCCGACGCTCATCAGCCGCGTCGCCGAACGCTTCGGCAACCAGGTGCTGGTCCTGTCCGTCGACGCGCGCCGCGAGAAGGGCGAGCAGCACACGCAGTCCGGTTTCGAAGTCACCACGATGGGAGGCCGCAAGTCCACCGGCATCGACGCGATCTGGTGGGTGAAACGCGCCGAGGAGCTGGGCGCCGGCGAGATCCTCCTCAATTCGATGGACGCCGACGGCACGAAGGAGGGCTTCGACCTCGAGATGATCCGCGCCGTGCGCAAGGAGGTCAGGATTCCGATCATCGCCTCCGGCGGCGCCGGCAAGGTCGAGGACTTCCCGCCGGCCATCGAGGCCGGCGCGAACGCGGTGCTCGCCGCATCGGTCTTCCACTTCGGGCTCATGACCATCGCCGACGTGAAGGCGGAGCTCAAACGCCACGGCTACACGGTGCGCTGAGACACGCGCGGACATGCGCCGGAACACCCAAGGAACCAACGGAAAGACTGCAATGACGGACATCATCTACGACAACACGACCGAACTCGACCCCCGCATCGCCGCGCGGCTCAAGCGCGACGCGAAGGGCCTCGTGGCGGCGGTCATCCAACAGTACGACACGCGTGAAGTGCTCATGGTCGGCTACATGAACGACGAGGCGCTCCGGCGCACGCTCACCACGGGACGCGTGACCTTCTGGTCGCGATCCCGCCAGGAATACTGGCGCAAGGGCGACACGTCCGGCCACGTGCAGTACGTGAAGGGCGTGTCCCTGGACTGCGACGGCGACGCGCTGCTCGTCGAGGTCGACCAGGTGGGCGCCGCATGCCACACCGGCAAACGCAGCTGCTTCCTCGAAGGCGGACCGCTGCCGGTGGCCGTCGGCCATCGTACGCCGGAACAGGCCGACGGCGCCGACGATTCCAATGGCTCCGACGGCGAAGCGCATGCGGACGATAAGGAAACGGAGGCACGGGCATGACCGAGTGCAGCGTCGAACATCTCAACTGGGGCGGCACCTGGCCGAACCGTGAACAGTTCCTCGAACTTGCGGGCGAAGGCTACCGCGTGATCCCGATCGTGCGCCGCCTGCTCGCCGACTCGCTCACCCCGGTCGGCTTCTACGAGCGTCTCGCCGGTGGCCGCACCGGCACGTTCATCCTCGAATCCGCCGAATACGGCGGCTCCTGGAGTCGTTACAGCTTCATCGGCGTGAACTCGATGGCGCAGCTGCGCGCCGACAAGGACGGCAACGCCGACTGGCTGGGCACTGTGCCCGCCGGAGTCCCCACGCACGGCGACGTGGTCGAGGTCGCGCACGCCACGCTGAAGACGCTCAAGGCGCCGCGCGTCGAGGGACTGCCGAACCTCACCTCCGGTCTGGTCGGCACCGTCGGCTGGGACGCGATCCGCCACTGGGAGCCGACGCTGCGCGCCACCGCGCCGAACGAGACCGGCCAGCCGGAGATGGTGCTCGCACTCGCCACCGACATCGCCGTCGTCGACCACGTGTCCGGTTCGGTGTGGCTCATCGCCAACGCGGTGAACGTGGACGACAAGCCCACCCGCGCCGACATCGCCTACGACCAGGCCGTCAGGCGCCTCGACCGCATGCAGGAGAACGCGGCCACGCCCACGCCGGGCGAGGCCCGCGTCAGCGCCCTCGACACCTCAGTCAAACAGCCGGAACTGCGTTTCCGCACCCCCAAGGAGGTGTATGAGAAGGCGGTGGAGGCCACGCGGCGGCACATCATCGACGGCGACGTGTTCCAGACGGTCATCTCCCAGCGCCTCGACATCGACTCGCCCGCCGACCCGTTCGACGTGTACCGCGTGCTGCGCACGCTCAACCCGAGTCCGTACATGTACTTCATGGCGTTGACCGACGCCGAGGGCCGTGATTTCAACGTGATCGGCTCCAGTCCGGAGACGCTCATCAAGGTGGACGACGGTCACGCGCTCACCTTCCCGATCGCAGGCTCCCGGCCGCGCGGCAAGACCCCGGAGGAGGACGCGCGCCTCGCCAAGGAGCTGCTCGCCGATCCGAAGGAACGCAGCGAGCACATCATGCTCGTCGACCTGTCGCGCAACGACCTGAGCAAGGTGTGCAGGCCGGAGACCGTCGAAGTGGTGTCCCTCATGGACATCAAGCGGTTCAGCCACATCATGCACATCTGCTCGACCGTCACCGGCGAGGTCAATCCGGACATGACCGCGTTCGACGTGTTCATGTCGGCGTTCCCCGCGGGCACGCTGTCCGGAGCGCCGAAGCCGCGCGCCATCGAGATCATCGACGAGCTGGAGCCCGCCGACCGCGGCATCTACGGCGGCACCGTCGGCTACTTCGACTTCTCCGGCAACATGGACATGGCGATCGCCATCCGCACCGCGTTCCTGCGCGACCATGAGGCGAGCGTGCAGGCCGGCGCCGGGCTGGTGCTCGACTCCGTGCCCGCCAACGAATGGCAGGAGACCCGCAACAAGGCGGAGGCCAGCGTCGAGGCCATCCAGATCGCCGCCCAGTTGCGCGAACTGTAGCCTCCCGGATTTCTTCCCGGGACTCTCCGGCGCTTTCCGGGATTCGGGCGGGGAACATGGCGGGGTCACGCGAACGTGACCGTCACCGTGTTCCCCGCCTTCTCGTCGCCGGTCCACGCGGTCGCCGCGCGCGTCCACGTCATGCCGTTCGCGGTGACCTTGGTGACGCCGTAGTGGCGTGCGTTGACGACGATCCACGTCGCCGTCTGCCAGACCGCGCGACGCGTGTTCCCGTCGCTCAGTCCGCCCGGCACGGTGAAGGTGACGGTCGTGGCCGTCGCGCCGTCACCTGCCGCGGCGTTCCCGTCCCCGCCTGCGCCGGCGTCATCCGTCGATTTCGATGACGGCGACGATGACGATGATGACGATGACGCCGCCGTGACGGACGGATACGCGCCCTGCAGTCCGGCGACCAATCCGTCCGGATCCGACGACGTGACGTCGCCCGGCAGCCTGCACCCCACGCCGGCGGCGACCTCGCCGGTCAACGATTGCGCCCAGGCGCGTGCCAACCCGTCCCATTGCGCGTACGCGTCCGGATAGCCGGACAGCTGCACCGCCTGCGCCGCGTCCTCCACGGGAATCGACTCCCAGTCGGACACCTTCACCAGCCCGTCGTAGAACGCGTTCGTCGCATAGGTCTCATCCATGAGCTGCTCGACCGTGCCCCACCCCTGGCTGGGACGTTGCTGGAAGAGTCCCAGCGAATCACGGTCGCCGTACTCCAGGTTCGTGATCTTCGACTCCTGCATGGCGGTGGCGAGCGCCACCGTGGCCGCGTGGTCGGGCAGTCCGCGCGTCACGCCGATCGCGGTGATGAGGCCCGCGTTGCGCGCCTGTTCGGTGGACAGCACGTAGCTCATCACGCCGTCCGTCTGTTTCGCCATGCAGTATGCGCTCGTGTCCTTCGCGGCGGATGCCGCGTTCCCCAGATCGGCGAGCCATTGCGCGGAGAGCTTCACGACGCCCACGATCACGGCGGTGACGATGCAAATGGTGGCCACGACGATGATGAGCGCGTGGCGGAGCGCCGTCGAGCCGCGCCGCGCGCCCGGTGCCGTGCGTTTCGTCATATGGAATCGCCCCTTCCGGCTTCCGTGATGTTCTTGTCCGAATCCGTGATGCCGCGTCTCACGTTACCAGCCCGATTGTGGTTGTTCGGCAAGAGAACCCTGGGAACGACCCTGATGGTTGCCCTGAACGAGGTCGGGGGAGGATAATGGGCGGCGAGTGGTTGGTCGGATGTCGTGCAGCGTATGCGGGGAGGTGCCGGTGATGATGGGACAGGACGGTGGACGGCGACGGGGAATGAGGGGAACGCGGTCCCGTCGCGTCGTCGCATGGATCGTGGCGGTCCTGATGGTCGTCGTGCTGGGCGTCGCCGGAACGTTCGCCGTGCGCACGTTGACGGGGACGGATTGGCGTTCCGGTGATGCGGCGGGGGAGACGTCGACGGATGCGACGGCTCCGAGCGCCGCCGCCGAAGCGAAGTATCCGAAGGCGGTGAGCCCGGTCGACTACAACGGCAACGGGGTTGACGATTACGCGGACATCGTCGCCGGTGCCCGCAGGGATGCGGAGAACCGGCCCGCCTACGACGACGGCTATTATGAGGGCGGCTATCCGCCGGACGACCGCGGCGCGTGCACCGATCTGGTGTGGCGCGCGTTCAAGACGGCCGGATACGATCTGAAGGCCATGGTGGACGCGGATGTGGCGGCCGATCCGGCGAGCTACGCCGCCGTCGCGCCGAACCCGGATCCGAACATCGACTTCCGTCGCACCGGCGTGCTCGACGTGTTCTTCTCGAAATACGGGGAGAAGCTGACGCTCGACCCGGCCGATCACGCGCAATGGCAGGGCGGCGACGTCGTCGTGTTCCAGAACGTCAAACACATCGGTATCGTCTCGGACAAACGCGACGCGGACGGCACCGCGTTCATCCTGCACAACATGGGCCAGCGGCAGCGTGAGAACGACTATCTCGCGTTCAGGACGCACATGACCGTCACCGGCCACTACCGTTTCGACGCGTCCAAGGTCCCGCAGAGCGTGCTGCGCCAATGGCGGCAGTGACGGTTGCGGTGCGGCGGTCCGCGGGACGAGGATGACCGCGGCTACCTGCCGTTCCGGTCGTACTTCACGCGTAGTTCGGGCAGCATCACGACGAACAGGACGGCCGCCATCACGGCGGTGACGAGGTCGGCGAGCGCCTGCGCGGCGATGACGCCGTCATAGCCGAACAGGCGCGAGCCGGCGACCAGGGTGACGGCGAGGATCAGACCCTGACGGCTGATCGACAGGACGAACGCTCCCAACGCCTTGCCGGTCGACTGGAACGTGCAGGTGGTGACCATGACGATCGCCACGCATACGAGGCTCAGCAGCTGGATGCGCAGCATGCCCGCGCCGAGCGTGACGATCCGTTCGTCGGCGATGAAGAAGCGCATGAGCCGCCGGTCGAAGACGCTCAGCACGACGGTCATGACGAGGGCGAACGAGCAGAGGAACAGGTAAGCGAACCGCATGATGCCGTGCAGTCGGCGCATATTACGCGCCCCGTAGTTGTAGCCGATGAGCGGCTGCGCGCCGAACGCGAATCCGACGAACACGAGCACGGCGATCATGACGACCTTCAGGGCGATGCCCATGGCGGCGACCGTGTCGGTGCCGTAGGGGAGCAGGAACAGGTTGACCATGACCAGGCCGACGCTCTGCGTGAGGTTCGTGATGGCGGAGGGGATGCCGATGGCGAGGATGTTGCGGATCTCGAGCGCGGTGATGTCGAGACGGCGTTTCGCCGTGGCGGCGGCCGCGGTCGCGGTGCCGAACATGAGCCGCGGGTCGATGGACAGGTTGCGGCTGCGTTTCAGCAGGAACCAGACGAAATACGCATCGGTGCAGATGTTGGCGATGACGGTCGCGCCTGCGGAGCCCGCCGCTCCCCAGCCGAGCCCCTGGATGAACAGGGGGTTGAGAATCATGTTGACGACGGTGCCGACGATCGAGCCGATCATGGAGGGGACGGCGTGGCCTTCGGTGCGCAGCAGGTTCGTGGGCGTCATCGAGACGATGATGAACGGCGAGCCGATGATGATGAGCGTGTAGAACTCGGAGGCGTGCGTCCACGTGTCGTCGGTCGCGCCGAGCAGGGTGAGCATCTGCGTGCGGAAGACGAGTCCCAGCACGACGATGACCAGTCCGGTGACGATTGCGCCGTAGAAGCAGAACACGCTCAGACGGCGTCCGTCGTCATACCGTTTCCTGCCGAACAGGCGGGAGACGACGGAGGCACCGCCGAGGCCGAAGATGTCGCCGAGCGCGATCATCACGGTGAACATGGGCGCGGTCAGGGAGACGCCGGCCACCATGCTCGTGTCTCCGGTGTGCGCCACGAAGTACGTGTCCATCATGTTGTAGACGAGCGTGACGAGCATGCTCAGCACGACGGGCATCGTCAACGCGAAATACGCCTTCGGGATCGGCGCCTTCTCGAACAGTTCGCTATCCACGGATTCCTGCCTTCTCCTCTTTCCCTCGTTTTATGCCACTGCGCCCCGCGTTGTCGGGTCGGCGCGTCACCGGGAGTCTTGCAGGGTGATCCCCGCGGCGGCCATCTCCTTGCGCGCGGCGACTCCCAGCTCCTCGCTGACCGGCACGGTCAGATCCTCGAACACGGTGACCGGGTAGCCGAGTCCCGCCGCGTCGAGCGCCGTCTCCTTGACGCAATGCGATTCGGCGATGCCGACCACGTCCACCGCTTCGACGCCGGCTTTCCTGAGCGCGTTGGCGAGCGTCAGCCCCTGCTTCTGCGCCGCCTGGACCTCGTCGCGCGACTGGATGCGATCCGTATCGTCCTTGATGCCCTCGAAACCCGAGTAGGCGGCAGCGTACTGGCCCTTCTTGAAATGATGCGCGATGCCGAGTGCGGCGATCGCCGGATGCAGGTCGGCGTTCGGCGTGCCCGCCTTGCCGTGCACCGGCCACGTGTCCACGAAATCCGGATGCTCCGACCAATGATCGCCCGGCTCGATATGCCAGTCCTGCGTGGTCGCGATATACGCGTAGTCGCCGCGATGCGCCTCCACATACGCGGCGATGCGCTTCGCGACCGCGTCGCCTCCCTCGACGCCGAGCTCGCCGCCCTCGCAGAACGTCGGCTGCACGTCCACCACGATCAACGCCCTACCCGCCATGATTGACTCCTTCACTGTCGATCTCCCCGCCTTGGACGGTGGAGCTGTCCGCATCCACTCTAATGGGCGAACCGGCCACACAGGCGCGCAGTCCATGCATGTGTCCGATTCCGGCGGATGCCGGACGTGTACGAGCATGCCCATAGGATGGTGGCCCATGTGCGAACCCGCGTGTGAGAGGACGGATGAGAGGACGCGCCGCCGCGCCGTCCTCGGCCTGCCGCTGCTGTTCTGGGGCCTGTGGCTGGCCCTGCTGATCCTATGGATGGGCAGGTTCGTCATCTCGTTCATGTCCATGTACCTCGTCAAGGACCTGCACATGGACGCGGGACTCGCCGGCACCATCGTCTCCATGTACGGGTTCGGCGGAATCGTCGGCTGCCTGTTCGGCGGCTCCCTGTCCGACCGGTTCGGCCGCCCGGCCATAATCATCTCCGGAGAGCTCGGCTCGGCGGCGATGCTCGTGCTCCTCTCGTTCATCGACGATCCGACGCTTATGGGCGCGATGCTGCTCGTCTACGGTGCGATCTCCTCCATCCCCACGCCGGCCATCGCCGCGTACATCGCCGACGTGGTGCCGATGCGCGACCAGAAACGCGCATACACGCTGCAGACGTGGGCGGTGAACTTCGGCTTCGCCACAGGACCGATCATCGCGAACCAGCTCGTCAAGATCTCATACACGCTCATGTTCTACGCGGAGGCCGTCATCCTCGTGGTCGCCACCGGCCTGCTCGCGTTCTTCTTCCACGAGGCGCGCGTGCACACGCCGAAAACCCCGGAAGCCGGCGTCGCCGGGAGCCGCCCCACAGCCGCCGACGGGAAGCGCGGCACGAACGTCTCGATGCTCGGCAACTACCGTCGGGCGCTCGCCGACTGGCCGTTCATGTCGATGGTCGTGCTCATGTTCGCCTACACGATCGCGTACTTCCAGATGACCAGCGGCCTGCCGATCGCGATGACCGGCCTCGGCATGGGCGCGGACCAGTATTCGGTGCTGCTGACCATCAACGGCGCCATGCTGTGCCTGCTGCAGATTCCCGCCATCGCCGTGTTCAACCGGATGAGCAACACGCGCGTCCTCGTGCTCGGCATGCTGATGACGGCGGTCGGATACATGTTCCAGATCGGCGCGACCACATGGCACGCCTTCGCGCTCGCCACCGTCCTGTGGACGTTCGGCGAACTGGGCACGTTCCCGATCGCCGCGACCACCGTCGCGAACCTCGCACCGGCCGAGGCGCGCGGCACCTACCAGGGTCTGTACAATCTGGTCTGGGCGTTGTCGAACGGGGCGGCGCCGCTGGTCGGCGGATGGATCATCAGCGGATTCGGAAGCCGCGTGCTCTGGATCTGCTGCACAGTGATGTTCCTGCTCGTCGCCGCCGGACTCCACGCCACGAAGGGCGCCCGCGAACGCGCCATCACCCGCAACCTGCGCGCCGCCGACCTCGGACGGTGAACTTCAGACGTCGCGTTCCGAGTCCTTCCGCGTCTGCGTCGCCGCAATCCGGTCCGTGTCGGCCAGCTGGTCGCGGATTTCGGTGAGCAGCGCGACGGCGCGCTCCTCGGGGGAGACCTCGGGCTCCTTCGCCTTCTCGTCCTCCTCCTGCTTGAGCTTCGCCTTGACGAGCATCGCGTCGGTCATGTCACGGAACTTGTTGATCGGCACGAGGATGAAGAAGTACACGGCCACGGCGATGACGAGGAAGTTGAGCAGCGCGCCCAGGATCGCGCCGAGTGAGACGGTCGCTCCGTTGAACGTGAATGCGAGCAGGCCGCTCATGTCCGGTTTGCCGAACACCATCGCGATGAGCGGATTGATGAGACTGTCCACGATCGCGTTCACCACGGAGGTGACCGCGCTGCCCATGACCACGCCCACCGCCATGTCGATCATGTTGCCGCGTGAGATGAACTTCTTGAACCCGTCGATCATGTCCTTCTCCTTCGTGTCGTTCATAGGATCATCCACGCGATTATCCCGATTTCGGCGGACTTCGGGCAATCGTCCCCGACAATGCTCAACATGGTGATCATCGCAAACGACAGAACAATATCAACAACGTGTTGATTAGTGAAATGTCCGGATCGACGCTCCCCACGCACGTATAGTGGACGATGAAACGAACACGATGACGGGGCATCCGCCGAGGGAAGGAAGACATCATGGCTGATACGGCTGACGACAAGCAAGGCGGCGACGCGACGAATCAGCAGGCACCGGCGGCGACGCAGGCGAGATTGCCGGAACCATATGAGAAGACCACACGCCACGTCATCGACATCGACGGACGCACGCTCCATTACGCGGCGACCGTCGGCACGCTGCACATCGACACGCCCAAGGTGAAGCCGGCGGCAAGCGTCTTCTTCACCGCGTTCGCACTGCTCGGCGACGACGGGGAACCCGACGCCACCCGTCCGGTCACCTACATCTTCAACGGCGGCCCCGGATCCTCCACCACGTTCCTGCTCATGGGGTCGATCGCGCCGAAACGCATCGACGTGCCGGATGCGGCACCGGTACCCGCCGCGCCGTACCGTCTCGAAGACAACCCGTACACGCTGCTGCCGGCCTCCGACCTAGTGTTCATCGACGCTCCCGGCGCCGGATTCTCCGAAATCATCGACAAGGCGAAGCCGGAACTGTGGTCGGTGGACGGCGACGTCGCCGGGTTCAGCGCGTTCATCCGCGCCTATTCGAGCAAATACCATCGTTGGAACTCGCCGAAGTACGTGCTCGGCGAATCGTACGGCACCACGCGCGGCGCCGCCCTCGCATACCGGCTCCAGCAGGACGGGGTCGCGTTGAACGGGATCACGCTGATCTCCAACATCCTCGACTACGCGTACACGCTCGACACGTCCGACCAGTTCTACATCGGTTATTTCCCGACCTACGCATCCGTCGCCAAATATCATGGCCGCGCCGCGACGGAGACGGAACCCTGCGACCATCTGCAGGAGGCGCGCGCGTTCGCGAACGGCCCGTTGCGCCTCGCCCTCGCCGCCGGATCCTCGCTGGACGACTCGGTCAAACGCCGCGTCGCCGAGCGGTACGCCGAACTGACCGGTCTGGACGCGAAATACGTCTACGATTCCGACCTGCGCGTCGTGGACATGCGGTTCCGCAAAGAGCTGCTGCGCAACGAGGGGAAAATCGTCGGCCGTTACGACGGACGCGTGGCCGGCTACGACCTCGATCGAATGAACGACGAGGAGACGTTCGTCGTGGACGACGCGTTCCTCGACCCCGCGTATTCGAGCCTCGCCAACGCGTACCTGCGCGACGAACTCGGCTGGGACCGCACACCCGAACGCGTCGGATTCGCCGACTTCGACTGGAACGCCACCGGACCGGGCAAGGGCTGGACCTGGTGGCACAGGCAGCCGGACATGACCAAATCCTCATGGGGGCAGAACATCCCGTTTCCGAACGTCGTACCCGACCTGGCTGCCGCGATCGCCCACCAGCCCACGCTGAAGGTACTCATCGGCAATGGCGTCTACGACCTGTGCACGCCGTTCGGCCAGACCGAATACGACATCGACCATCTCGGCCTGCCGAAACCGCTGCGCGGCAACGTCGCGTTCACGTACTATCCGGCCGGTCACATGCTGTACTCGTCCAAGCCGAGCCTCGCGAAGTTCGCCGACGATCTGAAACGCTTCTACGCGACCGATGTCGCCGGACTGCAGGCCATCGACGAACGTCCCGCCTCGCCCGCGCCGGACATCCGACTGTAGGGGGAGCGGCATCCGTCGTTATCTCCGACGGACCGGTCCGTCGGCAGACCTTCCGCATCGGGTTACGTGAGACATAGGGGAGAGAGGTGGGATTGTAGTCGTAGTTCCACCTCCCTCCTCCGTCCTCTTCAGCTGGTGAGGCCTTGTGCGGGTTGTATTCGGGTGGCGTTGCGCGCGGGAATGGCCGCGGCGAGGAGCGCTGCGAAGAGAACGACGGGGAGGAGCACGCCGATCTGTGTCCATGGCAGTTGCGTGGTGAATTGGCCGGTCATGCCGCCGATCTGGGCTTTGACGCCGGCTGGCCCAAGCGGCAGACCGACGAGCAGGCCAACAAACGTGCCGATGATGGTCAGGGTCAGCGCTTCGATGGCGATTTCCGTGCGGATGACGCCGCGTCTGGTGCCGAGCGCGCGCAGCATGCTGATCTCGTTGGTGCGTTCGATGACGGACAGCGCGAGCTGGTTGGCGAGCCCGGTCAGGCTGATGATGACGGTGATGGCGAGCATCGCGTAGGAGAGCATGAGCAGCATGTTGAGCACGTTGAGGATGTCGTTGCTTTCTGCGATGCCGCCGCCGACCGTGGCGTTCGGATCGGCCACGGCCAGCCGGTTGACCTGGCCGGCGAGCTTGGACCGGTCGATATTGGGCTTGGCCTTGAACCAGATCATGCTGGTCTTCAATGCCGGTTCGATGGCGTCGGCGTGCGGCAGTGCGGCGAGTTGGCTGTCGGTGATGATGACCGCGAGTTTCGGTGATTCGGTGAGTTGCGAGGCGTGCGTCCTGACCGTGACGGGAATACCGGTGACGGTGAGTGTGAGCGTATCGCCTTCCTTGACGCCGATGGTGCTCATGTAGCGCGGATGGACGAGCGCGACCGGCATGCCGTTCTTCTCGCTGGCGTGCCACTGGTCATTCTTGGCGAAGACTGCGGCGGCGTTGTCGGGGATGACGTCGAGTATCCGGGGTGTGGTCTTCGCTCCGTCCGGCGTGTGGTCGATGTCGATGGTGCGTATCGGGTAGGAGCCTCGCGCGTCGGTGATTTCGCTGGCATGCTGCAGGACTTTGTCGGAGAGCGCATTGCCGTCCGGCGTGTAGAGGGCGGCGCTGACCGGGTAGCGGTAGTCGAGGTCGGCGTTGATGGTGGCGGTGCCGGTGGCCGCGGCCGAGGAGAGCGCGGCGATCAGGCTGATGCCGAACGCGACCGCGGTGACGGTGCCGCCCGCGCGCCGCGCATTCGCCGTCAGACTCGCCGCAGCCAGTTTGCCCGCCAATCCGCAGACGGATAAGACCGCACCGATGACGGGCATGAGCATCGCGACGAGTCCGGGCAGGGCGAGCACCAATCCGAGCGCCAAGGCGAGTCCGCCAACCAACGCGACGGGCATGTGGAAGCCGGCCGCGCCGACCCATAGCAGCGCGACGCCGGCGATCGCGCACACTGCGCCGAACGCGATGCGCAGAACACTGCCGTCATGCGTCCTGCCATTCGCCTTCGCGTCGTTGCCGTCTTCGTACTGTGCCGCTCCGTCCAGTGCCTGGATGGGTGGGATGCGCGTGGCGTGGCGTACGGTCGTCCATGCGGTCGATACCGTGGCCGCAACGGTCAGCAGCAGCGTTCCCGCCAGCAGGAGCGGATTGGCGGCGAATCCGCCGAACGCCTGACCCATCACCGTCATGGCCGCGTAACCGCCGCCCACGCCGATCAGGGCGCCGATGAACGTGCCGGCTATGGCGGTGATCAGCGCTTCGGACAATACCAGCGAACGGATGTTCGCGCGTCTGGCTCCGATCAGGCGCAGCATGGCGATGTCCCGCGTGCGCTGCGCGATCAGCGTCCGGTAGGTGCTGGAGATCACCATCATCGCGCAGACCAGGGCGATGACGGCGAACACCGCCATGATCACGGTCAGCTGCGTGCTGCCGCCGGCCATCATCGCCGACGCCTGCCGGATCATCGCCGCGCCCGTGACCGCCATGACACCATCCGCCTCGGCAGCCGTCGCAAGACGTTCCGTGACCGGATCGATGTCGGAGGGATCGTTGAGTTTGACGAACAGCTCACCCGGCGTTGCATCACCGAAGTACGTCGGGTCGGCGTAGATCGCGTAGTCGGTGCCGGTCATCGGCTTGAACCGCACATCATTGATGCCGCTGACCGTCACCATATGCTTCGTCCCGTCGGACGATTTCAACGTGACCGTGCCGCCGACCCGCACGCCGAGCTTGCCGGCAGTATCCTGCGAGATGACGATCTGGTCGGCGGACCGCGGCCAGTCGCCGGACTCCAGTCCGAACCAGCGCAGGGACGGGTCCCGGGCGACGGAATACACGTTCGCCGTGCCACGCGCATCCATGCCGTACGCGGTGACCGTGGCCGCATAATACGGAGCCGTCGCCTTCACCTTGCCGTTGACACGCGCCTTGGCAAGCACGTCCTCGGCCCACGAGGGCTTCATTGATTTCACGTCGGCGTCGCCGGGGTCGATGATGACGTCCACCGGCTTCAACGGCGCGGCCGTGACCGTGGCCATGCTCGCGGTGGACGTGCCCTGGAACACGACCGTGCCGGTCAGCATCGCCGCCGACAGGACTACCGCCGACAGGACAGCGAGCAGTCGGGATGGAGAATGCCTGATCTGCGCCCATGCCACCCGGATCATCGCACACCGTCCTTTCGGGGGATGGCATCCGACCACCCTCCGTCGCCTGTGGCGACACCTCCCGCCGGCGGGAGGAAAGAACCAGCGTCCTGTTCGAGCACGCGTACCACGTCGGCGGCGGTCGGATGTGCGATATCCGCCGCGATCAGCCCGTCACGCACCACGAGCGCCCGGTCGGCGTAGGCGGCGGCGTTCGGATCATGCGTGACCATCACGATCGTCTGCCCGCGACGCGACGCCATATCCCGCAAAATCACCAGCAACTGGCGCGACGACTTCACATCCAGAGCGCCGGTCGGCTCGTCCGCGAACACCACCGCGGGATTCCCGGCCAACGCGCGGGCGACCGCCACACGCTGCCGCTGACCGCCGCTCATCTCCTGCGGCTTGTGGTCGAGCCGGTTCTCGATACCCAGCTCGCGCGCGATCCCGCGTATGGCCTGACGGTCGGGCTGTCTGCCGCGCAGCGTGAACGGCAGCTCGATGTTCTGCTCCGCCGTCAGATACGGCAGCAGGTTGAAATCCTGGAAGATGAACCCGATCCGGTCGCGCCGCAGATCGGACAACGCATCATCCGACAACGTCGAAATATCCACGCCATCGACAATCACCCGCCCCGAAGTCGGCGTATCCAAACCCGCCAGCAGATGCAATAACGTGGTCTTGCCCGACCCCGACGGGCCCACGATCGCCGTGAACCTGCCCTTCTCGAACCGGGCCGTGATGTCCGCCACCGCGACCGTCTCGGCCACGCCGGAACCGTACGTCTTGCGCACGTCAATCGCCTCGACCGCCGCCGGATGCACGGTCATGCCGCCGTCTGTTCCTGCTATGCCTGTCATGCCAGCTCCTTCCTATGTTCCACGGATGATTCGATCGCCGATGCGCCGAACCTTCCGCTCACACAACCAACTTATGGGGATGGAATCGTGCGGGGTATCATCCGGAAGAACCAATCCGCATCCGACCGGTATCGAAGTATGAATGGACCGGTACCTAGGTATGAGTTCTCTGGAACGAGGAGAGTGGGAATCATCATTGCGAATCATGTCATCGGCCAACTGATACGGGTAACGTCGTTGGTATGAAGGTTCGTGCAGAGGATACGGTCGCCTTGTTCGGCGTGCTGTTGTGCATGCTGTTCGGTGCGGCGGGCATGGGCGATTGGGCATGGGCGAGCGTGGCCGTCGCCTCCATCGTGTTCGTGCGACGGCGGTTCACCGTATTCGCCGTATCGGCGACCGTCGTCCCCGCCGCATATACGACCATCTACGGCTCGTTCACGTTGATCGGCCAGCTCATGGCGGTGGTATCCGTGTTTCTGTGCGGGACAGGTCGGGTGAGGCGTTGCCGGCTGGTCGGCTTGACGTCGTGTCTGTTGCCCGTCGTCGCGCTCGGCCTGCATCTGGCGATCGTTCGTTCCTCGGATTGGACGATGCCCGTGGCAGGACTATTCGCGGGCAGTCTGATGCTGTCCGCATGGCAGGCGGGCCGGCTCAACCGTGCCAAGGATATGCGGCTTGAGGCGGAGAAAGAACGCCGGATCATGGCCGAACGCGACAGCGACATGCGTGCGCGGCTGGCCGTATTGGAGGAACGCATGCGCATCAGCCACGAGATGCACGACATCCTCGCCCACACGCTCACCGGCATCACCGTCCAAGCCGAAAGCGGCAGAACAACCACCGCCGATTCCGCAGCGCGCACAGTGTTCGCGGACATCTCCCAAGCCTCGCGCGAAGCCGTCGCCGATTTGCGGGCCCTACTATCCGACATTACGAGAGAAGACCGTTTGCCGGAACCCACGCTCGACCAGTTCGACGCTCTCATCGCCGGATATCGGAAGCAAGGACTGATCATTGACCTGCATCAGGAGGGCGTGAAGACGTCGTGTCTGCCGACGGGACTGTCCCACGCCGTATACCGTGTGGCCGAGGAATGTCTGACCAACGCGCTGCGCTACGCACAACCTCGCTGCGTCGATCTGTCCCTGACCATCACCGGCGATGCGATTCGACTGCACTGCGAAAACCCGTATGCGTCTCTTTCTTGCGCATCGACGTCACCGAATACCACCAAATGGCGACGGCGCGGACACGGTCTTGACGGCATCCGGTGGAGGTGCGAGCAATATGACGGTCACGCCAGCATCAGCATGACGGGTGGGCTCTGTTCAATCGATGCTGTCTGGCCGCTGTCCCATCAGAGAGAACCGGTGGCGGCGGCATTGAACGAGACGGGCGACGGACACCGTCAAGAAGGACGGCGGCAATGACGGAAAACGCACACCGGATGCAGCCCATTCGCGTGATGCTGGTCGACAACCAGTCGCTGATACTCAGCGGGTTCACGCGCATCATCGACGCACAGCCCGACATGACCGTCATCGCCACGGCCGCGGACGGCGAAACCGCGATACGCACGGCCCGCCAATCCAAACCGGACGTGATCCTCATGGACGTGCGCATGCCCGGACTTGACGGCATCCAAGCTGCACGCATCATCATTCACGATCTGCCGGAAACGCGCGTCATCGGCCTGACTTCATACGACACCGACGCCTACGCCATCGGCATGCTCGATGCCGGAGCCAGCGGATTCCTCCTCAAAAACAGCAGTTCGGAACAGTTCATAGACGCCATACGTGCCGCCGCCTCGGGCAACACCGTCATGGACACCGCCACCATGAACCGTCTCAGCCAACGGCTCGCCACCGGTTCCGTCCAGACGCAGTCGGCGATGACGACATTCGCAGACAACGGTGAGACGCCAGTCGGAAGGAACGACGACGATCTTCCCGATTTCACCAGCCGGGAACATGACATCCTCGCCCGCATCGTCCAAGGCGACTCCAACGAGCAGATCGCCGCGAGCCTGGGCATCAGCGTATCCACCGTCAAAACCCACATCGGCAGCATCCTCAGGAAAACCGGCCAAACCAACCGCGTCCGCCTCATCGTCTGGGCTGCGCGGCACCTTCGTGGAATGTGAAAAAAAAGAGAACCCCCAGTGCATCACGGCTGAGTCGAAGACCGTCCGGAGAGGCCCATTGGGGGAATTCGTGATGCATGATAGTAAGCCATAGTCCGATAGTCAATGCGGCGGAGGTTCAGGGTTGGGTTCGCTTGTTCACTGTATTGGTTGCTTTTTCTCTGCTCTTCCTCGTCCTGATAGTGGAATCTCATCGTTGTTTTCGCATGTCGACTGCGGTGTCTGATATGTCCGATATTGCCGAAATGTCTGATCTGGAGTAGGCTGAGTGTAAGGCTTCAGGAAAGGACTCGCCATGACCACATTCGAGGCAATCCCCATTTCCCAGATCGGCAAGGGCTCCGCATATATCACCACGGGCGATGGCAGGGCATACCCGTTGGACGCGGAGGAGCTGCGTCGCGCGTTCGCGGCCATCGTGCACGGCGATTCTGCCGAGATGATCACCACCGGTGAGGCCGCTCAGATTCTCGGCGTATCGGCGAAGACCGTCGCTCGCATACTTGACGCTGGAGAGATTCCGTTCGTGCGCTACGGCGCGAAAGGCAACCGTATGGTTTCCCGAGCGCAGGTCGTCGCCTACCACGACAAGTCGGGATCCCACGGCCATGAGGCATTGGAGACCATGCGCGAGGCCGCTAGCCAAGGTGGATTGGACGACATCGACTACTCGGCCTATCTGGCTCGTTACAGCTGAAACGAGAGGGATTTGAGTTGGTGGTCGCTTTTCTCGATGCGAACATCTTCCCGCACACCTGGCTGACGGATGTGCTGCTCACGTTTGCCGACCATCACTTGTTCGACCCCGAATACTCCGACGACGTGCTTGAAGAAGCCCGCCGGGCGTTCGTCGACGACCTCGGCAAAGATTCTGCTTGGGTCGACCGCTATCTGTCCGCCATCCGCAATGTCAAGCCGTATTATCTTGTCTCTCCCATTCCGGAACTGACCGGTGAGGTCGTGTTGCCGGACGCTGATGATCGGCATGTGGCGGCCGCCGCCTATAACGGCGATGCGGACGTGATCGTCACCTTCAATCTGAAGGACTTCCCCGCGAACCAACTCGCCAAGATCGGATTATCCGCCCGCCACCCCGACGAGTTTCTGATCGGCGTCGCCGAGGCGTATCCCGAACGCGCGGTCAAGGCCATGACCGAACTGGTCGCATCGAAAAAGCATCCGCCGCGCACCATGCAGGAAGAACTGGAACGGCTCGAACATTCCGGCATGCCGGGATTCGCCCGTATCATGCGCAGGTTGATGAGTGGGCAACCCGCTTAATTCAGGATTCGACTTCTATGTCACATGCCAACGCTTCGTTCCGCCATGAATGGGATTGTATTGTTGTGCATCTACCGTGTTGTCCGTGGACTTGAAGACAAATCCGATGAACAGTGTTTCGACTAAGACTTTCCATGCTCTCTGGCTCGATGCGCTCGTGACGGGCGTTATGCTGTTGTGTGATTTGCCGTTCGTGTTGCCGTGGTTTTCTTTTGGTGTTCCGTTGAAGGGTGTTGTCGGGTTGGTGTGCGCGGTTGGGATGTGCGCACCGTGGTTGGCGAGACGGCGTTTCCCGCTGGGGTCGTTTTTGGTCTCGTTGGGATTCGCTATCGTTCAAGTGCTGTTTGTTTCGCTTCCGGTTCCCGGTTCGGATGTGCCCTTCAATATGTTCGATGGTGTGGTGACGCCGTTGCCGTCATCGGTGATGGTGGTGTTCGGCGTGTATAACGTGGCGAGTCGTAGTCGCTGGCTGCAGGCGTTGATCGCCGCGTTGCTGGCGCTTGGCTTCGTGGGGGTCGTGGCGGCGTGGCAGGTGCGTGCCGGCTGGGTGTCACGCGATGCGGTGATGCTGGCGGTGATCCTGGTCGGCTGGGTGTGGGGTTGGGGTCTGCTGGTCGGTTCCTTGCGCGAACGCAATCGGCGGTTGGAACGTGAGCGGGATATGCGTGTGCGGCTGGCTGTCGTCGGAGAGCGTACGCGCATTGCACGTGAGATTCATGATGCGGTCTCGCATTCGTTGGTGTCGATGACGGTGATGGCGGAAGCCGCAGGTCGTCTGGTCGATTCGGACCCTGCGAAGGCCGGGAAGGTGATGAGCATGGTGAGCGGTACGGGGCGGGCGGCCACGGCCGACATTCGCCGGGTGCTGACCGTGCTGCGCGACGACGATACGAGTGCCGACGATTCGACTCAGCCGAGTCTTGTGAATCTGGATGCTCTCGTCGCCCGGACCCGCGCGGGTGGCGTCGATGTGGAATTGACGGTGCGCGGCGAACGTCGCACTCTGCCTACCGGATTGGATGCCGCGGCGTATCGCATCGTGCAGGAGTCGTTGACGAACGCGGTCAAGCATGGCGGCCCGTCGTTGACCCGCATCGAGGTGACGTCGGATTACGGCGGGGATGCCCTGACCATCCATGTGGATGACGACGGCGCCGGGCCGAAGTCGCATCATGACGGCGGTTTCACCGATGGCGGTCGAGGTCTGATCGGCATGCGGGAACGGGTTGATGCCTATGACGGCACGCTGCGGTTCGGACCGGGCCCTCGGGGCGGGTTCGAGGTGGTCGCCGTGCTGCCGTTCGACGATGCGCATGACGGGGAGATGAAGTGATGGCGATTCGCGTATTGATTGTTGATGACCAGCCGATGTTCCGCATGGGATTGCAGCTGCTGTTGGAGACCGTCGATGGCATTGACGTGGCCGGTGAGTCCGAGGACGGCGGTGCGGCGTTGGCGTTTCTGGGATCCATGCCGGTGGATGTGGTGTTGATGGACGTGCGCATGCCCGTGATGGACGGTGTGGAGGCGACCCGGCGAATCCGCGCGGAATTCAAGGACGACGCGCCTCGTGTGCTGATGCTGACCACGTTCGCGTTGGACGAGTATGTGATCGACGCGCTGGAGGCCGGGGCATCGGGATTCCTGCTCAAGGACGCACCATTGGACGAGCTCGTCTCGGCGATACGGCACGTCGAGGCCGGTGACGCGGTCGTGTCCCCACGCATGACCGCGCGTCTGCTGGGGCATTTCCTTTCGAACGGGAGCACGAAGGACAATGCCGGCAACAGGGACGTCACGGGTGCGGTGGCGGCGTTCGACCTGACCGACCGGGAGGCGGAGGTGTTTCGTCTGATCGGCTTGGGATTGTCGAACGGGCAGATCGCCGACCGTCTGCGTATCGCCGAGAACACGGTGCGCGTGCATGTGCGGCATGTGCTGGACAAGACCGGCTCATGCAACCGTGTCCAGGCCGCGGTGTTGGCCTACCGCATCGGCCTTGTCTCCGCCGACGACCGGTGATGGCGACTCGACTAGTCCGAAACGACTAGCGGCACCGGACGCGAATAGTCCATCCGGCCAATGGCGGGGGCGGCGGATCCCGGGAATCATGGATGCCATGAGCAACCAACGACAATCCCGGCAAGGGTATCCATCCGACGCGATGGTGTCCACCCATCATCTGACGAAGCGCTACGGCGATCGCACGGTCGTCGACGATCTGAACCTGCTCGTGCCGCGCGGCAGTGTGTACGGGTTCCTCGGCCCGAACGGTTCGGGCAAATCCACCACGATGAAGATGCTCCTGTCCTTGGTCCAACCCACCGGAGGCGACATCATCATCGACAGGCGGCCCATGAACCGCAGGACCCGGGGCGAGCAGTTGACGCATATCGGCTCGCTGATTGAATCGCCTCCCGGATACGGGCACCTGACCGGCGAGGAGAACATGCGCATCGTCCAACGCCTGCTCTCGCTGAGCGACCGTCAGATCGACGCGGCCGTGCACGCGGTGCGCATGGAAAGCCAGATGGACAAGCTCGTACGCAACTACTCGCTGGGCATGAAGCAACGCCTCGGCATCGCCATGGCACTCGCACGCTCGCCGCAACTGCTGATACTGGACGAGCCGACCAACGGGCTGGATCCGGCAGGCATCGAGGAGATCCGTGAACTGCTCGCCCGCCTGCGCGATCAGGGCGTCACGGTGATCGTATCAAGCCACCTGCTCGGCGAGATCGACAGGACCTGCGACACACTCGGCATCCTGTCACGAGGGCGTCTCCTGTTCCAAGGCACGCGCTCCCAACTGTTCTCCAAGGCCACACCCGACCTGCTCGTCGAAACCGACGACCCGGCGAAGGCGAAGGCCCTGCTGGAATCACGCGGCTACACCGGACTCGCCCTCGAAGACCGGGCACTGGCCGTACCGGGCGTCGGCTCTCACGACACGACTGCCGATATCATCGCATGGTTCGTGAGCCAGGGCCTACGCATCTTCATGGTGCGCCGCCGCGAACAAAGCCTGGAGGACATCTTCATGCGTTTGACGGGAGCGGGAAGCCTATGAGACACGCAACCCCGGGTGCGGCCACGCCCGATGCCGACACCGCGGCCCCGCAGTCCAGGAACGAAGGCATGCTGCGCCGGGCCATCATGATGGGCTCCGCCGCCAGCCGCATCGGCACCTCGTTCCCGGTCGATCCCGTCACGCCCGCCACCATGTGCATCAGCATCGGCACATCCATCGGCCTGACCCTCATCATCATCGCCATCGCCTCCCTCATACTGGAGAAACGAGACATCTATGTCTAACGGCATGGGCCTTCGCCTTTACCTCAGGATTTACGGTGACGAAAAAACTACAACCCTCCGGCCTTGTACCAGCTGACGGCAATCTGAGTGCGATCCCTGAGCCCGAGGGTCGTAAGGATGCGGCTGACTGCGCGTTTGACCGAATTGGATTCGATGACGAGTCTTCCGGCGATCTCCTCATTGCTGAGTCCTTCGGCAATGAGTGAGCAAATCTCACGTTGACGCGGGGTGAGCATGTCGAATGACGCGCGCAATTCCTGTTGCCGTCGGTCTCCCGTGGGATGGGGGAGGCCTCGTTCCAGCACCTGTCTGGTGATACGTGGGGTGAGGATCGCATCGCCGCTGGCGATGGAGCGAATCGCTTCCACCAGTGCGCGTTTGGTGACGTCCTTCAGTAGGAATCCGCTGGCTCCTGCGTCGAGTCCGCCGAAAGCATAGTCGTCTTCGTCGTAGGTGGTGAGGATGAGGATTCTGATGGTGGGCCAGTGCTTGGTGATGTGTCGGGTTGCTTCGATGCCGTCCATGCCGGGCATGCGCACGTCCATGAGAATCACGTCGGGCAATGGCCGGTGATCGGCATCCAACTGGTTGAGCGTGTCGATGGCGGCTTGCCCGTTCTCCGCCGACTTGATGACGGTGATGCCGGTCACGTCGTCGAGCATGAGCTGGAAGCCGAGTCGTGCCAGTCTCTGGTCGTCCACGAGCATCACACGGATCATGGTCAGATCTGCCTTTCAGTCTGCCGTTCCCCGGTCGGGGGAATGACCGCTTTGACCTGCCAGTCGGTGCCATCTATTGGCCCATAGGCGAATACACCGCCGGTGTCTTGCACACGCCGTGACAGTCTGGCCAGTCCGGTGCCGTTATCGGACGTGGCGGTTGGCGTCGCGCCGTCGGCTCCGTCGTTGCTGACGGTGACGGTGACCCCATTCCGAGGCTGGTGGTTCCATGAGACGTTGAGATGCGTGACGTGCCTGCCATGTCGGATGGCGTTGGTGATGGCCTCTCGGGTCACGTCGAAACAGAGATTCGCCTGCGATCCGTCGTCGGCGCGGATGCCGGTTTCGGTGAATACGGTAATGATGCCGAGCGTGCGGGCGTGTGCGAGGATCGGGCGGATGTCGTCCCACGAACGCATGCTCCGGGAGCCCGGTTCGGAGGAATCCTCGTTTTCGGCGGTCGTGTCGGTTTCGGTCAGTGCGCGCACGGCCTTGCGTGTGTCCTCCAGGCTTTCCCGTGCGATTTCGTTGATGCCTTTCAGAGCCTCCTCCACGCGCGGGTCGCCGGTCTTGCCGGTCAATCCTTCGGATAAAGCGATGATCGCGGTCAACCCGTGCCCCACGCTGTCGTGCAGCTGGCCGGCGATGCGCGAACGATGCACCGCGGCGTCACGCTGCTTGATGGCGGTCTGCGCGCGCCGATGTTCCAAGCCGGCGGCGGCCGTGGCGTTCCTGGCTTGGGCCATGCCGCGGCGCGCCAGGGCGATCGCGCCGGCGAGGGCGAGCAGGAGGATGCGGCCGGGCCATTCGCCGAGGAACCGGCTGGCGGGCCATGACATGAACGTCGCCAAGGTCACGGCCAACGTCGTCGCGAGGGACCCGATGTACATGCGGCGTTCCCCGGCCGTGCGCATGAACGCGTAGAATGCCACGACCAGCTGGACCAGCAGGATCGAGTCCGCATGCCAGAAGGACAGCGTCAAGGTCAGGATGAGCTGCGACGCCAACGTGGCGGACGGGGCACGGTAGCGGAACACCAATGTCAGACATGACAGGCACAGGGCTAGCAACAGCATCACGAATCCGCCGGTCTGCTTGGCGAGCGTGTACATCGGGTCCAACGGGGCGCCGATCATGCGCTCCCACGTGAGCATCGCGCCCTCGACCGCGAGCACACATAATGGCATGGCTATGGCAGTGACCCTGCCGACATTCACCGTTTGCCGTTCCATATGATCCACTGTGCCACCTCGTCGGGTCATCGGCATGTTCACTGGGCGAGACAGTCCGCGCCGGGCATCAGGCAGCCGAGCATCGTGACCGAACCGGTGAACAACACAGTGAATACGATGATGATGGCCAGCCATACGAACGGCGAGAACAGCGCCCCGATCCATGCGACGACACGGCCGCCATGCTCCCATCCGTGCCCGTCGCGGCCGATGATCCACGCAATCAGCACGCCGGGCAGAGACAGGAACAGGCCGAGCAGCAGGAAGCCGATAACCGAATCGTTGTGTTGGTGTGATTGCATGTCAACGGCTCCTGATCGCGTCTGCCACGCTACGACGCAGCGCGGGGCGAATCTGCATGTACTGGATGAGGAACAACGCCAGCCAGCAGGCCGCTCCCGCGCCGATCACACCGACCCACGGGATCTCGGCCACCGGAACGCCGACGAGCGTGATGGAGCGTGTGGCGAGCACGAGCGAGCTGACGACCACCGGGATGAGCGCGAGGACGACCGCGCCGGCGGCCAGTTGCAGGCTCTGCCACAGGATCATGCGCGTCACCCGGCGCGGCGACATGCCGATGCTGCGCAGCAGCGCCTGGTCGGCAACCATGCCACGGTTCGACAACGCGATGACGGCCAGGCTCGTGGTCAGGGACACGATGCACAGCATCGCGATCATCAGCAGCGAGTCCGTGTAGTTCAGGCTCGTCGGATGGCCGCCCAGGGCCAGTATCCGCCCGTAGGACCGCGCGCAGGTCAGCAGGGTCGCGGACAATCCCAGGGCCAGTGCGAGCGGGGCGATGGTGTTCATGCTGGACACGGTCTTCGCCTTGGCGGCGCGGGCCGCGAGCACGCCGGTCGCCGACCCGCACAGGCGGCATATGACGCGTCCCGCGTCCAGCAGGATCGGGACCAGCACGCCGGCGAGGACGTACATGCCGAACGACGCGATGATCCCGGCCCATAATGCGCCGTTGAACGTCTGGCCGGCCTCCTGGCCGAACGCTTGGGCGCGCGGCATGCCCATGCCGGAGAACGCCAATACCAATGCCACCGCCATGACGGTCAATCCGAGCGCCCAACGCGCCCAATACCGCCATCCACGCCGCCCGACCGGTACGTCCTTGCCGCGGATCGCCTCGATGGGACGGACCTTCGCCGCGCGTATCGAGGGCACGAACGCGCCCAGCATGCACGTGGCCACGCCCAACAGCAGCGAGCCGAGCCATGCCGTCGCGGACGGTGTGAACGCGGGAGGGACGAACGAGCCGAGCCCGCCGGCGAAGCTCTCTGCGGCCATCGCGTCGAACTCGGGGACCGCGAGCAGGCTGGCCGGCATCGCGATCAGCGAGCCGATCAGCGAGCCAGTGAGGCTCGCCACGCCCACGAGCATCCACATGCCCGCGCGCACCTGGCTCGGGCTGGCGCCCATGAGACGCCATTGCGCGAACGTGCCGCGGATGCGGTCAACCGTGGCCGAACCGACCACCGTCAGCGAGAAGAACGCAAGCAACGCCACCACGACATAGATCGTGACCGACACCATGGTGAACTCGGCCGGATCCAAACCCGCCAGCCGGGCGGCCGACGCGAATGACGGCGACGAGGTCCACACGAACTGGTTCATGCACACGCCCACCAGCGTGGTCACCACCGCGACCACCATGATCGTGGGCACCCAACCCGCGAGATTGTCACGGAACACGCGAAGCACATACCTATCCACGGCGAGCCTCCTGACCGTGCTGCGGCATGGCAGGCTCGAACGTGCGGCGCATGCCCTCGACGATCTGCCCGGCGGTCAGCCTGCCTGCCACGTGGGTGATCCCGCCGTCGCGCAGGAAGACCACGCGATCGGCTAGGGCGGCGGCGTCCGTGTCATGTGTGACCATGACCACGCTGGAACCCGAACCCGCCAGCTCGCGCAGCACCTGCAGCACGAGCCCGCTGTTCGCGGTGTCGAGCGCGCCGGTGGGCTCGTCGGCGAACACCACCGACGGACGCAAGAGCAGGGCCCGGCACAGGGCCACGCGCTGCTGCTCTCCACCGGACAGGGCGCTCACCACGGTCCTCGCCCTCCGGCGCAGGCCGAACCGGGACAGCAGCTGCGTGACATGCACGTAGTCGGCCTTGCGATGGGCGAGCGAGAGCGGCAGCATCACGTTCTCCTCGACCGTCAGATACGGCACGAGGTTGTACTGCTGGAACACGAAACCGATATGCCCGCGGATGAACCGCGAACGACGTTCCTCGTCCAACGCGTAGATGTCGGTGCCGCCGATGACGACCCGGCCCGAGTCGGGCCTGTCCAAACCTGACAACACGTACAACAGAGAGGTCTTGCCCGCTCCCGAAGGCCCGACGATCGCCGTCAACCCGGCACCGGGAATATCCAACGAGACATCGTTGAGAATCACACTCGGACTGGAACCATCAGCGGAAACCACACGCTTGACCAGCCCACGCGCCTGAACCGGCATCGACTTGACCGGTCGAAGACCGTCATCTCGTTGCCAATGGCTTGTTGCAATGGGAGTATTCGGATTTTGGATTGCCACGACAGCCTCTTTCCATAAAGGTTGATCACGCCGTTTCCGACGTATGACTCATACCTTCATGGAAAAGAACACGGAAGTCGAGAGACAAACAAAATCTGTCATCTTAGGGTGACAAACCCCACCGATGACACTCCCGAAAAAAGAGAACCCCCAGTGCATCACGGGCTATAGGAACCAAACGTGGTGTTTATGACCGGGGTTTGGCCTTGTGACAGTAGGCGTGTCGGGTTGGTTTTAACACGATGTCGCGTTAAAGACCGCCGGTTCGGCC